>VFBG01000057.1:3960-11745 GCA_006515835.1 bacterium | reverse complement strand
CTATCCCGAGGAAACGGGGGGCGCGGGGGAGCGCGCCTGGCGCGACGATCCCGAGCTGCGCGCCGCCGTGCCGGATCTCGAAGCCCTGACCCAGCTCACGCCTGCGGGGCTCGCGGCCCGACTGGGCGAGCCTCGGGCGAGCGAGGTGGTCGCCTATCTGCGCCGGCATCCCGAGGTTCTCGCGGCCCAGGGGACGGACGGCCTGGACCTGGCCCGCCGCAGGCTCGCCGAGAGCCTGGCGGCCTATCGCGCGGGGGACGCGGGCAAGGCCGAGGAACTGGCGCTTTCGGCCTATCTCGACGGCTTCGAACCCGTGGAGCCGCTGCTGCGGGCCCGCGACGGCAAACTGATGGCCCGGATCGAGGCCGCGATGGGCGAGCTCCGCGCCAGCCTGGGTCGCCGGGCTCCGGCCGACGAGGTGGCGGGGCAGGTCACGGCCCTGAGAGGGCTGTTCGACGAGGCCGGCCGGGCGCTCGCGCCCTCCGAGGCCTCGGCCCTGTCGACCTTCCTCGGGGCCTTCACCATCCTGCTGCGCGAGGGGCTGGAGGCGCTGCTGATCGTGATCGCGATGATCGCCTTCCTGCGCAAGGCCGAGCGCCAGGACGTGCTTCCCTATGTGCATGGCGGCTGGGTCGCCGCCCTCGTCGCGGGGGCCGCCACCTGGGCGGCGGCGACCTGGCTGATCGCCATCAGCGGGGCCAGCCGCGAACTGACCGAAGGCATCGGTTCGCTCGTCTCCGCCGCCGTCCTCCTGTCCGTGGGGGTGTGGATGCACGGCAAGGCCCAGGCCGGCGCCTGGCAGGCCTATATCCGCGACAAGCTGTCGGCGGCCCTGTCGAAGCGGTCGGCCTGGTTCCTGTTCCTGCTGGCCTTCATCGTCGTCTATCGCGAGGTGTTCGAGACCATCCTCTTCTATGCCGCCCTGTGGAGCCAGGGGACCCAGGGCGCCCTGCTCGGCGGCGCCGCGCTGGCGATCGTCTGCCTGGCCCTGGTCGCCTGGGGCCTGCTCGTCTTCAGCAAGCGCCTGCCGATCTCGCAGTTCTTCGCCTACAGCGCCCTGCTGATCGCGGCCCTGGCGGTGATCCTGGCGGGCAAGGGCGTGGCCGGGCTTCAGGAGGCGGGCGTCATGGACGTCCATCCCCTGGCCGCCCTGCCCCGCGTGGAAGTCCTCGGCCTCTTCCCGACCAGGGAGGGCCTCGTGGCCCAGTTGATCGCGCTGACGGCCGTCGTGGTCGGCTTCTGGTGGGCGGATCGGAAGAGCCGGGCAGAGGCAGACATTTAGGCCGGGGACGGGCCCCCAGCGACGGACGAAATCTTCGCTTGATCCTCTAGTGACTAGAGGATGTAGCTTGACGCCTGATCCCTTGGAGGCTTCATGACTCGTTCTGCATCCCCGGCCGAATTCACACCGGCTCTCGGGCACCGCAGCCTGACCGGGCTGTATGACGCCGCCATCGCCCTGATGACGCGCGAGAGGGTCTGGCGCTCGGCCATCCTGGCGCAGCTCGCGCCACGCGAGGGCGAAACGATCGTCGATGTCGGCTGCGGCACCGGCACGCTCGCGACCCTGATCAAGGCCGCGGCCCCCGGAGCCGACATGATCGGCATCGACCCCGATCCGGAGGTGCTGGACCGGGCGCGATCCAAGGCCCTCAGCCGCGGAGCCGACGTGGACTTCCTCCAGGGCTTCGCGGGCGACGTCTCGGAGCTGATCGGCCGGGACCGGGCGGACAAGGTCGTGTCCAGCCTCGTGTTTCACCAGGTCCCGATCGACGGCAAGCGCGCCGGGCTGGCGTCGATCCACGCCGCGCTGCGGCCCGGCGGGGAATTGCACATCGCCGACTATGGCTGGCAGCGCACGCCATCGATGCGGCTTCTCTTCCGCCAGGTTCAGGCCCTCGACGGGGTCGAGAACACCCGGCTGAACGCCGCCGGCGGCCTGCCCGACCTGATCGCGGAGGCCGGGTTCGAGGGCGTCGAGGAGCGGGCGGTGCTCGCGACCGCCACGGGTTCGATCTCCCTGTATTGGGCCGGGAAGCCGGTCGGCCGCTCGACCCAGCCGATCCAGGAGATCGGGCATGTCTGACCGAGACCTCGTTCCTGCAGCGCCCGCCGTCCGGCAGTCCGGTGGACGATCGGTCAGACTGGCCGCCGTGGTCCTTGCGATCGGCGTGGCCGGAGTCGATCAGCTTGCCAAGGCGTGGGCTCGCACCCTGACCGCCCCGGTCGAGATCGCGCCCTTCCTGAACCTCGACCTCAGCTTCAACCGCGGCGTCACCTTCGGCCTCCTCTCGGCCGACGGCGAAACCGGACGCTGGCTGCTGGTGGCGCTCACCGGCGCCGTCGCCTCGGCGGTCCTGACCGCCGCCTGGCGCACGCGGCGCCCTGCGCTGGCCCTCGCGCTCGGCGCTGTCGCCGGCGGCGCGCTCGGCAACATCGCCGACCGCATCCGACAAGGCGCGGTGACCGATTTCATCGACTTGCACCTGGGCGACTGGCGCTGGCCGACGTTCAACCTTGCCGACGCGGCGATCGTGTGCGGCGTGGCGGCTTTGCTGTGGATTTCCGTCAAGACGGGTGCAGCAAGGTCATGACCCGGGAGAAAACACTCATTGCAGCGCTCGTGACCGCGGCGGTGCTAATTAGCCTTGGCCGTAGGACCCGCCAGAGCGATGGGGTGATCATCGCCGTGAAATCGGCCAAGGATCAAACCGCGACCCGATTCCTGCCTTACCGGCTTGCAACGCCTCCAGGAGGGTTCGAATGGCTCAAGTTTCAACCCCTCGCCGCGCCCTTCTGATCAGCCTGCCCCTCGCGGCCCAAGGCGTAGTTCTAAAGAGCGTGGCCGGTGTTGAACCGAAACAGGAGCAGCGCGCCTTCGGCCCAAGCGCTGAGGGCCGCCGCACCGGTGGCGGCCACGAGCATCACCGTGTCGATCTCGAAGCCCCTGTTGCGGAGGTCGCCGAAGGCCACCTGGACCGCGAAGACGCCGCCGAAGCCGTAGGCCCGCGCATACAGGACGATGGGCAGCCGGGCCGGGACGCCGGGAGCGGGCTGTTGCGGCCGGAAGCCCAGGGCCCGAGCGCCACCGCTCGTCAGGGCGAATGTGACCTCCCTGTTCGATCCTAACACCCCCCGTGGGCGTGCGGATCCGCTCCCGCCTTTCTGTCGGCGTGGTCCTGGCCGTCTCCGGACTGGTGCGCGGTCATGGGCGTACTCATCGGACGCTCATTTTATCACTGTCGGTGCGGGCGGCGTCTCGCAGGATTTCGAGGCCGCCCTTGATGGCGACGACCGCCACCAAAGCGCCCACGATCAGGTCGGGCCATGCTTGTCCCAACCACAGGACCAGGGCACCTGCGACCAGAATGCCCCCGTTGGCGATGGCGTCGTTAAGGCTGAAGGTCTCGGCGGCCCGCATGTTCACGTCGTCGGTTTTCACCTTCCGGAGCAGGAGCAGGCACCAGAGGTTCACGGCCGCCGCCACGAGGGCCATCGCCATCATGGCGGGGCCGAGCGGTTCGGCGCCGGTCAGCCATCGACGGATCACGTCGGCCAGGACGCCGGCCGCGAACAGCAACAGCAGCACACCTGAAAGACGGGCCGCGCCGATTTTCCAGGCCGGAGCGCGCCCTACCGCGAGGAAGCTGATTAGGTAGACGGCGCTGTCCGACGCGTTGTCCGCCGCATTGGCGAGAAGGGCGCTCGAATCCGCCAGCCAGCCCGCGACGCCCAGCCCGACGAACAGGGCGGCGTTCAGCACGAGGACCCACAGCAGAATCCGCCGTTGACCGTCCTGGGCGGTCCGAACGCTCACATCAGGTCTCCCTCGCCTGCGTCTGGCTTGACCGACTCGACCGCCGCGTCCGGCCAGCGCAGGACCTCGACCGCCTCAAGCGTGACCGGACCGAGATGTTCCAGGTCCGACAGGATTTCCAGAAACGCCCTGAGCCTGGACTCGTGATCGAGCAGTTCGACGATCAGGGCCTGGTCGTCGTCCAGCAGATGGCGGCGATGAAGATGCGGCGTGTGGCCGAAGCCGACCAGAGCCCGCAGCACGGTCGCTCCCGCGACGCCGGCCGCCCGCGCGCGTTCGGTGACGATCTCGAAGACCTTGCGGTCCCCGAAATAGGCGGCCTCGTCGGTGTAGAGTCTCATCAGCTTGATGGGGTCTGGCATGGATGCCTCCTGGGTGGGGGATCCCCGCCGCCGATACGACGGCGGGGACTTGGGACTATTCCGCCGGAGCCGGCTCCGCGGCCGGCGCGTCGGTGGGTTTGGAACGCCGCCCTTCGGTGAGGCCCAAGACCAGCCGGCTCATCGCCGGCAGGACCAGGAGCGTCAGCAGGGTCGCGGTGATCAGGCCGCCGATCACCACCATGGCCAGAGGCTTCTGCACCTCGGCCCCGGTGCCGTGAGCCAGGGCCATGGGCACGAAGCCGATGGCCGGGACCAGGCCGGTCATGATCACCGGCCTCACCCGCTCCATGCAGCCCTCGATGATGGACCGGGAGAGCTCCATCCCGTCATCGAGCCGTTGCCGGATCGAGGACATGACCACCAGGCCGTTCAGCACCGCCACGCCGGCCAGGCAGATGAAGCCCACCGCTGCCGAAACCGAGAAGGAGATGCCGGTGAGGGCCAGGGCGAAGACCCCGCCCGCCAGACCCAGCGGCACGGTCAGGAAGACCGCCACCGCCCGCCCGAAGGTCCCAACGGCAAGGAACAGCACGGCGAAGATCGCCAGGAAGCAGATCGGAACTACCAGAGCGAGGCGGTCTGACGCCGCCTTAAGGTTTTGAAACTGGCCGCCCCATTCAATCCATGATCCAGGCGGCAGAGCGATGGCTTCAACCTTGGGCGTCGCTTCCGTAACGAACGATCCGACGTCGCGACCGCGAACGTTGGCTTGGATCACGACCCGCCTCTTGCCATTTTCTCGACTGATCTGGTTCAGCCCTTCGGTGAAGCGGAAGGACGCGACCTGCCGCAGGGGCACGGAGGCGCGGGTTCGCCCCTCCTGTTCCGGCAGCATAACGGGGAGGGCGCCGAGGGCGTCGAGGTCGTTGCGGCTCGCACGAGGCACCCGGACTACGACATCAAAGCGCCGATCACCTTCGAACAGTTGACCGGCCTCGCGACCGCCCATGGCGGCAGCCACGGTATCGGCGACATCGTCAACCGTTAGGCCGAAGCGCGCGATGGCGGCCCGGTCGAAGGTGACGTCCAGCGCCGGGGCGCCGCTGGTCTGCTCGACTTTGACGTCCGCCGCGCCTGGCGTGGCCCGAAGCTGAGCCGCGATCTGATTTGCCGTCGCCGTCAACTTGTCCAGATCGTCGCCATACAACTTGATTGCCACGTCCCCGCGCACCCCGGCGATCAGCTCGTTGAAGCGCAGCTCGATCGGCTGGCTGAGCTCGTAGGCCTGACCGACCTGCGTCGCTGCTGCTTCCTCGACCCGTTCAATCACGTCCTCTTTGGAATCGACGCCATCGGGCCACTCGTCCTGCGGCTTCAGGATGATGAAGCCGTCCGAAATGTTGGGCGGCATGGGATCGGTGGCCACCTCGGCCGTACCGGTTTTGGAGAACATCAACTCGACCTCGGGCAGGCTGGTAATTGCGCGTTCGACCCCCACCTGCATGCGAAGTGATTGTTCGACAGCGGTGGAAGGCACCCGCTGGGACGCCAGCGCCAGATTGCGTTCGTCGAGAGTCGGGATGAACTCCTGTCCCAGCATGGTGAACACCACCCCCGCCACGGCGAACAGGGCCAGGCCGCCGCCGACGAAGGGCCACGGCCGGGCCACGGCCTGACGAAGCACGGGCTCGTATTTGGCCTTGATCCAGCGAATGACGAAAACGTCCTTCTCCGAAACCTTGTTGCGCATGACGAGCGCCACCATGGCCGGGATGAAGGTAATCGAGAGGATGAAGGCCGCGACCAGAGCCAGCATCAGGGTGATGGCCATGGGCGAGAAGGTCTTGCCCTCCACGCCCTGGAAGGTCAGCAGGGGCGCGAAGACCAGAAGGATGATGGCCTGACCGTAGACGGTCGGCTTGATCATCTCCTGCGTGGCGATAGTGGTTTCTTCCAGCCGCTCGCGCAGGGTCAGCAGGCGACCTTCATGGTGCTGCCGCTCGGACAGGCGTCTCAGGCAGTTCTCGATGATGATGACGGAGCCGTCGACAATCAGGCCGAAGTCCAGAGCCCCAAGGCTCATCAGGTTTCCCGACACCCCCATGAAATTCATGCCTATGGCGGTCATGAAGAAGGAGATCGGTATGATCGCGACTGCGATCAGGGCAGCGCGGACGTTCCCGAGGAGCAGGAACAGGGCGATGGCGACGAGGATGGCCCCCTCGATCAGGTTGCGCTGAACCGTTGAGATCGTCGCGTTGACGAGTTTCGACCGATCGAGGACCGGTGTGACCTTGATGCCAGGCGGTAGGGATCGGCTAGTGGCTTCAAGCTTTTCACCCACAGAGCGTGCCACGGTGCGGCTGTTCTCGCCGATCAGCATCAGGGTTGTGCCGACGACGACTTCGTGTCCATTCAGCGTTGCGGCGCCGGTGCGAAGATCGCCGCCGAGACGCACAGTGGCGACGTCCCTGACCGCGACAGGAACGCCGCCGCGCGTGGCGATGATCGCTTCCTCAATCTGGCTCAGGCTGCGGAAGCGGGCGTCGGCCCGCACCAGATAGGCCTCGCCCCCACGCTCGACGAAGTTTGCGCCCAGCGAAAGATTGGCCGCCTCAAGGCCCTCGGCCAGCTCACCGAACGAAACGCCATATTGCGCCAGACGCGTCGGGTCCGGTTCCACGACATATTGTTTTTCGAAACCGCCGATTGTGTCTACGCTGGCAACCCCCTCCACTGTCCGCAGTTGCGGCGCGATAAGCCAGTCCTGGACCGTGCGCAGATAGGCGGAGCGAGAGACTTCATCATTGAGGCGATCGCCCTCCGGCGTCAGGAAGGAGCCATCGCTTTGCCAGCCGGGCTGGCCGTTGCGCACGGTCGCGCCCCGCCCACCCGGATTGGTATAATCGATGGCGTACATGAAGACTTCGCCCAGGCCCGTCGTGACGGGCCCGATCCGAGGTTGGACCCCTTCGGGCAGGCTTTCCTGGGCTTGGACGAGGCGTTCGCTGACCTGTTGGCGTGCAAAATAGAGATCGACGTTTTCCTCGAAGATCACGGTCACCTGCGAGAACCCGTTGCGTGACAGCGACCGGGTCTCCAGCAGACCGGGGATGCCGGCCATGGCAGTCTCGACCGGGAAGGTGACGCGTTTCTCGATCTCGATGGGCGAGAGCGAGGGGTCCTGAGTGTTGATCTGCACCTGATTGTTGGTGATGTCCGGAACAGCGTCGATCGGCAGCTGAGTGAGTTGCCAGGCGCCGTAGGTGGAGACGAGCAGCACGAGCGCGATGATCATCCATCGCGCCCGTACCGACAGGGCCATGAGATTTGCGATCATGGTCTATTCTTCCTCGCCCGAGCCCTTGCCGAGCTCGGCCTTCAACAGGAAGGCATTGCGCGTGGCGATGGTCTGACCGGCACGCAGGCCCGAGGTGATTTGGGCCCGGCCGCCGCTCCGCTGACCGATCAGAACGGGCGTAGCGACAAACCCCGTCGCGGTTCGCACGAATACGACGTCGCGGCCCTCGACCGTCTGGATGGCCTCCTCCGGCACCGAAACGCCGCCGGCGCCTCCCGTTCCCCGCGTGTAAATCCGCGCCGATATGGCTTGGCCGGGCCGCAACCCGCCCGTGCCTGACACCG
>VFBG01000057.1:0-3902 GCA_006515835.1 bacterium | reverse complement strand
AGACTGTGGCGGACCGGCTCTGAACATCGACGCCCGGAGTGATGGACCTAACCGTCGTTTGCACCTCACCTTCCGGCAGCATGATGCTGGCCCTGTCGCCCGGAAGGATCCGTGCCGCGTCCTCAGCCGAGACGGAAGCTTCGATCTCGATCTGGTTCGCGTTGGCAACCCGGAAGAGTTCCGTGCCGGCCGTTACGAAAGCCCCCAAGGTGGCGTCAGCGGCGGTCACCCGACCGCTGATGGGACTAACGACGCCAGTGCTACGGCCATCCGGCGACACACGCGCTGCCGCCGCCGCCGAGGTCGTACGCCGCGATTCCGCTTCGGCCTCGGCCAGAAGGGTCTGGGCCGCCTCGAGATCCTGACGTGCAGTTATCTGGGCGTCGAACAGACGCCGCTCCCGCGCTAACGCCTGACGCGCCGCCGTCAATCTGGCTTGGGCCGCGGAGCGTTCGGCTGCGATGGTCGAGGCTTCGCGGCTCTCGATCAGAGCCACGGTCTGGCCGGCGCGCACGCTATCCCCCAGCCGGAGTGGCACACGGATAATGACGCCGTCGGCGCGCGCGGCAAGCACCGCTTCGCCCTGCGGGGTTCCTACGACCGTGCCCTGGGCCACGATCTCTGAACTGAGCGATCCGCTTGCGACCGGGGCCAGGATGATGTTGGCGGCCTGGATGCGTGCGGCGTCCATTTCAAGCGCTTCGCCCGCGCCGTGGGCTTCTTCAGCCTCCGCCTCTGGCGTGGCTTCCGGCGCGCGGGTCAAGCTCCAAACGGCGTATCCGCCGCCGACGATGACCACGGCCGCGACTGCGCCACCGATCATCAGACGTCTCTTGTCCCGGGGCATTCTCATTGTGTCGATCCTTGGGTTTCGGTGACGCGGGTCAGGGCGGCGACGGCTTGCGCGCGCTCCAGCTCGGCAGTGATCATGTCGGCCTGCAGGGTGTTGAGCGCCTCTTCGGCGTCGAGCACATCCAGCAGGGTGAAGCGGCCGGCCGAGAAGCCTTCACGCGCAATGCGCACGGCCTCCAGCGCCTCGGGTTCAGCCTGGTTTTCCAGGAAGGCGAGACGGGCCTCGGCCGTGCGCAGGGCGGCTTGGGCGTCACGCGTGCGCCGGATCGACCCGGCCAGAGCGGCGTTGCGGCGGGCCTCGGCGCCGGTCCGCTCGGCGTTTGCGGCGGCGATATTGCCCTGGTTGCGATCGAAGAGGCCGATCGGCATGGAGGCGCCGACCACCAGCGCCGTGTCGTCCGTACCGCGGAACTGACGGGCGCCGGCGCTGACCGTCACATCGGGGCGCGACAGGGTCCGTTCACGGTCCACGACCGCGATCGAGGTCGCGACCTCGGCCTCGGCCAGACGCACGTCCAGCGCGTTAGCCGGGTCGATGATGGCCTCGGGCGCGGGCTCGGTCTCGGACGCGACGGGCTCGGGCAGATCTTCACTTCCGCCCCAGAGGGCGGCGAGCGCCCGCTGGGCCTCCGCATATTCGGCTTCGGCAGCCCGAACTCGACCAACGGCTTCGAGAGCGACCGTACGGGCTCTCAGCGCTCGAAGCGGCGGTTCGCGGCCGGCTTCGACCAGTTCGGTCGCAATGGTCTGAAGGTTGTCGGCGCGCACGAACTGTTCACGCGCCAGTTCGACCCGTCGACTGTCCGCATAGGCTTCGGCGTAGGCGTCGCGCACCTGCTGCTGCAGATCGGCGCGAGCGACCGCAAGACGTAGCTGTGCGGCGTTCACCTCGGCCTGGGCGGCGCGCTCACGCGCCGGGCGTTTTCCTCCGAGCTCGAACCGCTGTCCGACGCTGAGGGTGCTTTCGGCGTCGTCCAGGCCCGAGAAGGCGCCGGTGCCGGCGAAATTCTCGATCTCCAACCCGAGTTCCGGATTGGGCCGGAACCCTGCCTGTTGCGCGCGACCGATCGCTGCCGCGACGTCCGCTTCAGCGGCCGCGAGGGTCGGCGAGGACGCGGAGGCGCGCGACAGCCCCTCGGCGAGCGTGACCGGTTCGGCGAGAGCCGAGCCGGGAGTCAGTATGGCCAGGATCGCCGAGAGGGCGACTGCGGCTCCGCAGACCGCGATACGCGGCAGACGGCAATTGGAGGATGGCATAGGTCCTGTTTCCCAGATGGTTGACGTGGAGGGCGCGCGAGCGCGCGCGATCCCGTCAGCCTCTGGGAGGCCGGTCCGGACCTGTGGGTATGCGCGAAGCTAGCCGATCAGCGGACCGTAGCGGCGCGGGGTCTTGGTCGTCGGCCGTCAAGGTCAGGGCGACTGGCGGCTGCGCCATAGCGAGCCCGCATTGATAGCAATGACCGTGCGAGCAAATGACATTCTGGTCGGATCGACCGGTGTTATCGCGGTCCGACGGAGCATCGGCAGCCGTTTCCGAGGTATGCGCGGTTGCGGTTTGGGGCGCGCAGGTAGCTGCCTCAACAGTGGAAACCAAAACAAACAGGGTGAGGAACGACGCAAGCAGCGCCGCCATCCAACCGTGCCTGGCTGAGCGGAATCCCATGGCGTCCCATAACACGGTCCACCGCGACTGCAATCGCGCCATCGTCGCAGGGCGGCGACGCCCTCCTCGACCCGAGACGGGCCGCCGGGCCGTCAGGGCGGGTCTCTCGGCTTTCATGCGACGTCCCGCAGTTCGCGCCGCGACTGGCGGATGATCGACCAGGCCGACTGCAGGAAAACCACGGCGAGGACGGCGCCGGCGATCAGGTCGGGCCAGCGCGAGGCGGTCAGCCAGACCAAGCCCCCGGCCGCCGCGACCACGAGGATCAGGTCGTTTCGCGTGCAGAGCCAGACGGAGCGGACATTGGCGTCGCCCTCGCGGTGACGCACGAGCAAGAAGGCGGCGACGGCGTTGGCGAAAAAGCCGAACAGGCCGAGGCCGGTGATCACCGTCCCCTCGGGCGGGACGCCCGAAACGGCCCGCCAGATGGCGAAGCCCAGGATGAATACCGCGAGGAGCCCCAGGCTCGCGCCCTTGAGCAAGGCCACGCCCGAGCGCACCCGCACGGATTTGCCGATGACCCACAGGCTGATGGCGTAGGTCGCGCTGTCGGCGAGGAAGTCGAGGGCGTTGGCGCCGAGGGCGGCGGAGCCCTGGAGAAGCGCCCCGCCCGCGACCGCTATGAAGGCCGCCGCGTTGATCGCGATCACCGACAGGAGGATGCGGCGATAGGCGGGAGACGCGCCGTCGAACTTCACCGCCGCGCCGCAGCCGCAGCCCGTGGCGGCGGGAGGGTCCGAGATCAGGGGTTCGGTCATGACGGCTCCGGCGATCCTTGAGAAACCGTTGTGCATGCTCTAGCGGCTAGAGGATCAAGCCCCTATTTTCAGAACCATGTCAGCACGCCCCGCTCTCTCTCCGCTCCAAACGATCGGCAAGCTGTCGGTCGCCACGGGCGTCAAGATTCCGACCATCCGGTTTTACGAACAGATCGGCCTCCTGCCCGAGCCGCCCCGGACCGCGAGCGACCGCCGGCTCTATGACGACGCCGCCCTGCAGCGCCTGTCGTTCATCCGCCACGCGCGCCAGCTGGGTTTCGATCTGGACGCCATCCGCTCACTGCTCGATTTGGCCGACCATCCGGACCGGCCTTGCGACGAGGCCAACATCATCGCGGAGCGGCATCTCGTGGACGTCAGCGAGAAGATCGCCCAACTCCAGGCCTTGCGGTCGGAGTTGAGGCGCATGACCGCCGAATGCGCCGGCGGCCGGGTGTCGGCCTGCAAGGTGATCGAGGCGCTGCACGATCATGATCTTTGCGCGGCGGGGCACGGGCGGATGGAGGGCGGAGCAATGAAGTCACGTCAGAGGAGGGTCGCCAGGCTCACTCCGTAAGACAAGACTGTGTCCGTGACGTCTGCCAAGGTCCAGCGAAACCCGCTGATCC
>VFBG01000056.1 GCA_006515835.1 bacterium | reverse complement strand
GAAGGCCCGCAGCTTGCGGGAGTGAAGGCGTGAGCCCTCGGCGCGCAGCAGGTCGATGGCGTGGATGCCGATCTGCAGGTGCTCCGAGATCGAACCCTCGTAGAAGCGGTTGGCCTGACCCGGCAGCTTGATCTCGCCGTGCAGGGGCTTGTCCGAGACGCACAGCAGGGTGCCGTAGGGGACCCGGAAGCGATAGCCCTGGGCCGCGATGGTGGCGGATTCCATGTCGATGGCCACGGCCCGGCTCTGGTTGAAGCGCAAGGCCGATGTTGAGTAGCGCAGCTCCCAGTTCCGGTCGTCGGTGGTCACCACCGTGCCGGTGCGCAGGCGCCGTTTGACCTCTTCGCCTGGCGCGCCCGAGACGATCTTGGCCGCGTCATAGAGGGCACGCTGGACCTCGGCGATCGAGGGGATCGGGATGTCCGGCGGCAACACCGCGTCCAGCACGTGGTCGTCGCGCAGATAGGCGTGGGCCAGCACATAGTCGCCGATGCTCTGGCTGGGGCGCAGGCCGCCGCAGTGGCCGATCATCATCCACGCATGCGGACGCGTCACGGCGAGGTGGTCGCAGATGGTCTTGGCGTTGGACGGCCCGACCCCGATGTTGACCAGGGTGATGCCCGCCCAGCCCGGCGCCGTCAGGTGATAGGCCGGCATCTGGTGCTTCTTCCAGGCCGCATCCATGACCGCCGCCTCGGGATTGGGCGTGTCGCGGGTGATCTCGATGCCGCCGGCGCAGACCAGCTTCTCATAGGCGCTGTTGGGGTCCTGCAGCTGGGCGCAGGCCCAGCGCACGAACTCGTCGACGTAGCGGTTGTAGTTGGTGAACAGGATGTAGGACTGCACATCCTCCACCGGGGTGCCGGTGTAGTGACGCAGGCGGGCCAGCGAGAAGTCGGTGCGCAGGCCGTCGAACTGGGCCAGCGGGAAGTCCTTCGTCAGGTCGAACATCCCGTCGGAGATCTCGTCGCCGATATGGGCGAGGTCCGTGGTCGGGAAATAGCGGGCGACGGCGGCCGTCTGGCTGCGGTCCAGGGCGACGTCCGAGCCGTCCATCACATAGGGGAAGGGTATCTCCTGCGCCGACGGGCCGACGTCGAAGGTCGCGCCGTAGTCTGCCTGCAGCAGGCTCAGCTGTTCCGTCAGATACGGGCGGAACAGGTCGGGGCGAGTGATGGTGGTCGAATAGACGCCGGGCCGCGACAGGCGGGCGTAGGCGCGGGTTTCGAGGTTTCGGGGCCGATCGCCGAACCAGCTGACCCGTAGCTCCGGATAGGAGAACAGGCCCCGGGCCCGCGCTTCCGGATCCGCGCGCTCGCCGGTCCGGATAAATGTCCCCACCGCATTGCGCAGGTTTGAGACCGATTGGCTGTAGAGGGTTTCGAGGCGGTCCAATGCCGCCTGTGCTGTCATCGTTTCTGTCATGGCCTCGTCTAGCGGATGATCGTGGCCTTGGCGAGACGGTGCAGCTTAGTCGGCCGGCGGGACCCCCGTACGGGCGATCAGGGCGGTCAGCATCGGGTCGTCGGCGTATTTGACCTTCAGGGCCGCACCGTCCGCCGGTTCGGCCTCGCATCGCAGCTCGCGGACGGCCGCGCTGATCCGGGCCTGACGGTCGGCGTCATAGCCTTCCTCGCCCTGCCAGTGATCACAGAGCAGGTCATCGCGGCGTCGAGCAGCGGCTGCTGGACGTTGACACCGCTCAGGACGACGGCGTCGTCCCTGATCTCGAAGCTGAGCATGGCCTCGCCCCCGCTTGGGCAGCAGTTGCCATCGTTGGGTTGCCACAGCTTTGTCCACGCCCAGACCTCGCTGTCCGCATAGCGGTAGTCGACACCCTTCCAGACCTCCAGACCGGTCGGGAGCTGTTCGGCCAGTTGCTCGCGCCAGCTCCAGTTATCGATCTGGACCAGCGGCCGGGCCGCATCCGGTGTCCAGCGGAAGAGCGCGTCGGCGTTGCCGTTCCCTGTACCTTGCATCCGGCCGGCGACGGCCACATACATCTGGCCTTCAACCATCATCAGCGTCGGCGCCTCATAGCGATAGCCCTCGAACGCCCAGGTCCTCGGCCGGACCGGTCCCGCTGCGCCGCCGGACAGCAGCATGAAGCCGCCGGTGATGCCGTTTTCGTCAGTGAACCCATCCTGAAGTTGCCAGAACAGGCGGTCGCCGGCGGGTGACGTCAACCAGCCGGCGGCACGGCTGGAACAGCCCTTCAGCGCCGAGCCCATGCAGGTGCCCAACCCTTCGGGGGAGGTCACGGTCACCTCCTGCAGCGCCTGATCCCGCTGCGCCCGCCGGTTCAGGTCCAGAATCCGCCCGTCATCGCCGTCGGCGCCGTAGCCATATTCGTCCAGTGCCCGGTAGTGCAGCCACTCGCGTTGCTCGGCCTCGAGTTGGGGCGCGGTGGGCGACGCGATCCGGGCGGCTTCAAACGCGGCGTTGAGCTCGGCCGACGGCGGCGGAACCTGAGCCAGAACCGGCGCGGCCGCACCGAGAAGCACCAGCACGAACAAGAAGAGTCGCATCACCATCTCCCGAATGGAGCCTGAGACTGCATCGGGGCCGGGATTCTCGCCACCGACCGTTCCTGACTCGATTGAAGGCTAAATCAGCCCAGTTCGCGATGGAGGAAGGCCGTGGCGTCATCCAGTACCGGTGCCTTCTTGCGGAACAGGGGTGAAAAGGTCGAGATCAGATCGGCGTGGTTCAGGCCCGGATAGAGTTTGAACTCGCAACGCCCGCCGACCGCCCGCATCCGCTCGCACAGGATGGTGGTGTCCTCGGCATGGACGATGACGTCGTCGGTGCCATGGCCGAGCCAGAGCGGCGGGGCGTCGGCGCGGGCGAAGGTGACGGGCTGGGTCAGGGTGGGGTCGGGGACACGACCGAAGGCGTTGACCGAGGCGGGCACATCGAACGGCAGGAAGTCATAGGGGCCGGCCAGGCCGACCGCCGCCTTGATCAGGCCGGGCGCGCTGACGGCGGCCATATAGCGCCGGTCGAGGGTGATCATCAGGGCCAGATGGGCACCGGCGGACTGGCCGATCACGCCCAGCCGGGCCGGGTCAGCGTCATACTGGCCGGCGATCTCGCCGACCTTTGCGGTTGCAAGGGCCGCGTCCTCGATGAAGGCCGGGAAATGAACCTGCGGAACCAGCCGGTAGTCCGGCAGGGCGACGACGAAGCCGCGCGCGGCCAGCGCCTGCGCCGCCCAGGCGTAGTGGGTCTTGTCGCCGCTGTCCCAGCCGCCGCCGTAGAACAGCACCAGCACCGGCCAGGGCTGTTCGCGCTGTTCGGTCGGGACGAAGACGTCCATCGTCTGGCGCGGGTCGTCGCCATAGGCGATGTCGCGAGCGGCCCGGCGCACCCCGCCGTCGCGCGGGCCGAAGGTGTTCAGCATGGCCAGGGGCGAGCAGGCGGCGGCGAGCAGTCCAAGCGCGGGGGCGAAGAGGCCTCTTCGGGTCATGCGGTCCTTGCGGGCAATAGCGGCGAGAGGCCCCAAGATACGCATGGAACGCGCGTTCGGCTCAACCTGTCGCGTCCTTATCTCGCCGACGAGATCAGGGCACCGCAGTTGGCGTCCTCGGCGAGGCCCGGATCGACGAAGGGCAACAGGGCGATCAACGGGTTGATCAGGGCGCCCAGGGCCGCACCCAGACCGACCTGACCGGCGACAGCGCCGCCCTCGATGCCGACCTTGGGGGCGGTCAGGGAGCCACGGACGGTGATCGGAGACCAAAGGCGGATCAGGCGGGGCTGTTTGGTCTCGCCGTCGATGCGCAGGTCCATCGTCTCGGTGCCGAGATTGATGGTCCCGCTTCCCTTCGCCAGGACCGGGGTGGTGTCGATGACGAAGGTCCGCGCCGTGGCGATGCCGCGACGGACCGTGAACTCGGCGACGGCGCATCGGATTTCAGACGAGCCGGTATCGCCCGACAGCAGCCTGCCCAGACCGGCCGTGACATTGATGCCCAGCAGCTCAGCGAAGGCTGCGCGCATCCGCCCCTGCGGAACGACAAGGCTGAGCGTACCAGTGGAGTTGGCCGCGAAATCGTGCACCGAGGCACCCGGGCCCTCCAGTTTCGCGCGGCCGAGGGCGCTGCCGGTGACAACCGGGGCACCGTCGCGGGCGGGGACGATGGACTCCAGCGGATAGCCTCTCAGCCGGAAGTCGGCGGTCGTGTACGGCGTGCCCCGGTTGGCGTTGATCCGGGCGGTCCCGTTCAGGGAGCCGCGGTTGAAATCGAAGGATACCGGATCGAGCATTAGGATGCCGTCCTTCAGGTCGGCCCCAACGTCGACCTGACGGATGTCGAGCTCGTTGCGCTTCACCCGCGCGGCCCGGTAGCGCAGCGTGCCGTCCATCACACGCAGCCGCTCGACGTTCAGCGGGGCAGTCGGCAGCAGTTTCGCCCCGGCGCCAGAGGTCGTGACCGTATCGCCGGAGTTCGTGACCCGCGGCGTGCCGCCCAGAACGGCGGAAAGGTCGTCGATATCGAGCAGGTTTGAATGCAGGTCGGCATCAACCCGCCGACGGTCGCCGACCTTGTCGACCTTCAGATCGCCGGACAGATCCGACGTGCCGACCCGACCGGAGAAGTCGTTGAAGGTGAACAGGCTATCGTCCCGGATCAGCGTGCCGCTGAGCCGATAGGGCGGCGTGTTCGGGGTGGTGATGCCGGTGAGGAGATAGAGATCGGCCAGATCGCGCCCCTGCAGGCTGAGCGTGGCCGTGAACTGGCCCAGATCGAAGGGCCGGGTGATCGAACCGTCGGCGATCAGGGTCGAACCAACGCCCGACAGCTCGGCCTTGAAGCCATAGGGCCGGTCGCGCCGGATGTTGATGAAGGGTCCGCCGCGCACTTCCAGCCGCAGCGGCGTGCCGTTCATGGTGCCGCGGCCGTCGAGGTGGAAGCCGGCCTGACCGTCCGAGCCCTCGCGCGCCGAAATCGTCGCTCGCAGGGTCATGTCGCGCTTCTGTTCGTCCAGGCTCAGCGTGCCGTCGCGGATGACCAGATGATTGATCAAGGGAAGTTTCATGCCCTCGCCGTCATCGTGCTTTTCGGGATCAAGCACCCAGCTCAGCCGTCCGTCCTCGGTAGCGATCAGCACCACCTGGGGTCTGGTGATGATCAGGCTCGGCATCTCGATCCGGCCGGCCAGCAGGGCGCCGAGCCGAATGGAGGCCTGAAGGTCGGCGACCTTGAGCGTGTCCTGTTCCAGCGCCCAGTCCGGACCGCCGATGCGCAATCCCCGCACCTGCGCCGAAGGCGTCATGCTGAACAGATTGACGTCGAGGTCACCGTTCAGCTCGATCTCGCGGTCATAGCGGGCCGAGGCCCAGGACCCGATCGGGCCGCGCAGCCAGTTCCATTGGAACAGGGCGAGGAAGAGCACGAACAGGGCGAGAAGTAGCACAGTCCCGCCGGCAGCGATCGCCTCGGGCCGGCCCGGACGGCGCAGCCCGCCGTAGACGGGATCGTTGGCGACGAGCCAGTCCCGCCGCTGCCGCGCCCATGCTCCGGCCGGAACCAGAGCCCGGTCGCGCACAGCCAGCCAGTTCGGATTGTCTTTCAAGGGGTTGGGCAAACCGGAACTCCGTCCAACCCCTGACAACGCGCGAACGCCACACTCGGCGCCATCGGGCCCAACGAGAAGGGCGCGCCCGTCGCCGGACGCGCCCCCTGTCGGTCGCCATTTCGCGCGGGCGTCAGTCTTCCAGCGTCAGGTATTTGTCCAGCCAGCCGAACACCTCGGTGTGCCACTGGCGGCTGTTGGCAGGGCGGAGGACCCAGTGGTTCTCATTGGGGAAGACCACCAGCCGGCTGTCGATGCCGCGGCGTTGCAGGGCGGTGAAGGTCGACAGGCCCTGGGCGGTCGGGATGCGGTAGTCGAGGTCGCCCTGGATCACCAGCATCGGGTCACGCCAGTTCTGGACATGATTGGCCGGGTTGAACTCCTGGTAGCCGCGCGGGTTTTCCCACGGGGTGCCGCCGTATTCCCACTCGGTGAACCACAGCTCCTCGGTCGAATAGCCCATGCCGAAGGTGTCGAAGACGCCGTCGTGGTTGACCAGGCATTTGAACTCGCCGGCCCAGTTGCCCGCGATCCAGTTGATCATATAGCCGCCGTAGGAGGCGCCCAGCGCGCAGGCGTTGTCGCCGTCGAGGAAGGGATAGCGTTCCTGGGCGAAGGCCCAGCCCTTCTGCAGGTCTTCCAGCGGACGGTCGCCCCAGTGCTGGCTGATCGCGTCGGTGAAGGCCTGGCCGTAGCCGGTCGAGCCGTGGAAATCGATCATCACCACCGCATAGCCGGCGCCGGCATAGCTCGACGGGTTCCAGCGGTAGGACCAGCTGTTGCCGAACGAGCCCTGCGGCCCGCCGTGGATCAGGAAGGCGACCGGATATTGCCGGCCTTCGACATAGCCCGCGGGCTTGATGACATAGCCATGCACCGTCTCGCCGTTCCAGCCAGCGAAGCTGAATTGCTCGGGCTCGCCGAAGGTCTCGGCGTCCAGCGACGGGTTCACATCGGTGATACGGCGCGGCATCTCGCGGCCGCGGAAGGTCTTCACGAACAGCTCGCTGGGGCGGGTCAGGGTGTCCTGGGCGAAGACGAAGCCGGACGGCGTCTGCTGGAAGGCCGAGACATGGCCGGGACCGGTGATCGGCACGACGGTGCCACGGCTCACATCAATGGCGAAGATCCGGGTCTGACCGACGTCGCCGGCGGTGGTGTAGAGCGTCCGGCCGTCGCGCGACCATTGCAGGGTATCGGCCGAGCGGTCCCAGTCCGCGGCGATCTGGCGGGTCTGGCCCGTGCCCATGTCGCGCAGGAAGATGGCGAATTTGTCGGCCTCGAAGCCCGGACGGGCCATGGCACGGTAGGCCAGGGTGCGGCCGTCCGGCGAGAAGACCGGGCCGGTGTCCCAGGCGTCATTGGCGTCGGTCAGGTTCTCGAAGGTCCCGTCGCCGCTCAGACCGTTGGTGCGGTAGAGGTCGAAATTGGTGCTCCACGGCTCGGACTGGCCGGCCAACCGTGCCGAGAAGACGATCGACTGGCCGTCGGGAGCGAAGGTGAACTCGCTCTCGTCGCCGAAGGGCTTGGAAGGGGTGTCGCCGTCGAAGCCGCGCGTCACCATCACCGGCGCGCCCGAACCGTCGGCATTGACCGCGAACAGATGGTTCTGCGTGCCGTCCGCCCAGGTATCCCAGTGGCGCACGAACATCCGGTCATAGACCTGGCCCGTCGAGGGATCGTCGGCCACGGCCTTGGTGCGATCGACGGTACAGGCGAGGTCGGGGCAGTCGGGGAAGACGGCCAGGGAGACCACGACCTTGGAGGCGTCGGGGCTGAGGCGGTAGGCGTTCACGTCCAGTGGCAGGTTGGTCACCTGCACCGGGCCGGTCCCGTCGGCGGCGGCGCGCCACACCTGGCTGGACCCCGAGCGGCCCGAGAGGAAATACAGCTTGCCGTCAGACCCCCAGCGGGCGGTGTTGGCGCCGCCCTCATTGATGGCCAGCCGCACCGGCTCGCCCGGGTTCTGCAGGTCCATGGCGAACAGGGCGCCCGAGCGGCGGTTGGCGTCGACGTCGGTGGCGGTAACCGAATAGACGACCCAACGCCCGTCCGGCGACACCTGCGGATCGCCCAGCCGGTTGAGGGCGATCATGTCCTGCCAGGTGAAGGTGTTGAGGTCCTGGGCAGCGCCGGCGGGAGCTTCGGCAACCGCCACCGGGGGCGTCTCAGCCAGGGCGGGAAGCGCCGCGGAAGCGAGCAGGGCGGCGGCGCTCAGGCCGGTGAGAAGACGGGTCAACGGGCGCATACAGGCATCCTCGGACAGTGGCGAAATTTGTCGGTGCGCAGGGGTAGCACCGGCGACGCGCGTGGCAAAGGCGAGCGGTCAGGTTGCCGCTTGCCGAGCGCGCCGCAAGCGGCGACAACCGGGGCGAATGACCGAGATCGTCGCCCCCCCGCCGACCCGCCCGGATCAGCACATCGTCGAGGTGCTGATCGCCGAGCGCGCGCCGCGTCTGACCCGATCCTTCTTCTGGCCCGTCATCCGGCCGGTTCTCTACAAACTGCTCAACTATCGCGCCGCCGTGCGCATGGCCGATGCCGTCAAACCGCTGACCGGCGCCGGAGCGCTCGACTATATGAGCGACCTGATGGACCTGCGGGTCTCGGTGATGAATCCCGAGCGGATTCCGGCCAGCGGGCGCTGCATCGTCGTGGCCAACCATCCGACCGGCATCGCCGACGGCATCGCCGTGTTCGATGCCATCCGTGCGCGCCGTGCCGACGCCGTCTTCTTCGCCAACGCCGATGCGCTGAGGGTTTCCCCCCGGCTGGGCGAGGCCGTTATCCCCGTCGAATGGGTGGTGGACAAGCGCACCCGCGAGAAGACCCGCGCGACTTTGGCGGCGGCGAAGGAAGCGTTCGAGGCCGAACGCTGCGTGGTCCTGTTCCCGGCCGGCAGGCTGTCGCGTGTGGCAAAGGACGGTTCGGTGACCGATCCGGAATGGGCCCCGACGGCGGCGTCGCTGGCGCGGAAGTACAATGCACCGGTCGTGCCGATCCATGTCGCCGGCCCAAACTCGACCCTGTTCCATCTGTTCGACCGGGTGTCGCAGGAACTGCGCGACATCACCCTGTTCCACGAGCTGTTGAACAAGAGGAAGAAGGCGTTCCAGTTGAAGGTCGGCAAGCCGATCCCGCCTTCACGGCTCGATATCGATGCGGTCAAGGCGACCTATGGGCTGAAGGCCTTCACCGAACGGGTCCTGCCCAGCCAGCCGGACGCCGATTTCGCATGAGTGGGACACGCGACTGGGTGCTGGCTGACGCCGACGCCACGACCCGTCTGGGCGCGGCGATCGCGCCGCGACTGGCACCGGGCGAGACGGTGCTGCTGTACGGTCCGCTTGGCATGGGCAAGTCGACCCTGGCGCGCGGTCTGATCCGCGCCATGACCACCCCCGAAGAGGAGGTGCCATCGCCGACCTTCACCCTGGTGCAATTCTATGAGAGCGCGCCGCCGGTGGCGCATTTCGACCTCTACCGCCTGACCCGGCCCGAAGAGGCGGCCGAGATCGGGCTGGACGAGGCGCTGGACGAAGGCTGCGCCGTGATTGAATGGCCCGAGCGGCTGGGCGACGATCCCGCCGCCTGGCTGGGGCCGGACCGGCTGACCGTGACCCTGGCTGAACAGGGGGCTGGAAGGCATGCGACCGTTTCTGGCGTAGGGGCGTGGGAAGCCAAGGTGAAGGATCTGCATGTCTGACCGTGAGCTTCAACGCCTCGACTTTCTCAAGTCCGCCGGCCTCGCCGACGCCGTGCGCACGCCGCTGGCCGGCGACGCCTCGACGCGCCGCTATGAGCGGCTGACCACGGCCGACGGCCGCAAGCTGATCCTGATGGACCAGGCGCCGGCCGAAGAAAGCGCGGTCGCGCCCGAGGACGCCGACGCCGA
>VFBG01000227.1 GCA_006515835.1 bacterium | reverse complement strand
GACGACGTCCAGGTGACGCTGACGGTCGGCCATGGTGGACTGACCCTGTCCACCCTGACCGGCCTGACCTTCAGCGCCGGCGACGGCGCCAACGACGCCACCATGACCTTCACCGGCGCCAAGAGTGCCGTCAACACCGCGCTGGCGACGCTGTCCTATCTGGGCGGCCAGGACTACAACGGCAGCGACAGCCTTGTCGTCACCGTCAACGATTTGGGGCATTTCGGAACCGGTGGCACCAAGACCGCGACCGGGACAATGACCATCGCGGTCTCCTCGGTGAACGACGTTCCGGTCCTGGTGGGGCCGGCGGTTCTCGGCGTCACCAATTTTGGAACGGGGACGGCGACCGCCGCGGCCAGCGACGTCGATAGCGGCGACACCATCTCGTACTACGTTCTGAATGGCAGCTCGCCGGCCGGCAGCGTCACGACCCTTTACGGCTCGGTCACCATCAATCCGTCCTCCGGCGTCTATACCTACACTCCTGGTGCGACCGTCAGCCAACTGGAGGTGGGCGCCGGCCAGACCGATTCCTTCCAGGTTGTGGCCATCGACAGCAATTCGGGTGTTTCGACCCCGGTTACGGTCAGCGTGTCGATCACCGCGCCGTCCACCGGCGGCGTCGGCAACGACACCTTCTACAGCGGGTCGGGCAACGACGCCATCAGCGGCGCCGCCGGCAGCGATGCCGTGGTCTATGACGGCCTGATGGCCGATTACCAGATTTCGACCGATGCCGGCGGGACCCTGACCGTCGCCGATACCGCCTCGATCATGGACGGCACCGATTCCCTGACCGGAATCGAGACCCTGATTTTCAGCGACGGTACCCTGAGCATCGCCGGAACCGCCGGATCGCAGACCCTGCTGGGCGGGATCGGTTCGGATGCCGTCAATCTCGGCAGCGGCTTTGCCGGTGTTGACCTTGGCGACGGCGACGACCAGCTTATCCTGTCGGGAGCCGCCCTGGCGGGTCTCGGTACCCTGATGGCCGGTTCGGGAGGCGACACCCTGACGCTGACCGGCCTGCCCAATGTACTGGCCGATACCGCCTTCAACCATACCAGCGGCTTCGAGACGGTGGTGATGTCCGATCTCGCCAGCCCGACCCTGAGTGTCGGGACCCAGGCGGGGCTGTCGGGAATCGCCACCATCGACGTATCGTCCGCCACCGGGTCGCTGACCCTGGCGGGCAGCGGCGCCGCCGGCCTGTCCCTGACGGTGAAGACCGGGGCGGGCGATGTGGTCGTTCCCGGCGGCCTGTCCGGCACGGTGACCCTTGAGACCATCGATACCCCCGTGCTGGATGCTTCGGCGGTACCGCAATCAGGCCTGCGCGGCGCCCGGCAGGTGGGCAACGATCTGCTGATCGATCTTAGCGCGTCGGCGGGTGGCGGCACCCTGGTGATCAAGGATCAGTTCGCCGGCGCCGGCATCGATCACATTCATACCGGGTCGGAAAACAACCCCACCACCTATGTTGTCGGCACCAGTGGCTCGGACACGCTGACCGGCGGCACCGGTTCCGAACTGTTCGTCTCCAATGCCAGCGTCACCACCATGATCGGCGGCGGCGGCGACGACACCTTCTTCGTCGGCGCGGCCAACCAGACCATCATCGGCGACGGCACCGTCCAGAACGGCGGCATTGTGGGCGGCCAGGTGAACTTCGCCTATGCCACCGGCCCGGTGGAGATGTTTGGCGGCTATGCCAGCTCGGCCGGCTACGTCACCACCATGACCAATATCGATTCCGTGGTGGCTTCGGCCTATG
>VFBG01000226.1 GCA_006515835.1 bacterium | reverse complement strand
GCTGAACGGCTCAATCGTAAACAGAAAATGACTCGGCGATTTAGGGATAATGAATCTCCGTTTCAGTATTCATTTCGCCTTTACACAAAAGATTTTGCAGACCGGGTGCTGTTAACTTTAACTTCAAACCGGCGGTATTTGATCGGGTATCAGGAGGCGGGACCAGAACGGAACCCGCTCGGAGGATACGGTGATGAACCCGCAAGAACTCGCGGCCCATGAAGTGGCCGACTTCGACGAGATGGCCGCCGGCGACACCCTGCCGCTGCCGACGCCCGACATGGACGGCGACGCGCTGTTCCGTCTGGGCATGATGTATTCGACCGGCCAGGGCGGTTGCCCGATGGACCGGGTCTCGGCCCACATGATCTTCAACCTGGCCGCCATGAAGGGCTCGGTCGAGGCGCGCGTCTACCGCCGCGAAATGAGCCAGGAGATGGACTCGGACGAAATCTCCGAGGCCCAGCGCGCCGCCCGCCGCTGGATCGACTCCGGCGTGGTCAAACTCGCCGCCTGATTTTCTGGGCTGCGGTCAGAAGGCTCCACCTTCTCGCTGCGACGCGGCCTAGAACTGCTGATACTGCCCGTTGATGCTGTAGCTGAAGCCAACGGGCAGGGCGTTGCGGACCTGGGTGAAGAAGTTGGCCAACTCGCCCAGGTTGGAGCGCGGGACATACAGGATGTCGCCGCGCCGAAGCGCCACCACCTCGCCGCGGCGGGGACGCAGGTCCACCACACGCATCATGCGCCGTCCGCCCGGACCCCGGCGGATCAGCGCCACTTCCTGCGGCTTGGCGCTGGGCAGGAAGTCGCCCGCCATGACGATGGCCTGGTAGGCGTCGATGTCGCCAGCCATGTCGAAGACGCCGGGGGTGCGAACCTCGCCGGCGACCCAGACTTTCAGCGGCCCGGCCAGTTTCAGCGTGATCTCGACCACCGGGCGGACCAGTTCGGCGGCATAGGCCTGGCTGGCGACCTGCTCGACCTCGGCCAGGGTGCGGTCTGCCGCCATGATCTGACCGATCAGGGGCAGGGCGATGCGGCCGTCGGGGCCGACCTTGAGCGTGCGGGTCAGTTCGGGGGCCGTGGGCGTCGCCACCTCGATCTCGTCGCCGGGATACAGCACATATTCCGGCTCGGTGTCGGTCCAGTCGGCGAACGGGATGTTGGGGAAGTCCGCAGGGCTGACGCGCTGGACGTTTCCACCCGCGTCCTGACCCCGCCCGCCGGGAAGGGGCATCCGGCCCGCATTGTCGCCCGCGCAGCCCGTTAGGGCGGCGGCGGCGGCGAACAGGAACAGGCGGCGGTCCAGCGACATGACGACTCGATAAGCGACTGTGATCCCGAAGGTCGGCGGTTATGGGTAACCGATGGTTAACGCGGAGGGGCGAAGGCTGGCCCGTCAGTAACCCGTTTGACGGATTCGCACCCGACCCATGCGCTCGGCCTATGTCACAGCCAGACCGCGCTACGGCGTCGGCGACATCGTGGGGCTGCTGTTCCGCGAGTGGCTGCTGCTGATCGTGATCTTCCTTGTGGTGTTCGCCCTGGGCACGGCGGCGGTGCTGACGTTGAAGAAATCCTACACGGCCGGTGCCAAGGTCTTCGCAGGCGTGGGCCAGGAATATGTTTATCAGCCGCGCATCGGCGCGACGGCCGAGCGGGGGCAGGCACCGAGTATCGGCGAGGTGGCCCAGTCGGAGGCTGCGATCCTGAACAGCTCGGAGGTCAAACGGCGCACAGTGCAGGCGCTGGGACCGGTGGCGATTCTCGGCCCCGACGCG
>VFBG01000055.1 GCA_006515835.1 bacterium | reverse complement strand
CCCGCCTGCGCCGCCGCGCTGCCGAGCGTGCCCTGTTCGTCGCCGACCCGGCCTCCGCCGTCACCCTCGCCGAGCTGCTGGCCGCCCCGCTGCCGCCTCCACCTGTCGAAGCGCCGCCCGAGCCCGATGCTCCCGCGGACGAGTCAACCGCACCGGACGCACGCGCCGCCGCCGTCGCTACCCTGCTGGGGGAAGTCCCCACCGCGCCGGAAGCCGCCCTGCCATCGTCTCCGGAGGCGGAACCCGAACCAGCCCTGACCCCCGCGCCGCCCGTCGTCGAGAGCCCTGCCTTCCAGCCGGCGGACGCGGTGACCCGGATCAATCTGGATCGCTATTCGCCGTACGCCGCCGCCATCATCGGCCCCCTCCCCGGCTTCGCTCCGGCGGAGCCCGTTGAAGCGCCGGTCGTGCAGCCGGTCTTCACGTTTGAGCCGCAAGCCGCGCCTTCCGAGCCCGAGCCTGTATCTGCCCCTGAGCCTGCGCTCGAACCCTTGACGGTCTCAGAACCCGAACCCGCGGCCGCCCCCCTACCCGTCACGCCCCTCGTTTCCGCCGCGCCCGTCGCCTCGCCCTTCCCGGCCATGGATCCTGAGCTGGTGCTGACCCCGGCCACTGAAGCCGATTTCGTCGAGGTAGAGCGTCCCGTCTGGCCGTCCGATCAGCGCGCGCCCGTCCCTGCGGTGGAGGAAACCGTCCTGTTCGAGGATGAGCCGACCCTGTCGGTGCTGCGCCATGAGGTCGAGCCCGCCGGACCGCGCCGCTTCGACTGGAGCGAGACCGGCGCCTTCCTGATCATGGGCGGCGTCGGCCTGGCCGCCTGCGGGGCCTCAGCCGCCGCCTTCCGCCTCGCCGTCGAACAGCCGTCGCCGATGGGCGAGACGACCGTCATCGCCTGGGCCCTGGCCCTGATCGGCGTGATCTGCGTCGGCGTGTCGTCGTGGAACCTGTATGTGCGGTGGGGCAAGCCGGACTGACTTTCCGGCGAGAGCGGGCGGTGCTAACCCCGCCGTCATGAGCATTCCCAACGCCCCCCAATCCATGGAATTCGGCCTCGGCGAGAACGCCGACATGATCCGGGAGACCACCGCCCGCTGGGCGACCGATCGTCTGGCACCGCTGGCCGCCGAGATCGATGAGACCAATGCCTTCAAGCGCGAGCTTTGGCCCGAGATGGGCGAGCTGGGCCTGCACGGCATCACCGTCGAGGAAGAATACGGCGGTCTCGGCCTCGGATACCTCGAGCATGTGGTGGCGATGGAGGAGGTCTCCCGCGCCTCCGCCTCGATCGGCCTGGCCTACGGGGCCCACTCCAACCTGTGCGTCAACCAGATCCGCCGCTGGGGCACCGAAGCCCAAAAACAGAAATACCTGCCCAAACTGATCTCCGGCGAACACGTCGGCTCGCTGGCCATGTCCGAGGCCGGCTCGGGCTCGGACGTCATGTCGATGCGCACCCAGGCCCGCAAGGAAGGCGATCGCTACGTCCTGAACGGCACCAAATTCTGGATCACCAACGCCCCGCACGCCGAGACCCTGGTGGTCTATGCCCGCACCGGCGAGGGCAACGGCGGCGTCACCGCCTTCCTGATCGAGAAGGGCATGAAGGGCTTCAGCGTCTCGAAGAAGCTGGACAAGATGGGCATGCGCGGCTCGGACACCGCCGAACTGGTGTTCGAGGACTGCGAGGTCCCGGAAGAAAACATCATGGGCCCCTTGGGCGGCGGCGCCGGCGTGCTGATGAGCGGCCTCGACTATGAGCGCGCCGTGCTGTCGGCCGGTCCGCTGGGCATCATGCAGGCGGCGCTGGACGTGGTCCTGCCCTACGTCCGCGAGCGCAAACAGTTCGGCAAGCCCATCGGCAGCTTCCAGCTGATGCAGGCCAAGGTCGCCGACATGTACGTCGCCCTGAACAGCGCCCGCGCCTATGTCTATGCCGTGGCCCGCGCCTGCGACCAGGGCAAGACGACCCGATATGACGCCGCCGGCGCCATCCTGCTGGCGTCCGAAAACGCCGTGAAGGTCAGCCTTGAGGCCGTCCAGGCCCTCGGCGGCGCCGGCTACACCAAGGAGTGGCCGGTCGAGCGGCTGGTGCGGGATGCGAAGCTGTACGACATCGGTGCCGGAACGAACGAAATCCGCAGGTTCCTGATCGGGCGGGAGTTGCTGGGAAGCTGATGCCCCTCTGGCCCGTCCTCGCCATTGGCGGACTCATCTGCCTCGGCATCGGGCGGCTGGCGCTTTACCAGCTTATGCCCAAGCTGCGGACGAGGGAGAGGCGAGGGCTGTCACCTGCACCTGTGCCGGACCCCGAAGACTCCCAATGGGCTTGGGCCCGGCTGCTTTGGCTCATCTGGACCACAGCGACGTCGAGCGAGGGTCCACGCTATCGTCGTCACGTCATGATTGTCCGCTGGGTCCCCGTCCTGGGTCTCGGGCTCATGGTGGCCAGTCTGTTCGCCATGCAGGCAGGGACCCCTCCCGGCCCCTCCGAGGACCCGAACCGCCCGCCTGCTGTTTCGCTTTCCATTGGCGGAAACACGGAACCAGCCGCTCCATAGCCGGTTTGCTCCGCACGAATGGTGCCTGCCATCCTCGCCGGCCGTCCGGGGATTGACGAATGTTAAGTGGCGCGCGCCTATCGTCACGCCTAGATCATGAGACCCCCCGTCCGGACGCCCCGTAGCCGATGCCTGACTACGACTATCAGAGCGACAGCCGGCCCTTCTCGCAGGTGATCGAGGACATTGGCCTCAGCGAAGACCCGAAGCTTTACCTCGGCGAGCTGGTCAATGCGTTCGGCGAGCGCGGCTTTGGCGCACTCATGCTGTTCTTCGGCCTGCTCAGCGTCGCGATCGGCATCATTCCGGGCACGACCACCATCCTCGGCACCCCACTCCTGCTGATGGGTCTGCAACTGGCCATCCGCCAGGACCAACTGTGGTTGCCGCGGTGGGCCCTGAAGCGCTGGATCGACCGCGAAACCTATCGGGCGGGGGTTGCCCGCATCCTCCCGCGGCTCCGGAAGATGGAGCGGCTCTCGAAACCGCGGCTCGAGGTGATGACCAGTGAGGTTTCGGAGGTGCTGATCGGCGTCGCCACCCTGCTGCTGGCGATCATTCTGGTCCTGCCCATCTGGGGCGGGAACCTCATCCCGGCCCTGATCATCTCGACCTTCGGTTTCGGGCTGCTGCAAAGGGACGGGCTGGCCATTGTCATCGGCTGGAGCGCGATTGCCCTCATCTGCGTCGCGGCGCTGGTGATCTGGCTCGCCTGGACCTGGGTGTCGCCCTATCTTTTGCCCTTCTGGGCCTGGCTCAACGGCCTTCTGCCGGAGGCCTGGGCCTGGCTGACCGGTCTGTTCAGTGGCTGAGGCGCAGGCCGTCGCGCCCGGGCGGGTCAGGCGGCCTGTTGCGCGCCAGGTCCCGGTCCTGCAAGCCCCTGCATGATCATCCGGTTGATGTCGATCAGAGCTTCAAAATCATCATCACCGCGCATGATCGCAGACGAGTGACGGCTCACGAACAGGCTGATCGAGATGATCTGGGCCTTCATGCCCGGTTCCATGCTGTTGTTCGGGTCGGAGCAGTCTGTGGCGAGGGCCGACCACAGCCGGCGGTTCCAGTCCAGGGCGTCGATCCGCGCGGCGATTTCCGACGAGTCGAGTGTCGAGGCGTGCATCAACGCCCGGGTGACCTGCCCGAACAGCCGATACTCCGTCTCTCGCGGAGTTTCAGCCCTCGAGGCGGCGGTCTTGTACGCCTGCAGCGACATTCGCCAGACCTTCCTCATACTCAACGAGTTTTCGCGCTGCCATCAGCGCCTTGTAGTATTCGCGCGCCATCACGTGGCGGGACGCCGCCACGCAGTCGGCCAGAACCACGGGGTTGCGGGACGCCCCCATGAACTCGCTCAGGCGCAGGGCGAACTCATCATAGACCTTGGCCGCCGACGCCTCGTCCAGGTACATCATCATGACCGGGAAATAGACGCGCTTGGCAGGGGTATTGGCGTCCTCGGGCTGGAGAATATCCTTCTCGCGCAGCACAGACGCCTTGTTCTGCAGGATCAGCACGCCGCGGCGGTCGCCGTTCTGGACGACGGCACCGTTGAGGACGAATTTCTCGCCGGGCTTCAGCGACAGCTTGAGCGGCATTTGAGAGAGCGACTCCTGACAGGCTCCCGATGACGATAGGAAACCGGGACCAACGCACCCTAAACAAGCGTGGTTAACCATCTGTTGTCCGGCCCCGCTGATGCGAGCGGTGGCGCGGAACATCGGACAAGCGCCGGGCGTTGGTCTTCCAGCAGGAGGCGGCGCCATGCCCGGGATCAACGACCACTCAGACGACCAGGCCCAGTCAGAGGTCTACGACGAGACCCACATCGACGATGAGGGCGACGGCGACATCCTGCTGGATGAGGCGGATCCGGTGATGGATGTGACCCAGTTGGCCGGCGATGCCGACGAGGAACCATTCGACGAGGACGTTGCGGACGATCTGGACGAGGTCCAGGGCGCCTCCGGCATCGAGGCCGAGGCCGACGCCCTCCTGGGCGTGGACGGCGAACGCCTCACCGAAATCGACGGCGAAAGCGCCGGCGGCCGCGGCCCGGACGAGGTCGAGCTGGTCTATTCCGGCCTGATGCGAAACGCCCGCGGCGCCCAGGCCAGCGCGGCCCACTGGGAAGCCAGGACCCTGTCAGACGACGACATCGCCGGCCTTGGCTACGGCCCCGACGGCGATGAAGACCACCCCGCGAAATAATGGAGGGCGACATGACTGCTCACACCGACCACACCCCGCCGTCCCCGCGCGATGACGGCGATCCGGACACCCCGCACGCCAGGAAGGCCGCCCGCGAAACCGGCAAGCCGGATCAGCTGCGCGAGGCCGCCCGCGAGTCCGAAGACCGGCAGGAGGCCCTGCTGGACGAGGGCCTGGAAGAGACCTTCCCCGCCAGCGATCCGGTCTCGGCCAAGCGGATTACCTGACCGAAGTCAGGCTTTTACCCGCCATGTCGCGCCCTGCGGCCCGTCCATGACGACGACGTTCAGCGCATTCAGCCGGTCACGGATGCGGTCCGCCTCGGGCCAGTCCTTGCCCGCGCGGGCGGCGGCGCGTTGTTCCAGCAGACCCTCCACCTCGGTCCGAAGACTGTCGGAGACATCGCCTTCCAGCCATTCCGCCGGGTTGGCCTGAAGCACGCCGAGGATCGCGCCGGCCGCGACCAGCTCGCCCTTGGCGCGGGCCACGACGCCGTGGTCGCCCGCGGTCATGGCGCGCTCGATCTCGCTGGACAGGGCGAACAGGCTCGCCATGGCCCCCGGCGTGTTGATGTCGTCCTCGATGGCCTTGAGGAAGTCCTCAGGCGGCTCGTCGCCATTGGCCTCGACCCCGGCGGCGCGGTGAAGGGCGCCGTACAACCGGTCCAGCGCCTTGCGGCTCTGGTCCAGCAGCGCCTGATTCCAGTCCAGCGGCTGGCGGTAGTGGGCGCTCAGCAGGGCCCAGCGCACCACCTCCCCCGGGATGGCCTTCACCAGGTCGTGCAGCATCAGGACATTGCCGATCGACTTGGACATCTTCTCCGCATCGACGGTCAGGAAGCCGTTGTGCATCCAATAGCGGCTGTATTCCGCATGGGCGTCCGGCGAATGGGCGTGGCCGTGGGCGCAGACGCCCTGGGCGATCTCGTTCTCGTGGTGCGGAAAGACCAGATCGATACCGCCGCCATGGATGTCGATCGGCAGGCCCAGCGTCTCCTCGATCATCGCCGAGCATTCGATATGCCAGCCCGGACGTCCATCGCCCCAAGGCGACGGCCACGACGGCTCATCGGCCTTGGACGGCTTCCACAGCACGAAGTCGTGCGGGTTCTTCTTGTAGGGCGCGACCTCGACGCGGGCGCCGGCGATCATGTCGTCCAGATTTCGGCCCGAAAGACGTCCGTAGGTCTCATAGGACGATACATCGAACAGCACATGGCCTTCGGCGGCATAGGCGCAGCCCTGGTCCATGATGGCGCCGATCTGTTTCACGATCGCGTCCATATGGTCGGTGACGTGGGGCGCGATATCCGGCGGCGAGACGTTCAGCCGGCTCATGTCCTCCAGATAGGCGGCCTCGTAGCGGGCGGTGACAACGCCGATCGGCGTGCCTTCGCGGGCGGCCTTCTGATTGATCTTGTCGTCCACGTCCGTGACGTTGCGGGCGTAGATCACCTGATCGGCACCGTACTGTCGGCGCAGCAGCCGGACCAGCACATCGAACACCACCGGCGGCCGCGCATTGCCGATATGAGCATAGTCATAAACCGTCGGCCCGCAGACGTAGAGGGTCACCCGACCGGGGTCGCGGGGCGTGAAAACACGCTTTTCGCGGTGCAGGGTGTCGTGAAGTACCAGCGGCATTGGGAAGCGGCGTCTTTCAGTTTTCTTGCGGGACGGACGTGCGGTCCCATATAGCGATCCTGCTGCACAAGCGAACAGCGTCGAGATCAAGAATGAGCGTCATCCCCGTCAAGCCGGTTCTGGTCGGCGACAACGACCCCGCCTCGCGCCCCTCGCGCGAAAAGGCGCTGGAGGCCGTCCGCACCCTGCTGGCCTGGGCGGGGGACAATCCCGACCGCCCAGGCCTGATCGACACGCCCCGCCGCGTGGTCGACGCCTATGGCGAATGGTTCGACGGCTATGACGCCGACGTCGAGAAGGAACTGAGCCGCACCTTCGAGGACGTCCAGGGCTATGACGACATGGTCCTGCTGCGCGACATCGAGGTCGAGAGCCACTGCGAGCACCACATGGCCCCGTTCCTCGGCAAGGCCTATGTCGCCTACATCCCGAATGAGAAGGTCGTGGGCATCTCCAAGCTGGCGCGGGTGGTCGAGATCTTCTCGCGTCGCCTGCAGACCCAGGAGGTTCTGACCAACCAGATCGCCGCCGCTATCGAATCACACCTGCAGCCGGCCGGCGTCGCCATCATGATCGATGCCGAACACCAGTGCATGACCACCCGCGGCGTACATCACCGCCACGTTTCGACCATCACCACCCGCTTCACTGGCGTCTTCAAGACTGATGCGGCGCTGAAGGATCGCTTCCTGAAGCTCGCCCAGGGACACTAAACGACGCTGATCGGCTCGCCTGAAAAGCGTATTCGGGACAATCCGGGGCCTGTGGAACCCCAACCCGCCTGAACCCGCTTTACAAGCCGGTTCCGGGACGCCAAGAGACGAACCGAACGTCATAGCTTGCGCTCGCCGCGATCGCGTCGGGCCCGATGGAGAGAGTGACACATGGGCTCCAAACTTTCCGGACCCGCCGGCCAGGGCGGCAAGACGATCGAGCAGAACGCGGACATCAACGTCACGCCGTTCGTCGACATCATGCTCGTCCTGTTGATCATCTTCATGGTCGCGGCGCCGATGGCCACCGTTTCGATCCGGCTTGACCTGCCGCCGGCGACCCCGCCCCCTCCGGGCGAGATCAAGGAACCGGTCTACATCACCATCCAGGACACCGGTTCGATCTTCCTGGCCGACCGCCAGACCACGGTCGAGACCCTGGCCGCTGACGTGTGCGTGGCCCTGGCCGCTGCCAACTGCCGCGACGAGCGCGTCTTCGTCCGCGCCCAGCCGGAAGTGAAGTACGAGCAGTTCATGGAAGTCATGAACACCCTTCAGGAGAACGGCTTCTTCAAGGTCGGCCTGCTGAACGAAGACATCGAATAGGCGCCACGCCGCGCTGAACGACCAGAGGCCGCGCCCCCCGGGACGCGGCCTCTTTCTTTTGGATATTGGTCCCGGCCCTTCAGGCGCGGGAAAACCGCTACTCCACCGACTGCCGCGGCGGGGCCGGCGTTGCGGCGGCCGAGGCCGAATAGGGCCGCTCGCCGGCAGGTTCC
>VFBG01000225.1 GCA_006515835.1 bacterium | reverse complement strand
CTTCCACGTTGTCGTAGAAGACGGCGGTGCGCGTGTTGTTGTTCGCGAACATGCGCCCCAGGAAATTGATGCGCGTGAGCTTAAGCTCTTCTTCCTTGGGCGCTGTCGCCGCGCCGCTTGGCGGCTTTGCAGCTGTCGCCGTCGTCCCTGGACCCGCCGGCATCATGTCGCCCTGCGTGCCGAGCTGCAAGAGCCGCAGGACGCCGGGGCCGGGGGCGACCATCACGCCGTCCTCGTTGTTGAACGACAGCTCCAGCGATTCGATGCGCTGATAGCGGATCAGCTTGCCGTCCTTGCGTTCGGTGTCCTCGACGCGCACGCTCTTGTCGCAGACCAGGTTTTCCACCCGCGCCGGCGGACCTTTCCGGGCACCCTCCTTGAGCGACACGTACTGGTCGAGAAACACCTGCATGGTCTGGCACGATAGCCGGGAATTCTCCTGCTCGGCCTGCACCCCGCCGTGATAGAGGGCGTACTTGCCGTTGAAGAACATATCGCCATTCCAGTGAATGGTCAGCTCGGCCGGCTGCTCCCGCTTGGCACCCATCTTCTCGCCGGACAGGTCGGCGTTGCTGGGCATCCGCATCGCGCCCAGGCCGTTGACCCAGGCCTTGTTGTCCTTCTGGTCGATGTTCACTTCCGGGCCGATGATGGTCAGCTTGTCCAGCATTACCTCGGCCAGCTCGCCGGTCACGGTGAGGACGTGTCCTTCGGGAAACTTCACCAGTTGCAGCGTCTGGCCCTTGATGTCCACGCCCTTGTCGTCCTTGGATTCGGGGGCCTGGACGACGTGGACGTTCCCTTCGCACCAGACCTTTTCCAGTTCGTTGTGCGAACCCACGCGGATGACATGGGCATCCACCGAGCGGGCGCTGAGGTCGATGGGGCGGCGCGGCTTGGCGGGGGCCGGCGTGACGTTCGGACTGCCCGCAGCCGGCGCAGGAATGGTCCCAACAGGCTTCTGGGCCACAAACGGTTCGGCCCCCGGACGGGCGCTGACCGGCTGGCTGCCGGGCGTCGGCGCCGCCGGCGACGCGGGGGCATCCTTGAACCAGACCAACAGTCGATCGGTATCGTGGACCGTCATGTCGGGCGACTGGGCCACGACGCGGCCGACCGCCTCGACATGGTGCGGCCGATGACGCTGCGAATCCCCCGCCGGCCGCGCCGCCGTCTTGCCGGCCTCCGTCGTCGGCTCCAGCCAGACTTTCAGCCGATCCGCCTGAAGCAGCTGTTTCAACTTGGGCTTTTGACCGGCCGTCAATTGCTGGCCCGGCTCGAGTTCCTCGAAAGCGGCGTCGCCGGTCAAAGTCAGCACGTCGAAGAAGCCTTCCTTGCCGGTGACTAGCTTGGTCTTGAAGCGGGCCTGCAACGTCCGCTCCTTGGTGGCGCCATCGAGCATGTTGATGACGCCCGGCCCGTCGATCTCGGCATGCTGCGCCTGCTTGTCGCCGACGCTGGACATACGCAGCACTTGGGCGCGGATCTCATGGCCGTCTTTCAGGGCCACCATCTCCGGCGCGCCTTTGAGCGTGCTCTGGCGGGTGCGGGCGTCATACACCAGATCGTTGCCAAAGGCGGTCAGGCACTCGCCATCGGAAGCGATCGTGACCTGGTTGCCCCAGGCGTGGGCGCTGTCGATCTCCAGCTGAGCGCCGCGCGTGTCGTCGAACCGCGCGGGCGCGCTGGGCGGCGGCGCGCCTTCGGTGTTCTTCCGGGTGAATTGCAGCTCCAGGTGCTCGCAATCGAGCTGATCGCAGGCGCCGCTGGGGCCGGTGCGGCGCACGACCTCGA
>VFBG01000054.1:2223-22242 GCA_006515835.1 bacterium | reverse complement strand
TCAACTGCGTATCCTTGGACAGGCCGCCGCATTGGTGAAGCCCGGCGGTCGGCTGGTCTATGTCACCTGTTCGGTGCTGGCCCGCGAGAACGAGGCCGTCGCTGACGCCTTCGAGGCGGCTAACAAGGGTTTCCATCCGCTGCCGGTCGCAGATGTTCTGGCTGCCCCGACCCTCACTGACGCGGCGCGTACGCGTCTGGCGGGGGCTGCGACAGGCGGTCGACTGCGGCTGTCGCCGGCCTCGACCGGAACCGACGGCTTCTTCGTGGCCCTCTACGAGCGGCGGGCGTGAGCCGGGACTGGGCCCTTACCCGTTTCGGTCCGAAGACCGCCCTCTGCGTCATGGCCGCCGAGCCCGAGTATGGCCCGGCGTTGCGCAGCCGCATCCAGCCCTTGGTCACCGGCGTCGGTCCGGTCGAGGCTGCGGCCGGGGTCGCCGAGGCGCTGGCGATTTTGCAGGCTGAAGGCACCTTGCCGAACCTCGTCGTCTCGCTCGGCTCGGCGGGTTCGCCCACCCTCGATCATGCCCGCGTCTACCGGGTGACCGAGGTCAGCTATCGCGACATGGACGCCAGCGTGCTCGGCTTTCCGAAGGGAGAGACGCCGTATCCGCGCCTGCCCGCCGTCCTGCGGCTTTCGGATGGCCCCGCGACGCTGCCGAGCGCCCGACTGGCCACCGGGGCCAGCGTCGTTTCGGGTGCCGGCTATGACGCCGTGGACGCCGACATGGTCGATATGGAGACCTTCGCCGTCGTCCGCGCCGCCGCCCGATTCGGCGTGCCGGTCATCGGCCTGCGCGGGGTCTCGGACGGCCGCACGGACCTGTCCCGCCTCGAACACTGGACCGATGCCCTGGCCGAGATCGATCTCCGGCTGGCCGAGGCCCTCGACCTGCTGCATGACCATTTCACGCCTGTTCTCACGGAGCCCGCATGACCGCCCCCGCTGATCACCAGAAGGTCCTGATCGTCGACTTCGGCAGCCAGGTCACCCAGTTGATCGCCCGGCGCCTGCGCGAGGCGAGCGTCTATTGCGAGATCCATCCCTATGCCAAGGCCGAGGCGGCCCTGGCGTCGATGAAGCCGCAGGCGATCATCCTGTCAGGCGGACCCGAGAGCGTGCACGAGGAGGGCAGCCCGCGCGCGCCGCAGGGCGTGTTCGAGGCCGGCGTTCCCGTTCTGGGTATCTGCTACGGCGAGATGACCATGTGCGAACAACTGGGCGGCAAGGTCGAAGGCGGCCACACCCGCGAGTTCGGCCGCGCCGAGATCACCGTCGAAAAGACCTCACCCCTGCTGGCCGATCTGGCCCCGGTCGGCGAGGACGAGACCGTCTGGATGAGCCATGGCGACAAGATCGTCGCCATCCCGACCGGGTTTGAGGTGGTCGCCAGCTCGGCCGGCTCGCCCTATGCCGTCATCGCCGATGAGGCGCGGCGCTTCTACGGCGTCCAGTTCCACCCCGAGGTGATGCACACCCCGCGCGGGGCGACCATGCTGAAGAATTTCACCCATGGCATCGCCGGGCTGAAGGGCGACTGGACCATGGCCGCCTATCGCGACGAGAAGATCGCCCAGATCCGCGAACAGGTCGGATCGGCCAAGGTCGTCTGCGGCCTGTCGGGCGGCGTCGACAGTTCGGTGGCCGCGGTGCTGATCCATGAGGCGATCGGCGATCAGCTGACCTGCGTGTTCGTGGACACCGGCCTGCTGCGCAAGGATGAGGCGACCCAGGTCACGACACTCTTCCGGGAGCACTACAACATTCCGCTGATCCACGTTGATGCGTCGAAGGAATTTCTCGGCGCATTGGCCGGCCAGTCGGACCCAGAGACCAAGCGCAAGACCATCGGCCGGGTGTTCATCGAGATCTTCGACCGCGAGGCCGGCAAGATCGATGGCGCCGAATTCCTCGCCCAGGGCACCCTCTATCCCGACGTCATCGAGAGCGTCTCGTCCTCGAGCGGCAAGGCCCACGTCATCAAGAGCCACCACAACGTCGGCGGCCTGCCGGACTTCATGAAGCTGAAGCTGGTCGAGCCGCTGCGGGAGCTGTTCAAGGACGAGGTCCGTGCCCTGGGCCGCGAACTGGGCCTGACCGATGCCTTCGTGGGCCGCCACCCCTTCCCGGGGCCGGGTCTCGCTATCCGCATCCCCGGCGAGATCACGCCCGAAGCGGTCGAGACCCTGCAGCAGGCCGACGCCATCTATCTCGAAGAAATCCGCAAGGCCGGACTCTACGACAGCATCTGGCAGGCCTTCGCAGTCCTGCTGCCGGTCAAGACGGTCGGCGTCATGGGCGATGCCCGCACCTATGAGAAGGTCCTGGCCCTGCGCGCGGTGACCTCGACGGACGGGATGACGGCCGACTTCTTCGAGTTCCCGTGGGAGGTCCTCGGCCGCTGCGCCACGCGGATCGTCAATGAGGTGCGGGGCGTGAACCGGGTGGTCTATGACGTGACGTCCAAGCCGCCGGGCACGATCGAGTGGGAATAGTCCGGGGCTCTCGCAAGCTTTCGGCGGCGCTTCCGAAAACCGCACTAAATCACTGACTTATAGAATAAATGCTGTTGCAGCCTTTCGGCATCGTTCGAGGGGCGGCGAAGCCATGCGTCGGCCTATCTGACGGTCTGGCTCCCATTGCTTCGGGCGAGTCCGGTTCATAACGTCATGAGGCTGACGGCGGCCTGACGGTATTTTTTCCAAGCCAAGTTACAGATTTTGCGAAGGAAAAAGTCTCCGAAAGATCCCGAAAGCGCCTGACGGTCTTTTGGAGTGAAATCGGCATGCTTACCGATGCAGAATTGCGCAATTTGCGCGCCAAACCAAAGCCTTACAAAAAGACCGACAGGGACGGCCTGTACGTCCTCGTTTCGCCGTCCGGCGGCCTTTCCTTCCGGTACGACTATCGCTTCAACGGGCGACGCGAGACGGTGACCTTCGGCGCCTACGGGCCGGCCGGGCTGTCCCTGGCCAGGGCGCGGGAAATGCTGCTGGACGCCAAACGGTCCATCGCCGAGGGCGTCTCGCCGGCGCTGGAGAAACAGCGTGCCAAGCGGCGCCGGGCGGAGGCCCGCAGCTTTGGCCATGTCGCGCGCGGGTGGATGGATCATGCGCCCATGGCGGACAGCACCCGCAACATGCGGCGGTCCATCTTCAATCGCGAGGTTCTGCCCCACTGGGAAAACCGGCTGCTGACCGAGATCACGCCGGATGATCTGCGAGCGCACTGCCAGACGATCGTCGAGCGCGGGGCTCCGGCCACGGCCATCCATGTCAGAGACATCGTCAAACAGATCTACGCCTGGGCCATCCTGCACGGCGAGAAGATCGACAATCCGGCTGACGGCGTGGGGCCGGCGTCCATCGCCACCTTCCGCCCGCGCGACCGGGCGCTGTCGCCGACCGAGATCCGGATCATGCTCGGCCTGCTCGGGGATGTGGCGACCCTGCCGACCATCCGGCTGGGGCTGAAGTTCATCCTGTTGAGCATGGTCCGGAAGACCGAGCTGCAGGAGGGTGTCTGGGACGAGGTGGATTTCGCGGGGGCCGTCTGGTCGATCCCCAAGGAGCGGATGAAGCGGGCCCGGCCGCACAACGTCTATCTCTCGACCCAGATGCTGGACATCCTGATCGCGCTGAAAACCTGCGCCGGCAACTCCCGCTACATCCTGCCGTCGCGCTATGACGCCGATGCGCCGATGTCGCGGGCGACGTTCAACCGGGTGACTAGCGTCATCGCCGAGCGGGCGCGCGACAAGGGCCTGCCCCTGGAGCCCTTCACCGTCCACGACCTGCGGCGGACCGCCTCGACCCTGCTGCATGAGATGGGCTTCAACTCGGACTGGATCGAGAAGGGTCTCGCCCATGAAGAGCGGTCCTCGCGCGGGGTCTACAACAAGGCCGAGTTCGAGGCGCAGCGGCGGCATATGGCGCAGCAGTGGTCGGACGCCGTCGACGCCTGGGAGGCCGGGCGGGCGTTCACGCCCGTTCTCGTCATCCCGGAGACGGCCGGGCCTCGCTTCGATCCGCGGCTCTGACAGGGCGGGTGATCCGTTTGCGGACGTCCGGGGCCGGGGCGCGGCGGATGGGCTGGGCCCGGCGCAGCGCCAACCAGGCCTCGATCTCGGCCAGGTCCCAGACGACGCAACGCGGCGTCAGCAGGAACCGCCTCGGGAACTGACCGCGCTGCTCCATCTCCCAGATGGTGCTGTCGGCCAGCGGCACCATCTGGCGCAGCTCGGGCTTCTTGATCGTTCGACGCAGGGGCGGTTGTGCCTGGGCCATCGGGGTCTCCTTCGTGTCCTGGAATCGAAGTCGAAAGACGGCGACAGGACCAGCCGTGCGCCTTGCGCCCGCATGATTGCGGGTTGCAGGCCGGCGGTCTGGCGGTCTGGCGGTATGGCGGTACCAGGCCAGGGGCGCGATGCTGGTGAGGAGGGCGGGAGGCGCGGGGATGGTCGTAACCTGGTCGCGCATGCGCCCGGACGGTCCTCGCCGGACGTGGTGGGGCATGGTCAGGCCTTCCGTGCATGGATTTTAAATCAAAATCGTTGCATCCTGTCGGGGCTCTGCCTATCTGGGCGGTGAAGGGATTGGATCATGTCCGCGCTGAATGACGTAAAGAAGCGACTGCGGCCGGGTCAGGTCTACCGTCGCCAGGACTTCGAGAAATGGTCCAATGCCGTGGATCGGCATTTGCGCCAGCTCGTGGAGGAGGGGCGTCTCGAGAAGGTCTCGGGCGGTCTCTATCTGGCGCCGCGAAAGACGCGGTTCGGGAAAGCCCCGGCCAGGCCGGAGAAGCTCGTCGAGAGCTTTCTCAAGGACAACCGCTTCCTGATGGTCTCGCCCAATGCCTTCAACGGTCTCGGTGTGGGGACCACCCAGCTCTACAACGAGCCGGTGGTCTACAACCTCAAGCGCCACGGTCGCTTTGACCTGGGCGGCCGCGTCTATGACTTCCGCAAGAAGCCCTCGGTCCCGGCCAGGCTGACCGAGGAGGTGCTCCTCGTCGATCTGTTGCAGAACCTCGACCGGCTTGCGGAGAACCGCGCCGAGGTCCTGCCGCGCGCTCTCGATCGCGCCCGGCGCATGAACCCCGCGCGCCTGTTCAAGGCGGCGCGGGACTTCGGCTCCGTGCGCGCCGAACGGCTTCTCAGCCAGGCCCTGGAGGCCGCGTGAGATCGTGACCGTCTTCCTGCACGACACACCGGACTTCCGGGACCTGATCGAGGTCCTCGCCGGCCGGATGGGCATCGACCCGAGCCTGGTGGAGAAGGACTACTGGATCATGCAGGCCCTGTGGGGTCTGCAGGCCGGCGGCTTCGCCTTCGAACTCAAGGGCGGCACCTCCCTGTCGAAGGGCTATCAGCTGATCCATCGCTTCTCCGAGGACATCGACATCCTCATCCATCCGGAAGGCGATCTGCCCGTCAGGCGGAACCACACCAAGGCGGGGCATACCCGCTTCCGGACGGCGTGAAGACCGGCGTCCTTCTGGAGGCCGGCTTCGACCAGGTGTCGCCGAACCGGCCGATCACCATCTCATCCTGGGCCTATGATTTTGCGGTCGAGCAGGGCGTCGAGGATCTCACCGACAATCGCGCCGTTGGTGTCGCCTGCTACGAGCCGGGCTACACCTTCGTGGAGAAGCTGCAGACCATCTCGACCAAATACCGCCAGCAGCAGGCGAGCGGCGAGATGCCGACCAACTTCATGCGGCACTACTACGACGTCTACAGCCTTCTGGGGGACCAGGAGGTCCAGGCCTTCATCGGCTCGGACGCCTATGTCGCGCATAAGCAGGCCCGCTTTCGAGGCGCTGACGAGCCGGACATCCGCCGCAACGCGGCCTTCTGGTTGAGCGATCCCGCGACCCGCCAGGTCTATGAACGCGCCTACGGGGCGACCCGCGCGCTCTACTATCGCGACCAGCCTTCGCTCGACGCCATACTGGCGCGCATCGCCGAGGTCGCGGACCGGCTGTAGGGCGGGTCGGGCAGGGGTGTCGAGGAAGTCCAAGGGCAGCCCACCGGACCGACACAGGCTCTTGGGAGATCAGCGGCACGCCTTCAGGTGTCGAGCATGTCCCAGTCGTCACCGAGCATCCACCGCAGGGCGCTCAGGTGCGGCATGTCCCGTCGGTATGCTTCGGGGCCGTGAGAGATTCGAAGTGATTGGGTCGGCGCGAGCCGCTCCTGTCGGCTGGTCGTCTGTGAGCTCGGTGACGACCTCGTCGGTGGCTGGTCCGACGGCCGAGGCGGACGCTGCGGCCTGACGCCCGCTGCGCACCGCGCTGGTAGGTCTTGACGCCAAAACCGTCAGGCAATGAGGGCCGCCTTCCAGGCGCGATAGGCCGTCTGGTTGCGGAAGACCGGGTTCGCTTGCCTAGGCCTCGATCGCCGTTAGGCGCCCGTCGGCACCAATCTCCAGCGGCAACGACCAGTGGTCGATCACGATAGGGTCAGGATCAGCCACGAGTTCGGGCGCACAGTAGATTTCGGCGCGCAAGTCTGTGAGGAAAAGGCAGATGGGCGTCATCAACGGCTTTCCGAGCTCATGGAAGACCAGATCGACCTTCACCTCGATCCACCCGTCCTTATTGGCGAAGCCGGCGAACAGGCGGGCCCGCGCGCGGTTGTCCAAGAGGATCGAAGATCCGTGCATTGCGGCTACGGCATGGAGTGAGATGAAGGCCCTGGCCGTCGCAAGTTGTACCCGGTCTTCCTTTGACATGAGGCCGCTTCGCAGGAAGACGGTCGCGAGCTCGTCATTGAGCTGCGCGGCCGAGAAGGCCGGCCGCCAGATGAAGCGATTGCCGAAATAGGTGAACACGCTCCATTCGGAATGCGAAAGCGACTGATCGCTGCGAAGCTTCGCGATGGCCTTCTTCAATCGTCCCGCAGCCATTTGCCGGGAGCTGCCGACGCCGGCGCGAATGACCTCATCGCTGGCCAGTCGCAGATTGGCTTCGGCCGCACGAATGAAATCATCACGGCCGACATTCAGCTTCCGGAGTGTCATGCTCCAGACGTCGACGCTGGTGAAGACATCGCGTCCGACCTGGGTAATCATTCCCTTCTCGCGGAGATCCCGATGAGCGATGAAATCGCCGATCTCCTGCACCGCCGGACAGCCCTGCGAGCGCCCCCTGAGGCCGAGGTACAGGCGATCGAGATCGTCGGTTCGCCGACCGCCTTCCAGGAGACGCCGCACACGCAGGCGCAAGTCGTCATCGGCCAGGGTCATCCGAGAGCAATCCACCAACTGGTGCATCTGATGTTCGAGACCGGGATCGTCCCAGGCAGGAGGCTGTCCCAGAATAGCGCCGGCGTGTTGGGGGCGAACTGGAGCGAGGGGGGCAGGGACAGGAAGAGGTCTTCGCTCACGAACGTGGCGTACGGCGGGTGCCGGAGATTGCTCAGTTTCGCCGCCACGTTTGGCGCGCGCCCGATCCAGACGAGATCGTTGTTGGCGCGAATGCCGCCGCGCACGACGCTGACTTCGCCGCCATCAATGCCTACAGCCTGCGCGAGGCGATAGCCGCCTGTGACGAACATCGGGTACTGCGCCTGGAAGAGCGGCACGAGGATCGTCTGGAAGCACCAGTTGATCTCCAGCGCGGCGCACACGGCGGCGATACTGGCGTTGGCACCGACAAACACCGCCATGACGCGATCACCGTCAAAGCTGCGGATTTCGCCGCCACGTCGTACAATGAGACGTGCGCAGAGCGCGAGATAGGCGCGAAAGAGACGCGCCGCCGCTTCCCGGTTCGCTATGGCGATCACCGTGGAGTCCGCGAGGTCGGCGTAGAGCATGACGGCGCGCAGATCGACGCGTCCCCCGTTTAGGGCGACCGTATCTGAAGACGGCACCACGACGCCTACGCGGGCGTCCCAAGGCTGGTGGAGGACACCTAGGACTTCGCGTTGGATGGTGTCCCGCAGGTCGGTCATTCGAGCCCCGGGATCGCACCGCTTCGCAAGGTGGCGAGCGACAGGACTGCGATCCAGAACGGGAGCGCGGCGGCGGTCAGCAGGAAGGCCGATCGCGAGCGCTTGAATTTTTTGTCGAGAATCTGGGCGTTCCGCCAGACTTGGCAGAGCGCATCGTCGGCCATCTCCTTCGGCGACGCGGCTCGGATCTTCGTCTTGTATTCGTCCGCCGTCAGACCCGCGATGTCGGCGAAGTAGATCAAAGACGGTCGGGGATTGTTCAGATGGGGGTAGAAGGCCGCATACAGATTGACCAGGCTGAACGCGAGGAAGGTCGCGGCGATCAGGCCCGTACCGCCCGCTGCGGACACCAGGTCGTTGACCGGGATGGCGACGGCCACGGACCCGAGGAGCGCCAGATCAATGGCGAGCAGGAACGAGGCCTTGGCCTCGACGCGACCGAAAAAGGTCTGAAACCGGTCCATCTGGCCGAGCGCCGTCGCTTGGGTATCCGTCTCTGAATTCGCCATCCTATTTGGCCTCCATGAACGATGACCGAACCCCGAGATCCGTGATCAGTCCGCTGATACGGTCGATCACCGGGCCGAGCGCGATCGGTAGGTCCCGAGACGCGGCACCAGTGCGGTAGGTCAGCGGCGTGAGGCCCTTGAAGTCGGACGGGAGGTGGACTTCCTCGTTCTGAGGGACCAGCAGAAGCGACCGATGCCGGCCCAACCGTGACATGAAGAAGCCCAGCTCGAAAATGACATTGTCCCGCGGCGTCGAGGAGAGGCGGTCTCTCGAAAGGACCAGATCATCGGGCTCGGCGAGGGCGATGCCGAAGTCCGCCAGACCGACCTGCTCTTCCAAGGCCTCGATCGGATAGGAGCCTGGCGCGAAGATCTTGTCGTCGCTCCAGATCACGACCTCAGCGTCGTGCTCGAGTCCAACCCGGATCGCTTTGCCGATCGCCAAGGCCTCCGCCGAACAGATCAGAAAGATCCGTGGCCGCGTGTTCACGCGGTTCACGAACTGGTTTCGCTGCTCCAGCCGCTCCGCGAGGACTTGCGCGATGCGTTTCCAAATCACCGGGTGTTCGACGCCGATTTCTGCGAGGCGCGTGTGGCTGATTTTCCAGACGACGGTGGGCTCAGTGGCTTCGATCGTCGCCGAACGACCGATGTGCGGATTGATCGCCGACATTTCGCCTATCGTGACGCCCTTGTCGCGCGCATAGAGCCGGACTTGGTTGACGATGACTTGGGCTTTGCCCGTAAGCAGGAAGTACAGGTCGCGGTCCGCGCCCCCTTGCTCGATAATGTTGCGCCCGGCAGGATATTCGATGAGTTCGCCGACCTTCGCGAACGCTGCCGCGACATCGCGATCGCCGACGATGCGTTGCCCGACGAGAGCGTCGATCAGGTCATCGTCGTGTTCAAACCGGGACTTCAGCGACATGAGGTCTCTCTTCAAATAAGTCGTACGACCGGCGGGGTTTCGGGACGGCCAAACCAGCGGGAGAACCACCCGCGGCGAGGTTTAGCGGGATCGTCATTCGGTCGGGACGCGACGGCAAGTTCTGCGAGCTCAACCCGCCCGTCCGGACTGAAAACACAGGGCGTGCAGACGACCTTGCCTCGCTCAAGCCGGGTAATCATCAGCACCGCGAATGGAGGCGCATCCGCACCGTCCGTCACGATCTCCATCATCTGCCGGATATCGGTCGGGCTGGGCTCAGTGGAGAACGACGGATGGGAATGCCACTCGCCGAGATAGTTGAAGCGTTCATAGGCCTCCCCCGTCCGGCTGAAGAAATCATCCATGAAGGCCTTGTGGGCCTCCGGTTGGCGGATGAAGCAGCTGCGGTCGCCGCCATGACGCTGAACCGAAATATCAGCGATGCGAAAGGTGTTGCGCTCGACGTGCTCGCCCACCAGCACGCCGCCGATCTCGCGCCGACCAGCGCGCGCCAGCTCCGAGGAAAGGCGTTCTATCGTATCGGGATGGATCGTCAGCTTAAGCACAGAAGTCCTTGATTAGCGTCAGCGCCAGCGTGAGACCGTCGGCGCTCATCTTGGGGTCCGCCGCCGTGGACGAGGCATCGGGTCCGCCGAGTTCGATGGCGTGCGTGTGGAATGGCTGGCTGAAAATCCATTTCTCGCGCAGGCCAATGAGATAAGCCGAGTTCGGGAAGGCGGAGGGCGAGGCCGCCGCCAGCATGTCCAAGGCCATCTGCGCGGCATGCGCGGCGATCACGGTGACATCGGCGTCGTCCGCGATCATCGGTCCCTGCTCATCGCTGGCCTCGTAGGGGCGTTCGACCCGGGGCGGCGACACACCTTGGGCTGCGCACCACGCCTCGATCGCGGCCCGACCGCGTTGCGGCGATGGGTCGAGGTCCGGACGGGATCGGGCGATCAGGCCGCCAAACCCGCCGGCGAAGATCTCAAGCCAGAGCATCGGTCGCCGACTCGCGCTGGCGATGCCCGCCAGCAGGTTGAAGACAGACGGCTCCGCCGTGGCGTCGATCACCAGGTCGCATTTCTGCAGGCTGTAGAGAACGCTGTCCGCGACGCCGCTCGCTTCCTGGGCGGCCAGACGTTTCAAGTGCACCTCGACGACCGCCCCCGGTGCGACGAGGTCGATGCGTTTGGCGACCGCGTTCGCCTTGTGATCGCCGACGCTGGTCCAGTCGAGTTCGTTCCGGACCAGATTCTCCGGCAGAAGCACGTCGTCGTCGACCAACACGAGGTGTCCGACGCCTGCGCGGGCCAGTGCGACGGCGAGCTTGCTTCCCGCAGAGCCGCACCCGACGATCCCGACGCTTCTCGCCGCAAGGTCCCGATGTGAAGGCGGCAGGCGGTCTCCGCCTTTCGCCTCCACCACCGCCACGTCGTAGACTTCGTCGGCGTCCGCCGCGAACAGGCGGAGCTGGGCGCCGTTGTCATCCCAGGTCAGCAGCAGGTCGAGCGCTTGGTTGGTGTCGCTGGACGGGGCTCGATATCCGTGTTGATCCATGAACGCGCGCATCGCCGAAGCGGACTCCAGGCGCGGTGTCAGAATCCCCGCCGGAAGGCACCACACGCGCGTCCCATGGAGTGTCCCGCTGCTCGACAACGCCTTGGGCACGGACGCGTCAATCCAGTCCTCACCGTCGTCCGGGATCAGGGTTACCGGCAGGATTGAGCGGCGCTTGTCGTTTTCGACCCACAACAGCTTGCCGCTGGCCGACCAGCCGGATGGCAGCGATCGCATCTGTTCGGCGAAGGCGCGGGTGACCACCAGCCGGTGAGTGCGGAACCGCAGGGTCTGACCGACGGTCGTTTCATGCCGACTGGGGACTTGGCCGAGACCGCCGGTCGGCTGCGGCGCTTCGCCTGTCAGAAGTCGTTCCGCGCTTTCGACCATGTGGGAGCCGGTCAGATCCGTGACCCAGTTGTCGGCCCCCCATTCCAGGCAAAGTTCGCCGCCGTCGCCGTACTGATGGCCGGACCAGGATTCCGGCTCCGACGGCATCACCGACGGCGGCGAGTGGGGGAAGGTATGAGGGTAGCGCAGGGTGGCGTTGTATGCGCGTTCGTTCGCCAAGATTTCAAGATCGACGCAGACCCGCCCGAAGCCGTCCAGCCGCGGTGCGTTGAGGGAGAGCCAATCGACGCGGCCGGCAAGGTCGCGAAGCGCTTGATGCTCCGCGCCCAACCGGGCCGCGTCGGTGATGTACCAGATGGTCACGCGAAGCCCGCGGCCTTGCTGGGTTCTGTGCGGCGCGGGGCGAACGCAAGGCCCGCTGCCCGATGGAAACGCCGCCGCAAAATACCAGCGGTCAGGCCGCGAAACATCTGCGTTGCCCATGCCGGGAGGCCGCGGGTACGACAGAAGAATGACAACCTGTGGTGTTAGTATGGACACGCTGTCAACCGAACCTGAGCCCTCGCAGCCGACGGTTTCGCTCAGCCCCAGGGAGCAGGAATGCCTGCGATGGGTGAGCCAGGGCAAGAGTTCGGCGGATATCGGGACGATCCTGGCGTTGTCTCCTCGTACGGTCGATAGCTACCTCGAGAAGGTCTGCGCCAAATTCAGGGTTCGCACGCGTATCGAGGCGGTCGCCGCCGCCGTCCGGCAAGGACGTTCTCACGTCCCCCGGCTCAAGATCGGCGCCTATCGTTCCCGGAACCCGCCGATAGCCACTGTAGACCCGGTCTTCCTGTCCAGGCGAGGGACGGTTGAAGAAATTCCGTAGCCCCAGGTCGTAGCGGCGGTCAGCGTCTGACTTGTCGTGTCGTCGATCTGCTCCGGCTTCACTTGTAGGTCAGGCGGAGCATCAGGCTGGTATCATCGCGGTCCTTACGGCCTTCCAGTGGGTCCTCCCCTGAGGTGTAGGAAATACCGATGGAGGGAACCCAACCGTCCTGATTTGCCGGCGCGATAAACGCATAATCGATCGATGCCGTGAACAGGCCCGTGCTCGAACCGAAGACCGGCTCACGGGCGGCCGAACGTTTAAACGCCCAAGTGTGCTGATAGGAGGCCCGGAAGGCGAGCCGGTATTCCCAAAGCGGCGGCGAGACAACGCCGCCTACTGTCGCCCGCGCCCCAGTGACCCCGCCGTCGATCGCCTGATTGGCGTCATTCAACACCGCATTAATGATCTCATCGTGAAACAAGGAAATCTGCGGCGAGAAGTCGTAGCTGATGCCTTGGAACACTTGGTCTGGCCCGTTGGCGTAGGCGGCACCGGACCATGTCCGATGATGCGGAAGCAGGTCGAGTACGAGCCGGTAGGAGGTTTGATCTTGGTCCCCACAGGCCGCGAGAAGGGGGTCGATGACACAGGCCGCGCTCGCCGGATTGCCGAATGTGCGGGCTTGGTCGTAGCTGACGTAGGCGTCCGCATAGACCGACCAGTCGTGGACGGTATAGGCGCCACTTCCAGTGGCGACAGACGTCCCTTCGAGGATGCGTCCGCCAGAAAGCCAATCAAACTGCAGGCCAATTTGACCCTTGTAGGTGCTCTTGCGCTTGCTGACCGCATCCTGATCGTTCACGGCCGCCACGACACGACCGAAGGCCGTTGCGTCCAGATCGGGACCGCCAGACCGGGCGGCGAAGTCGTAGACTTCCCAGCCGATCTTGAGGGCACCTTCCGCGTTGAACCGCTCTTCCGCCTGGTCAGTACTGTCGATCCAGCTGAGGCTGGCCGGCTTCGTCCAGGGCTGGGCGGCCGGCGTCTCCTGAGCGGTAAGGGTGATGGATGGTCCATCCTGAGCCTCGGCTGAACCTGACCACGCGAGGATCAAAAGGGCGGAGGCAAGTTTGAGCGAAGGCTTCATTCCCGGGCCTATTTCTTGGTGCAGAGATCACGAAGCTTCGAATAGGTGGTGGTGACCGGCAGTTCGCCCCGATCAAGTTTCGACCAGTTGTTCGGCTTCCGGAACGCGTCGTTGATCCACGGACGGATGAACCGGTCGGCGTTGGTCGCCGACACGCCGATGTTTTTCAACGTCTCGGCTTCATGCGGCCGGTTGATCAAGAGATCACGTGCGGTGTTGAAATCGAGCACTGCGATCAGCCGTGCGTCGATATTGTCGCTCAGCAGCTCCGCCGCCGACTGGGTTTCGATGGCTACGCCCATCAACAGTCCTCCCCGATCACAAGAACCAAAACTCAAACGATAGTCATGTCAACATGAAAACCTAGGGTCGTGGAACGTCGTAGTGGGAAAAGGCGGTCTGCGCGGAGAGTGACGACGTCGAGCCAGGTGAACCAAGCCGGGCGCTTGTGCCGTAGGCCAATCCTCTATTTCGGGACGCGGAAATGGTGACCTCGAATGGCAGAGCTCCGTAGTAAATCAGAATGCGGGCGGCCAATAGCAAAACGTGACCCAGCCACCGATGGCGAGGAACAAGGCGAAAGGCAGTCCGGGGGATTGCATCGACATTCCCCAATTCATTTGGGCCGCTAAATGACTCCTACCCCAGAGGCATCGGCGCATAACAGAACGCTCGGACGTCCGGTCCAGCCTACCCAAGACCCGACCGGCAACCCGCGGCCTGATCTGACTTCCGATAGAAGCAGACATCACCGGATTTTGATTGCAGCGAATTTCGTCAGCGTTTTCATAAGCGCGACGTCAATGACGGTCACGTTGACGGCGTGCTTCGAACGGCAAGAGAAAACGCTTAGACAAATCAGTGCTTTCTGCTGTTCGCAGTGATCGAGTGGGAGTAGGGCTCCGGTCAGTCGCAGCCCGGCGCCACGGACTCGAACCGCGCGTCCCACCAACCCTGCCAGCGGGTCTGCAGATCGGCCAAGTCCGCATCTGACAGGCCGTAGGTGGTCAGGGTCATCATGGTCGTGCCGCGCGGGTGCTTTTCGGTGGGCGGCTGGTCTACGACCACGAGCAGGCCGTCGCCCCAGCTATCGACGGTGACACCAGTCTGGTGGGGCGCGAGGAACCAGACCTCGCCCGCGGCATCGGCGTCCGGCCCCAGCGGCATGGACCAGCGCTCACCCGGCGCGGGGGCGGCGTCGAGGCCCAGCAGAGACCTTGCCAGCCGGTCCTCGCGCGGAGGCCCCGAGAAGAACAGCGTGCGGCGCGTCTGACCGGGGTGGCGGGCGAAGGCGAAGGCCAACTGCCATGTGAAGGAGATCCAGCCCTCGATCATGCCGTCGAAGACGTCGGACCAGTCGCCCGCGGGCGCCGACCGCACGACCCGGACGATGCTGGCGTCGCCCCGGGCCTCAACTTCATAACGGTCGTTGACGCCCACGAAGGTGACCACCCGCTTCTCGTCGTCGGCGGCGGCGTGGGTGATGAAGATGAAGTCGATCTCGTCCTTCAGCCCCTCGGTCTCCCAGCCGAACCACAAGTGGATCTTCTTCGGGTCGCGCAACGCGGCCCAGACCGCGTCAGCGGGTGCGGGGACCGTGACCTCGACGAGAACGTGGTCTTCCATGGGCTGGGCGGCGTCGGTCATGGCGGTCAGTTCCTGGCTGGAGTGGATTTGGCGACGGCGGGATGGGCGGCGGCGGTGAGCCGGTAGCGCCGCCCGGACGGTGCGGCGTATTTGCGGGCGAGGGCGGCCACGGCGGCGCTGACCTCTTCGGTGAATGCGTCGAAATCGGCGGGAGTGGCGAAGGTCACGTCAGCCTCGACCGTCAGGGTGAGCAGGCGCGAACCTTCGGCGGCCGCATCCTGACGCATGCGCGCGACGTCGCGAACCATGGCCGAGGCCGTCGAGATCAGGTGATCTGCGGCGTGACGGTCCTGGGCCTCGACCGCGTCAGGGTCGGGCGGGGCCTGCATCATGCCCGGGTCGAAGACATAATTCTGCGCCGCCACGAACAGCCGTTCGGTGAAGCCGCGCTTTTGCCGCTCGCCCGCCAGTTGGACGAGACCCGCGGCCTCCAGCGCATTGAGGTGGTAGCCGATGTTCTGGCGCGGCAGCCCCAGCCTCTCTGCCAGACCGGCGGCCGAGGCGGGCTCCGTCAGGGCAGTCAGTATGCGCCGGCGAATGGGGGCCAGCGCCAACAGGGCGGTGTCCAGATCGTCGAGCAGGGCGGAAGGTCGGGCCGTCATGGCCTCAACCTGTATTAGACAAAATGATTTGTCAAATGATCGTCAGGCGGTGACGCGGACATCCTTTGATGCCCGTTCCAGCACAGTCGCCGGCGATTCCCCTGCCGCGACCTCGGCCACCCCGACCTCGAATTCGACCACGAAGGGCGAACGATCAGGACCGGCGTCAAAGGCAGTGCAGCCGATGACGGCGGCGATCCGCGCGGCCGGGCCCTGGGTCGCCGGAAGGGCGAGGGCGAAGACGTCAGGCGACAGGCGGGCGGCGGTGTCTTCCGTCCGGATGAGGCGCGAGACCATGGCACCGATTTGGGGCAGGGCGCGGTCCAGCCAGCCGCCCTTGCGGGCCTCGACCACGGCTTCGGTCTCGGAGACGCGCAGCACGGCGACCGACAGCGGGCGGCGACGAAGACGGGCACCCTCGGCCACGCGGGCCAGGTGGCTGGCGAACAGTTCGGGCGTGAACAGGCCGGTCGTGGGATCGGTCAGACCCGAGCCGCGCGCGCTCTCCAGCGCCTTGCGGATGGCGACGTGGCGGCGATGCGCGCGGGCGAGGGCGGTGATCCGTTCGGCGGTCTCATCCTCGGGCGTGTCGGCGGCGGCGACGTCGGCGAAGCCGCGATTGTAGAGTTCGGACAGATTGATCTCACCGGAACCGCGCAGATAGAGCACCGCCGGGATGTGATACAGCCGGGTGTTCCGCTTCATGCCTGAGGCGATGGACAGCGCCGGTGTATGGTCTTCGGCGCCCCAGAGGACGGCGGCGTCGAACGGCCGCTCATGCAGATAGTCAAAGGCTGTATAGGGCGTCGGCGCGGCCACGACTTCGCAGCCGCGGGCCGTCAGGGCGTTGGACAGCGCCAGAAAGTGCCGGTCCGGCTTGCCGGCGGCGAGAACGCGCAGCGGCGTGGAGTCGACGTCGACGATAGGGAGGGGCTGCCCGCGCGCGGCAAAGGTCGCCTCCCTCAGCGACACCTCTTCCTCGGCGATGGCGGACCGGACCAGGCTCTCCAGCCGCAATGCCGCCTGTGCCGCATGCGGCGGACTGGACATGACGATGTCGGCGAGGCCGGGCTCCCATGATGCGGCCTGCTGGCCGATCGCGAGAATCGGCAGGCGGCGCGGGGTCACGGTCTGCCGCAGGGCACGGATACCTTCGGCAGCGTCGGGAAGGCTGGCGTCGAGAATCACGGTCTCCAACGGCCAGTCGATCAGTACCTGGATGGCGCCGGCCAGCGAGCGGGCGGTGACCGTCCGCCAGCCGAGGGCGTCCAGGCCCTGACACAGCGGACCGATCAGGCCGTCGTCGGGGGCGACGACCAGTATGCGCGGATCGGAACCCAAATGCGAAATCTCCAGCCGCCCCCGGCCCGGGGTGCGGTCTCATGGCCGCGGACCATAGCGAGGGCAGATGGCTTCCTGCAACGGATGATCGTCTCTATCCACGGCGGGTTTCCCGCGGACCGAATTGGGGTAGTAGTTCGAGTTTGCAGGGTTTGGGGACCGGATTGCAGGCGAAACCGGATATCGAGGCGGCGGCGCGATGGGCGGCGCCCGTGCTGTGGGGCCGGCTTTCGGTCAAGGCTTTCACGCGCAGCTGGGGCCGCGACGTGATGCTCTATACCGGCGGGGTATCCTTCTTCGCCCTGCTGGCGGTGTTTCCGGCCATCGCCATCCTGATCGGCTTTTACAAGGCGGTCCTGTCGATCACCCAGGTCAGCGAACAGGCCGCGGCTCTCGCGGACGTCATGCCGACGGCGGCGCGCGCCATCTTCCGGCTGGAGATCGAGCGGCTGGCCAACGCCTCGGCGCGGACCGTTTCAGCGCAAAGTTTTTTCGCCGTGGTCATCGGCGGTTACGCCGCGCACCGGGGGTTCAAGGCCTTGCTCGCCGGGCTGAACCTCATTCACGACGAGAAGGAGCCGCACGGCTTTTTCAAGTTCAACCTGCTCGCCTTCTTTGTCGCCCTGGCGGCCTTCCTGCTGTTCACCGTCGTCTCCGGCGCAGTGGTGACTTCCCGCCTGCTGGAGCACGCCGGCCCGGACGGGGCGACGCCGTCCAGCGGCCTTCCGCTGGACGGCCTGTGGCCCGCCCTTGGCCTCGCGATCGGCCTGACCATGCTTTACCGTTACGCTATGTCCCACCGCACGCCCGTAGCCTGGGCACCGTCCATAGCGGGCGGTGTGGTGGCCACGGTGATGTCGACCGTCTCGTCCTGGCTGTGTGCAATCTACGTCGAGCAGATCGCGCCGCTGGGCGCGACCTATGGCTCGGTCGGCGCGGTGGTCGTGCTGCTGATCTGGCTGTCGTGGAACGTCAATGCCATCTTCTACGGCGGCGCCTTCGCCACCGAGATGGAGATCGCGGCCCGCTCCATGGGCGCCCCCGAGATCGAGCCCGACGAACCCTTGCCGGATTCCGTCGTCAGCCTGTCGGCCCGGCGGGCGTCGCGACCACGATAGTCAGAACGCCGTTGGTCTCTTCGATCGACACGGTCTCTCCGCCCAATCCGGCCATCAGATGCGGCACGTCGATCCGGGCCATCGGATCGGTCGCCAGCAGGGTCAGGCGCGCGCCGGGGGCCACGTCGCGCATGGCCTTCTGAAGTTTCAGACTGGGCGTCGGACAGCGGTGGCCGCGGGCGTCGACGATCATGCGCTGATCCGGTCCAGCAACAGGCCCAGCGCGACTCGGACGCTGGCCAGCCGGACCTCTTCGCGACCGATGTCGCCGAAGCGATGCTCGGCGTGAATCGCTCCACCCGGTCCCACCGCGCCGAAATGGACGAGGCCCACCGGCTTGTCCGCTGTGCCGCCGCCCGGTCCGGCAACGCCGGTTATGGAGACCGAGATCTCCGACCGCGACCGCGTTATCGCGCCTTCGGCCATGGCGCGAGCGACGGGTTCCGACACGGCGCCGTTGGCTTCGATCAGGCCCGCCGGCACGCCCAGAAGTTCCGTCTTGGCGGCATTGCTATAGGTGACGAAGCCTCGTTCAAAAACGGCCGATGAGCCTGCGATCGCCGTCAGGACCGACGCGACCAGTCCGCCGGTGCAGCTCTCGGCCGTGGCGATCATCAGACCTCGTGCGGCGGCGGCTTCGATCACCTGACGGGCGAGGGTCTGGATGTCGTCGGGAAACATGCGTTCGAGGCTTCCGAAAGGGCGGCGAGTCGGTTCAGGGTGGCGGAATGCGCCCGGGGACGGCGCCAGCATACGGGGCGGGCATGAGCGACACCACAGCGGACTCCGGCATCGGCACGGGTGCGCCGGACCGGCTGACGCCCATCCTGTTTGCAGTCGCCATCTTTACCTCGGCGGCGCTGGTGTTCGTGGTCCAGCCCATGGTGACCAAACTGGTCCTGCCCATGCTGGGCGGTTCGCCGGCGGTCTGGAACACCGCCATGGTCTTCTTCCAGACCGCACTGCTGGCTGGCTACGGCTACGCCCACCTGTTGCAGAGGGTTGGATCGATCAAGCTGCAGGTCGGCATTCATCTGGCGCTCCTGCTGGTCGCCGCCCTGTTCCTGCCGCTCAGCGTCAATGGCCTGCTGGGCGATCCCGACCCTGCGGCACCCATCATGTGGTTGTTGGCCACCCTGACCCTGTCGGTTGGTGCGCCGTTCGCAGTGCTGTCAGCCACGGCACCGCTGTTGCAGGCCTGGTACGCCCGGGTCCGCGTCGGTCACGCTGACGGCCAGAACCCCTATGTCCTCTACGCCGCCTCCAATCTCGGCAGCTTCCTTGCCCTGCTGTCCTATCCGATCCTGATCGAGCCGCTGGCGACCCTGTCGGGGCAACGATGGGGCTGGAGCGGGGGCTATGTCGCCTTCATGCTTATGGTCGTGGCCCTGGCCTTCACGGTCTGGCGCCGGCGTCTGGACCAGACCGCCGAGCCGGCGCAGCTCGAGGCCAGCGCGCCGATCTCATGGCGCGAGAAGGGGATACTCGTCCTTCTGGCGGCGGCACCGTCCAGCCTGATGCTGGGGGTGACCTCGCACCTTTCGACCGACGTCGCCTCGGCACCCTTCCTGTGGGTGCTGCCGCTGGCCCTTTACCTTCTGACCTTCGTCATCGCCTTCCAGAACCGGCCGTGGATCCCGCTGAACGTCACCCTCATCATCCAGGGGGCGACGGGCGCGATTGTGGTCCTGATCGTGGCCTTCCGCTCGGCCAACTGGTCGCTGGCGTTCGGCCTGCACCTGACCGCCTTCTTCTTCGCGGCCCTGATGTGCCACCAGCTGCTGGCTTCGAGGCGGCCGCCGCCGGACCGGCTGACGGAATTCTATCTTCTGATGTCGCTGGGCGGCGTCGTCGGCGGGGCCTTCACAGCCCTGCTGGCCCCGGTGATCTTCAACATGGTGTGGGAGTATCCGCTGGTGCTGGTGCTCGTCGGCCTGGCCCGGCCCTGGGGCAAGGGGCAGATGAACGGGACCCAAATGGGGACCCTCGTCGCCGCCGCAGTTGTCGCCGCCTCACCCGTGCTGCTGTCGATCTGGCTCAACGCC
>VFBG01000054.1:0-2167 GCA_006515835.1 bacterium | reverse complement strand
CAACGACGGCGCGCGCGGCTGGTTCTACGAAAACTTCCCGCTCGGCATGGACCAGCTGGCCATGGTCATGCTGATGCCCGCGGCAATCTGCGCCTTCCTGATCCGGGACCGGACGCTGGTCTTCACCGCCATCCTGCTGATGATCACCCTCTCCGCCCAGTGGATCGCGCGGGGCTATGACTGGAGCTATTCGGAGCGCAGCTTCTTTGGCGTTATGCGGGTTGCCAACTCGCCTGACCCGCGGCTGGGCGGCGACGTACATGTACTGATGCACGGTACGACTCTGCACGGGGCTCAGGCGCGGGACGGCCGGTTCGATTGCGTCCCGACGCTGTACTACGCCGCTGCCACGCCAATCGGCCAGGCGGCGACCATGGTCGGGCGGCGCGGTCCCGCCCGGATCGGCGTGGTCGGTCAGGGCTCCGGTGCCATGGCGACCTACAAGCGCACCGAAGACACCATGACCTTCTTCGAGATCGACCCGATGGTGGATCGTCTGTCCCGTGATCCGCAGTGGTTCAGCTACATCTCAAACTGCGCCTCCGGCCCGATCAACACGGTGCTGGGCGACGCCCGGCTGACCCTCGCGAAGGAGACGCCGGGCTCTTACGACCTGCTGATCATCGACGCCTTCTCTTCAGACGCTGTGCCGACCCATCTGCTGACGGTCGAGGCCATCCAGGGCTATCTGACGATGCTCAAACCGAACGGCGTGGTCCTGTTGCACCTGTCGAACCGAAACCTCGACATCACCATGCCCGCTGTGGCGGCGGCACAGGCATTGGGCAAGCCCAGCCTGCACCAGCTCTACTATGAGAGCGACACCACGCCCGAGATGGCCGAGGCCTCGACCGAGGCCCTCATTCTGTCTCCGACGGCGGAAGGCCTTCGGGATTTCATGGCTGACCAGCGCTGGAACACCCCGGCCCGGACAGCAGTGCGGCCGTGGACGGATGATTACGTCAACCTGTTCGGATCGCTCCAGCGCAGCATGTTCGACACGCCCGAGCTTCAGGCGCTCAGGAGCCAGTAAGCTCGATTGTGGCGATCGCCTGTGCCGCCAGGCCTTCGCCGCGGCCGGTGAAGCCCATGGCCTCGGTCGTCGTCGCCTTGACGCTGACCGCGTCCAGCGGGAGCGACAGAAGGTCCGCGAGGCGTTCGCGCATGGCCTGACGGTGCGGCTTCACCTTCGGCCGCTCGCAGATCAGGGTGACGTCGACATTGACCAGCCGCCCGCCGCGCGTCGCCAGTCGCTCGACCGCGTGGATCAGGAAGCGGTCGGACGAGGCGCCTTTCCATTGCGGGTCGGTGGGCGGGAAGTGGTCGCCGATGTCGCCGTCGCCCATAGCGCCCAGAATGGCGTCGGTCAGGGCGTGCAGCCCGGCGTCAGCATCGGAATGCCCAATAAGCGTCTGGTCGTGCGGGATCTCGACGCCGCACAGCCAGACCGAGGATCCCGGCCCCCAGCGATGGGCGTCAAAGCCCTGGCCAACCCGGGTCTGACGGGGGATGAGCGCTTCGGCCATGGCGAAATCCTCGGGAACGGTGAGCTTCATGAGCCGGGCGTCGCCTTCAATGATCAGAACAGCGCCGCCGTTTCGCTCGACCACGGAAGCCTCATCGGTCGCGGCTTCGTCGACGGGCCAGGCAGCATAGGCGCCGACGATCGTGTGAAGGCGGAAGGCCTGCGGCGTCTGGGCGCGCCACAGATCCTCGCGGTCGACCCCGCCGAACAGGCGACCATCTTTCGCGCGACGCAGACTGTCGGTGACCGGCAAGGCGGGCAGGGCACCATCTGCATGGTCCAGGGCCTCAAGCAGACGACGGATGACGGCTGCGCTCAACAGGGGGCGGGCGGCGTCATGGATGAGAACGGGCCGGTCGCCAGGACCGCCCAGCGCCGTCAGGCCGTTCCGGACCGAGTCCGCGCGGGCGGCTCCGCCCGACGCCAGCCGCCAGCCCGGGAGGCCGACAAGCGCGGCCTCGGCCTCCGTCTCCGAACCCGGCGCGACCACGACAACGACGCACTCCGCGCCCGCGTTCAGCAGCGCCTCAACCGACCAGCGCACGACCGGTTTGCCGCCCAGCATGCGCCATTGCTTGCCGCCTCCGGCGCGGGAGCCGGAGCCGGCGGCGACCACGATGGCGGCGAAGGCGGGTAAGGCGG
>VFBG01000224.1 GCA_006515835.1 bacterium | reverse complement strand
TGCCGAGACGCTTGCCTTCGCTGGTGTCCGCCCCGGCCAGAAGATCGCCGACATGATCATCGGCGGCGGCTATTTCACCCGCGTCTTTTCCGCTGCCGTCGGGCCGCGCGGCCGGGTCACGGCCTGGCAGCCGGCGGAGTTCATCGCCTTCCAGGCCAGCTATGGCGAAAGCCTCACAGCGGTCGACACCCTCGCCAATGTCGACGGCATCCGCTCATCGATCGGCGCGCCGGACTTCCCCGCCGGACTGGACCTGGTCTTTACGGCCCAGAACTATCACGACCTTCACCTCAGCATCGCCCCGGCCGACACCGCCTCGCGGGTCAATGCGGCCGTGTTCCAGGCCCTGAAGCCGGGCGGCCTCTATGTGATCATCGACCATCATGCGGTGGACGGCTCGCCGCTGACGGCCTCGAACACGGTTCACCGGATCGACATCGAGGCGGTCAAGCGTGAGGTGCTGGCCGCTGGCTTCGTACTCGACGGCGAGAGCGACATCCTGGCCAACACCGCCGATCCCCTGACGGCCAATGTCTTCGACGGCTCGATCCGTGGCCGCACCAGCCAGTTCATGTTGAGATTCCGGAAGCCCGGCTGAGCAATTTGGCGTGGGGTGCTGGCGACAGCGGGACTGAGCGGCTAACCCTCCCGCAGATTATTCGGGAGACGACGCCATGACCCACAAGATCGCCTTCATCGGCCTCGGCAACATGGGCGGCGGCATGGCCGCCAACCAGGCGAAGGCCGGTCACGCCGTCGCCGCCTTCGACCTGTCGCAGGCCGCTCTGGACCGGGCCGGCGCCGTGGGCTGCACGCCAGTCGGATCGGTCGCCGAGGCGGTCAGGGACGCGGACGTCGTCATCACCATGCTGCCTGCCGGCCCACATGTGCTGAAGGTCTATGCAGAACAGATCATCGGCGCCGCGCCGACCTCCGCCCTGCTGCTGGACTGTTCGACCATCGACGTCGACACCGCCCGCAAGGTGGCCGGACTGGCGAAGGAGGCCGGTTACGCCTTCGCCGACGCGCCCGTGTCGGGCGGGACCATGGCGGCGGACGCCGGGACCCTGGCCTTCATGGTCGGCTGCGACGAAGCCGACTTCGCCCGCATCGAGGCGGCGCTGGAGCCCATGAGCCGCGCGACCTTCCGCGCCGGCGACCATGGGGCGGGGCAGGCGGCCAAGATCTGCAACAACATGATTCTCGGCATCACCATGCTGGGCACTTGCGAGGCGATTGGCCTGGCCGAGAAGCTGGGGCTGGATCCGGTCAAGATGTTCGACATCGTCGCCAAGTCATCGGGCCAGAGCTGGTCGACCACGACCTACTACCCGTGGGCCGGTCCTGTGCCGACCGCGCCCTCGAACCGCAATTATGACGGCGGCTTCGCCACTGCGATGATGCTGAAGGACCTGAAGCTGGCCCAGGACGCGGCGGCCAAGGTCGGCGCATCGACCCCGCTGGGTGCCCAGACGGAGGCGCTGTTCCAGCTGTTCAACGGGCTCGGTTACGGCGGTCGCGACTTTTCCGCCATCCTGCAGATGCTGCGCGGCAAGCTGGATGAACTCCCGAAAGGCTAGGCCGCGTCGGGTCGGGAAGTCGGAGCCTTGTGACCGCGGCCCAACGAGATTGAGAACCGTTATCAATTAAGAGCTTGCGGCCTTTTGTCCGGTCCGATTCATGGACAAATCGGCCTGATCGGCGCATCACCCGAGCATTGATTTCGCGCCGTTCGAGGCCATTACGCTTGTTCGACTACCAGGCCGCATTCCAGACTGCTGTCGAGCAGGTCAAGGGCGAGGGGCGC
>VFBG01000053.1 GCA_006515835.1 bacterium | reverse complement strand
CTGCCCCCGCGCGGATCAAGGCGGCCGACCCGGCCTATGTTGTCCAGATGGCGGTCTATGCCGCCATCCTGCGCGACCTCTATCCGGACCGTGCCGTCGAGGCCGCCCTGGTCTGGACCGACGGCCCCCGGCTGATGGCGGTTCCGCAGGCCATGATGGACGCGACGCTGTCGGTCTGAGCAGATCGTCCGTTGATTTGATCGCCCGCGCGCCCCACATCGGCTGTCGAAGCGCCGGAATCACCTCATGATGACCGGCCGATCCGGAGAGATTTCCCCATGGCCACCGTCAAGGTCACCGACGACAGTTTCGACGCCGACGTCCTGAAAGCGTCCGTCCCCGTTCTGGTGGACTTCTGGGCGGAGTGGTGCGGCCCCTGCAAGCAGATCGGGCCCGCGCTGGAACAGATCGCCGATGAACTGGCCGGCCAGGTGGTGATCGCCAAGGTCAACATCGACGACAGCCCCATGATTCCGTCGAAGCTGGGCGTAAAGGGCATTCCGACCCTGATGCTGTTCAAGGACGGCCAGATGGCCTCGATGAAGGTCGGCGCCATGCCCAAGGGCAAGATCGTCGAATGGCTGGCCGAGGCCGGAATCGGCAAAAGCGCGGCCTGAGGCCAGCGCGCCGGCCTTCCGGACATGTCACGACCGTAACTTGTTCCGCCGGCTGAACGGTGTTTTCCTTGCGTCCATCCAAACGGATGCTGGAGAGTCACCATGCTGACCGCCGCCCTGTTCGCTACAATCCTGCTTGTTGACGGAGGCCAGGTCGCCGTCATCGCCGGAGCCGCCCCGCCGGCCGAGGTTCGTCCCGCCAGCGCGGCACCCGGACCCGAGGGCGACACCCGCCGCGTCTGCCGGCTGGAGCGCGCCACCGGGTCCAACATGCAGCAGCGCGTCTGCCGCGATATTCCGCGGGCCGGGGTGCAGGATCAGCAGACGCGGGAGTTCATGCGCGGCATGCAGCGGATGCGCATGCCCGACGAAGGCGCGATGGCGACGCCGGGCGGCCCCAACGGCTGATCGGTTCAGTCCGGCCAGGTCTCGCGGGAAGCGCCCAGGACCTCGCCCGCCAGATACAATGATCCGCAGATCGTGACCCGGCCGGCACCCAGCCGCAGCGCGCGAGCCAGCGCCTCCTCAACTGATGCGCAGGGCGTCGCGCCGAGGCCGTGACCGCGCGCCACCGCAGCCAGGGCCTCCGGCTCGGCCGCCGCGCCCTCGAACGGAACAGTGAACACCGCGGCGCCTGACCGGCTGAGTGCTTCGAAAAATCCACCCGCGTCCTTGTTGGCCAGCATGCCGACGATCAGGGCCAGCGGTCGCGGTGCCTTCGCCTGTCGCTCGGCCAGGGCCGCCGCCAGGGCCGCGGCCGCGTGCGGATTGTGCCCGCCATCGAGCCAGAGCTCGGCGTCCGCGGCCCGCGCGGCCTCGCCGTAGGGCCCTACGGTCAGCCTTTGCATCCGGGCAGGCCAACGGACGGAACCCAGGCCTTTGGCGATCGCGGATTCCGGCAGGTCCAGTTCGAGGGCCACAGCGACCGCAAGCCCGGCGTTGTCGACCTGGTGCGGACCCGTCAGGGCGGGGGACGGCAGGTCAAGGAACCGCTCCTGATCCTGGAAGGACAGTCCGCCGCGATCGGCCCATGCGTCAAAATCCACGCCCATGACAGTCAGGGGGGCGTGCACGGCGCGCGCCGCCGCCTCGATCGCCGCCATGGCGACCTCCGACTGGCGGGCGATCAGACCACGCGCGCCGGCTTTCAGAATGCCCGCCTTCTCCACGGCGATTCCGTGCAGGTCCGAGCCCAGGAATTCAGCGTGGTCGAGGTCGACCGGGGCGATGACGCTGAGCAACGGCCGCTCGATGACGTTGGTCGCATCCAGCAACCCGCCGAGACCGACCTCGACGATGGCCAGATCGGCCTTCGTCTCGCTCATGGCGACGAAGGCGGCGGCGGTGGTGCTTTCGAACACCGTCGCCTCGGTCCCCACCGCTTCTATGCGGTCGAGGATGGCGTTCAGCGGCGCGTCCTCGATCAGTTTGCCCGCAAGCCGGATCCGCTCATTGAACCGGACCAGATGGGGCGAGGTATAGGCGTGGACCCTCAGCCCCGCGGCCTCGGCGATCGCGCGGATGAAGGCGACGGTCGAGCCCTTGCCGTTGGTGCCCGCCACGTGGACGACGGGCGGCAGCCGGTCCTGCGGATCGCCGAGGGCCGCGCACAGCACCCGCATGCGATCCAGGGACAGGTCGATCCGCTGCGGATGCCGCTGTCTGAGCCTCTCGGAGATGGGGTCCAAACTAAACTCCGCTCATCCCGGCGAATGCCGGGACCCAGATGCAATGACATGAGCTGTGGCCATGACCACGGGCGTTCAAGCAGGCGAAAATGAGTTCTTCAATCTGGGTCCCGGCATTCGCCGGGATGAGCGGTTGAAAAATCAGGCCGCCCGGCGCTTCCCGCCCATCAGCATCGACAGGATCTGGCCCAGCACCACCGGCAGATCGCCGCGCGCGACAACGCGATCGACCATGCCTTTTTCCTGAAGATATTCAGCGCGCTGGAAACCGGGAGGGAGTTTTTCGCGGATCGTGGCCTCGATCACGCGCGGTCCGGCGAAGCCGATCAGGGCACCCGGCTCGGCCAGATGCACATCGCCCAGCATGGCGTAGCTGGCGGTGACCCCGCCGGTCGTCGGGTCAGTGAGGACCACGACGAAGGGCAGCTGAACGGCCTTCAGTTCCTGGATGGCCAGGGTGGTGCGGGCCATCTGCATCAGGCTGAGGGCGCCCTCCTGCATCCGCGCCCCGCCGGCGGCGGTGAAACAGACCAGGGGCACGTTGCGTTCGATGGCCGCGCGGGCCGCCGCGATGAAGGCCTCGCCCGCCGCCATGCCCAGCGAACCGCCCATGAAGGTGAAGTCCTGGACGATGACCACGGCGGGCGTGCCGTCCAGCTCGCCGAAACCGATGGCCATGGTGTCCTTGCGGCCCGCGGCCTTGCGGGCAGCGGCCAGACGGTCCTTGTAGGATTTGCCGTCCGAGAATTTCAGCGGGTCCTCGGGCACGTCCGGCGTGTCGATCGACTCAAAGTCGCCGTCGTCGAAGGTGGCGCGCAGCCGTGTGGGCGCGTCGATCCGCATATGCCGACCCGAGGGCGTAACCCAAAGGCTGGCCTCCAGGTCCGGGCGGTACAGCATCTCGCCGGAATCGGGGTCCTTGACCCACAGATTGTCGGGCGTGTCCCGCCGGCTGACGATCTTGCGAACGCCGGGCGCGAAACGGCTCAGCCAGCCACCGCGCTTTTCCTGGGGTTTGGGAGGGTTCTTGTCAGCCATGGGGCGCTTTAGACCGTTTCCGCGACCCGCGCACCCCGGACCGCGTCCGCGAGGGCCTTCACCTTCGCCAGAACGCGCGGGGCGGCCGGTTCGTTCGCCTCGAGCGCCGCCGCGACCTCATCCACCAGCACGGAGCCGGCGACCACCGCATCGGCAACGCGGGCGATGCTTGCGGCGCGTTCCGGCGTCTTGACCCCGAAACCGACGGCGACCGGCAGGCCCGAAGCCTTTCGCACCCGCTCGACCGCGGGCGCCACCGACAGGGCCTGGGCCTCCTTGACGCCGGTCACGCCAGCCACCGAGACATAGTAGACGAAACCCGAGGTCCGCTCGGCGATGATCTTCAGCCGCGCATCGTCCGAGGTCGGGGTCGCCAGCCGGATCAGGGAGACCTGCGCCGCGTCCAGGGCGTCCGACAGCGGCCCGGCCTCTTCGGGCGGGCAGTCGACCACGATCAGACCGTCGACGCCGCGGATCGGCGGCCCTTCAGCCATGGGGTCCGAAAACGGAAAGCCCAGCTCGATCAGATCGGCCCCGGCGGCCGGCAAGCCGCGCAGGATCTGCAGGGCCTCGTCCCGGGTCGGATCGCCGGCCATGACATAGGCCACAAACCCGGCCCGTCCTTCCGCCTTCAGGCTGGCGAAGCGGGCGTCGATACGCGCAGTGGTCATTGGGCCGGAGCGGGTGTCGGAAGGGCGGCCGGCTGGTCCGAGCAGACATTGCCCGGGATCGGGCCAAAACCCAGATAGCCGATGGCGTCCGGGCCTGCGGGCCGCGAGGTGTCGTAGAAGGCCTGCATCTGCAGACCGTCGCAGCCGCCCGTATCGCGGCGGCGCACGAAGACGACGCGATTGTCCTCGCCGCCGGCAGGAATCCAGCCCTTGGACTGCAGGTCGGCGACATAGGCGTCGGCGAGCGAGCCGATTCCGGCCAGAGGCGCGCTCACGCAGAAGGCGCGGCCCGCCAGGCCGTACAGATTCCCGCAATCCGGAGCCAGGGTCGCACCCGGCAGCAACAGATTCTCCGCCGCTCCGTCCTGGGCCATCGCCGGCGCGGCGAGAACAGCCGACACAGCGGCGATCATCACGATTCTCATGGTCTACAACTCCACGCCCAGATGCTTCGCCACAGCGAAGATGTCCTTGTCGCCCCGTCCGCACATATTGAGCACGACATCGCCCCCCTTGCCCACTTCCTTCGCGATTTCGCCGATCCGGGCGAGGGCGTGGCTGGGCTCAAGGGCGGGGATGATGCCTTCCAGTTTCGAACACAGCTGGAACGCTTCCAGCGCCTCCGCATCCGTGGCGGCGCGGTACTCGGCGCGGCCGATGTCCTTCAGCCAGGCGTGTTCGGGGCCGATTCCGGGATAGTCGAGGCCGGCCGAGATCGAATGGCCCTCGAGGATCTGGCCGTCGTCGTCCTGCAGCAGATAGGTGCGGTTGCCGTGCAGCACGCCGGGGCGGCCGCCCTGCAAACTGGCCGCGTGGTCGGGGCCGTCCAGCCCGCGCCCGGCCGCCTCGACCCCGATCAGCCGCACGCCGGCGTCGTCGATGAAGGGGTGGAACAGGCCGATGGCATTGGACCCGCCGCCAATCGCCGCCACCACTGCGTCCGGCAGCTTGCCGCGCCGCGCCAGCATGGACGCCCGTGTCTCGCGCCCGATCACCGACTGGAAGTCGCGGACCATGGCCGGATAGGGGTGCGGCCCGGCGGCGGTGCCGATCAGATAATAGGTGTCCTCGACGTTGGTGACCCAGTCACGCATCGCCTCGTTCATGGCGTCCTTCAGCGTCGCCCGGCCCGCCGTCACCGGCACCACCTCGGCCCCCAGAAGCTTCATGCGGAAGACGTTGGGCATCTGCCGCTCGACGTCGGTGGCGCCCATATAGACGACGCACTGCAGGCCGAAGCGGGCGCAGACGGTCGCCGTCGCCACGCCATGCTGGCCGGCGCCGGTCTCGGCGATGATGCGGGTCTTGCCCATACGCATGGCCAGCAGGATCTGGCCCATGCAGTTGTTGATCTTGTGCGCGCCCGTGTGGTTCAGCTCGTCGCGCTTGAACCAGATGTCCGCCTCGCCGTAGTGGGCGGTCAGGCGCTCGGCCAGGTACATCGGGCTGGGCCGGCCGACATAGTCGGTCAGAAAGCCGTCCAGCTCGGCCTGGAACGTCGGATCCGCCTTGGCCGCCTCATAGGCGGCGTTCAGCTCATGCACCAGCGGCATCAGGGTCTCGGCCACGAACCGGCCGCCATAGGGGCCGAAACGGCCCTCGGCGTCAGGCATGGCGTAGTGGTTCGGCAGGATGGCGTTCACGGATGAAGCTTTCACGCGGGGGAGCGGCGGAATTCAGGCCGACCGCACCGCCTCGAGGAACGCCGCGATCAGGGCCGGGTCCTTAACACCCGGCGCGGTTTCCACACCAGAGGACACATCCACCAGGGGCGCGCCCGAGACCCTTATCGCCTGCGCCACATTGTCCGGGGTCAGACCGCCCGCCACAAACCACGGATGACGGAAGGCCCGGCCGGCCAGCAGCGTCCAGTCGAACCGTGCCCCGACGCCGCCGGGCAGGTGCGAACCCTCCGGCGGTTTGGCATCGAACATCAGATGGTCGGCGAACGGCTCCCAGGCCTCCGCCTCCTCGAAATCCCCGGCCGTCCGGATCGGCAGGACCTTGATGATCCCCGCTCCCGTGAGCATCCGCACCCGCTGCGCCTGCTCGCGGGTCTCGTGGCCGTGCAGCTGGATCAGGTCCGGCTTCAGGATAAGGGCGATTTCGGTCAGCAGGGCGTCGTCGGCGTCGACGGTGACGGCCACGATCCGCGCCCGGCCCCGCGCCCGTTCGAACAGGGTGGCACCGTGCAGCGGGTCAATGTGGCGCGGACTTTTCGGAAACACCACCGCCCCGACGAAGGCTGCGCCGCCCGCGAGGGCGGCGTCGAGGCTTTCGGGCGTGGTCAGGCCGCAGATCTTGGCTTGGGCGCTCATGCGGCGAATATGGCGTCGATGCCGCCCTGATCCAGCAGCCGCCAGGCCCCCGGTGCCAGATCGTCCGGCAAGGCCAGCCCGCCGACCCGTTCGCGGTGCAGGCCCTCGACGTGGTTGCCCACGGCCGCGAACATCCGCCGCACCATGTGATAGCGGCCCTCGGTCACCGTCAGCCGCGCCTCGGTCGGTGAGAGAACCTCCAGCACGGCCGGCGAAAGGGGCTTGTCCTCGCCCTCGAGCACCAGACCTCCGGCGGCGAAGACGTCGCCCTCGGTCCCGACCAGCGGCCGCGCCAGTGTGGCGCGATAGACCTTGGCCACATGGCGTTTGGGCGAGATCACCCGGTGCAAAAGGTCGCCGTCGTCGGTCAGCAGCAACAGGCCCGTGGTCTGCTTGTCCAGCCGGCCGATGGTTGAAATGGCCGGATCGCGCCGCCGCCAGCGGGGCGGCAGGACGTCATAGACCAGGGCGCCATCCTCCTTGCGCGAACAGGTCATGCCCAGCGGCTTGTGCAGCATCATCACCAGACCCGGGGTCGGGTCCAGCGGCTGGCCGTCGATCTCCATCCGCGAGGGCAGGTCCGGGGTCACCGCGATCCGCTTCGAGAAATCGGTCAGGTCGACGCCGTCCAGCACGATCCCGCCCGCCTTGCCCAGCCGCGCCATCTCGGTCCGCGAGCCGTAGCCCATCGAGCCGAGCAGCTTGTCGATGCGCGAAGTGGGGGATTTCATCTTTCGTCATCCTCCGGCGAGCGGAGCGAGACCGGGGGACCCAGCGGCGCCGAAGGCGACCTGTTCAGGCAGGCTGGTTCGAACAGCGAGCTCCCGGCAGTTTCGCGCTCTCGCGCGCCGCTGGGTCCCCCGGTCTGCGCCGCTTCGCGGCTTGCCGGAGGATGACGAAAGGAAGGAAGGACGCTCACTTCACCGCCTCGAACACCTTGTAGCCGCCCGCGTCGGCGATCATGTCGACCCGCTTGAAGGCGTCCTCAAGTCGCTTGTCCTCGGCCCCGCCGTCATGGAAGGGCGGGTTGCTGACCACGAAATTCAGCGCGCCGACATCGTCCAGCGTCCGGGCGTCGGCCCATTCGAAGGTCGCGCGGGGATCGGTCACATTCTTCCGCGCCGCCGCGATCGCGCGCCGATCCAGATCGACCAGCCGCAGCGAGGTTACCGCCGGCGAACCCAGCACCACCGTCGCCAGCGCCCCGTAGCCGCAGCCCAGATCAATACCCGCGCCCTTCAGCGGCGGCAGGGCCTGGGCCAGCAGTAGCGAACCGGCATCGATCCGGTCCCAGGCGAAGACCCCCGGCTGCGACCAGGCATCCATCCCCTCGACGAGCCGCGGCGCGCCGGCGGCGACAGCCTCTTCAATCCCCGTCAGCATCTGCGGCCGGATGACGACGCAGCGCCGGTGGTGCGCCTTGGCGCTCTCACCGACCTCGACGCCGAAGCCTTCCAGCTCCTTCTTCAGCCGCGACCCGCCCTTGTCCTTGGCCGCCATCACATCCAGCCGCCCGCCGGGCTTCAGCGCCCCGAGAGCCAGCGCCAGCGTGTACCGCCGCTCCAGCACGCCGGGCGGGGCGTAGATCATGATGTCGTCCGCCGAACCGTCGGCCAGGTCCTCGAGCGGCGTCGAGCCGGGAATCAGGGGCGAAAGCTGCGTCGCCGCGCCGGGAGGATCGAACACCGCCGGGGGTCGGCCATAGAGGAGCGTGGTCATGGCGGCGCCTATAGCCGGAATGCGGTGCCGCGCGAAGCGAACGGTGATGACGGCGGCCGCGCGCCTTCAGGAACGCGGACGGACGGGCGCCGGGTGCCGTTGACCAAGGCAGATCCTGTGGTGGTCCGTCATGGGCGGGACACGCCGCCTGGCCAACTGTACCGGAACAGTTACTGACGTCGCCGCCACAAATCCGGCCTGCCGAAGCACGCTTCGCGAGGACAGGCGACATGCTTTCCCCGGCGCGTCCCGGCCAGCACTGGCAGAGCGGGTCAAGGCTGCGCAGCGGCGCCGTCGAAAATCAGGCCTGATGATGCTCAAAGCACGAGCAACCGGCGGATTGTCGCGCAATAATGTATCGTTCATAAATGCCCCCGTGGTCGCTGGAGGGGACGATTTTGACTGATCGACAGGCGCTTGCCTTGGCTGGCACACTCTATTTGCTGGCATTCCCGCTTTATGGTGGCGGCCAATTTTTTCTACAAAATCAGCAACCATTTCTGGGGCTTGGCCTCGTCCTCGCGAACACCGCATCTGTGATCGCGATAGGATATTTGTTGAGATCAATTATCCGGCGTTCATCCGGAGTAGTCGCCAGTACAGTACTGTGGGGCCGATTGATTGAAGGTTTGATTTTAGCTGCCGGTGCAGTTGCCTATTTAGTTCTTGAAGGTTCACAGACGGGCCAATACATTAATGAGGCTGCGTATCACGGTGCCATGATCATATTGGGCGTCGCAGGCTTCATATTTTCCGCGTGGCTCTTCAAGATGCGCGGAGTGCCTCAAATACTTGCCGGTTTTGGGGTGATTGGTTATCTCTCGCTCGCTGCAGCCATGGTCCTGGAACGTCTTGGACAAGACTCGACCAGTGTTTGGTTTTTGGCCGCTGCAGGCGTGTTCGAAATCCTGTTCGCGTTCTGGCTGATATTTGCCGGACTTCGTCCGCGCGTACTCAATCCAGAGAAGCAAGCAGCCGTTCGCTAGCAGAGCTTGCGAGCGACCGAAACGGGTCTGAAGCGGTCGATCCCTCCGAGCCGGTGAGCAGACGCCTGTGACGCGCGGGCCGGCCTGAAAGGCTTCCTGGCCAACAAGCCGCGAACCCGTGGCCAGGCCGACAGAATCGCCCCCGTCTCCCATTCCGAGAGGGCTTGAGCGGACGAGTGCGCTGGGATCGTCCCGGGGCGAAAGCGTGTGGGTCGATCGCCGGGGGTGGTCTGCTTCGTCGAAACGGTAAAGCAATCAAAGCACCGGGCGAGGCCCGGCCGCCCCGACCCGCCGCGAAAGCAGGCGGCCATGAGTCATGCGCCAAGGTTCTCCCTCCCCCTTGGGGGAGGGTGGTCGCGAAGCGACCGGGTGGGGAAGGCTCGGCGACGCAAGCACCGGCTCTCCCCTCGCCGAGCCCCTCCCACCCGGCTTCGCCTTCGGCTCAGCCACCCTCCCTCGGGGAGGGAGGGAGACGCCGACACCCCATGACACCCCGGAACAAATGAGGCACAAGGCCGCCATGTTCGCCGACTCGACCGTGATCGCCCCGCCTGCGTCGTCGCCAGATGCCCCGTCTTTGGCCGACGCCCGGGCGACGCTGGAGCGGGTCTGGGGCCATGCGGATTTCCGCGGGCGTCAGGCCGAAGTAGTGACCGAAATCCTCGCCGGACGTGACGTAGTCGCCGTCCTGCCGACCGGCGGCGGCAAATCCGTCTGCTACCAGATCCCGGCCATGCTGCGGCCCGGCCTGGGTCTGGTCGTTTCGCCCCTGATCGCCCTGATGACCGACCAGGTCGAAGCCTTGAAGCAGCAAGGGGTGGCGGCCGCGCGGCTGGATTCCGGCGTATCGATGGACGACCGCTCGGCCATCTGGCGACAGGCCCGGGCAGGCGAGCTTGACCTGCTCTATGTCTCACCAGAGGGACTGGCCCAGCCCCATCTGATCGACCGGCTGCATGATCTGCCCCTGAGCCTGATCGCCATCGATGAAGCGCATTGTGTCTCGCAATGGGGACATGATTTCCGTCCGGATTACAGGACCCTGGGCCGGTTGGCCGAGTTGTTTCCCGGCGTGCCCAGGATCGCCGTCACCGCCACAGCCGACGCCCGCACGCGCGACGACATCGTCCGCTCGCTACGGCTGGACGATGCGAAGGTCGTCGTCGACAGCTTCGCCCGGCCCAATCTGCAGCTCTCGGCCATCCCCAAGGAAAGCGCCTCGCGCGCCCGCACCGACGCCGCCGTCATCGATCTGGTGCGGCAGCGGCGCGGCAAGTCCGGCGTGGTCTATTGCGGCAGCCGTGACGGCTGCGAGCGGGTGGCCGAGGCGCTGCGCACCGCCGGGACCAACGCCATCGCCTATCACGCCGGCATGGAAGCCCGCGATCGTGACCGGCGGCTGGAGCGGTTCCTGGCCGAGGACGGGGCGGTCATGGTCGCGACCATCGCCTTCGGCATGGGGGTCGACAAGGCCGACGTCCGCTTCGTCATCCACGCCGATCCGCCCGGCTCGCTCGAGGCCTACTGGCAGGAGATCGGCCGCGCCGGTCGTGACGGCGAGCCCGCCGACGGCATCACCCTGTACGGCCCGTCCGACATCGCCTGGACGCTGAAGCGGCTCGAGGGCCGCCCGATGGCCGAGGAGGTCAAGGCGGTGCAGGTGAAGAAGGCGCGCCAGCTGTTCGCCATGCTCGACGGTGCTGCCTGCCGCGCCCAGGCTGTGCGCCGCTATTTCGGGGAAGAGAGCGCCGAACGCTGCGGCGTCTGCGACCTGTGCCTCGACCCGCCCGCCGTCTTCGACGCCACCGTCCCTGCCCAGAAAGCGCTGGCGGCGGTGCAGAGGCTCGGCGAACGGTTCGGCAAGACCCGCGTCATCGATCACCTGCTGGGCAAGACGAAGGACGTCCAGCCCTGGGAGATGGCCCTGTCCACCTGGGCCATCGGCGCCGACACGGGCCAGCACACCTGGCGCGACGTGGTCGACCATCTGATGTTCGAGGGCCTGCTGGTCGAGGATCCCAATGAGGGCAAGCCGCTGGTCCGGCTCGGAGATCCGGAGGCCGTGCGCGCTGTCTATCGCGGGGAGCGCACCATCGAGGTCCGCGCCGCCGCCGCCCGCGCCGCTTCCGCCCCCCGCGAACGCACCCGAACCGGCCGCAACGCCGCGCTCGAGACCATGGACGCCGACGTCCGCGCCCGGTTCGAGACCCTGCGTGCCTGGCGACGCGACCGCGCCGCCGAACAGCGCGTCCCGCCCTACGTCATCTTCCAGGACAAGACCCTGCTGGAGATCGCCCTCGCCGAACCGGCCGACCTTGAGCGGCTGAGCCACATCTCCGGCGTCGGACAGACCCGGCTGGACCGCTATGGCAAAGGCGTGCTGGAGGCCCTGCGCAGCGCGCCCGGCTGAGGCTGTGGACTGAAACCGATGTTCGTCGGTTAAGCTTCGCGCAAGGTCTCGGAAGGGGGGCCTTAAACTTTCATCGTCACAGTCCGGTGGTGATCCCAAGCCGCGCCCCGTCCCCGGTCGACAAACTCGCTCTGGCCGTCGTGCATCAGCCCGACCGCGCCATTCCCGCGCCGGCCGGCGCACGCGAGGAATCCCTGCGCCTTTTGCTCCAGACCGCGGCTGATTCCGGGGTGACGCGGGTCGCGACAAGTCCCGACGGCGACGGCGAACGCTGGCTCGGCCAGGCCTGGCCCTTCCCGTCACCCTTCCAGGTCTCGGTGCGCACCGTCTCCGTCAGCGACGGCGTTGACAGGGTCGAGGCCCGCGCACGCCGCTCGCTCGAGCGTCTCGGCCTGCCGCGCGGTGACCTGCTGCTGGTCTCCAGCGCCGCCGATCTGGCCGGTGCCGAGGGCCGCGCTCTCTGGGACCGGCTGCTGGCCCTGAAAGACCGGGGCCTTTACCGCCGCATCGGCTTCTGCGCCACGGTCGAGGACGGCCCGGCCCTGCTGGCCCGGCGCTTCCAGCCCGACGTGGTCCAGCTCCGCTGCAACCTTCTTGACCAGCGCGCCCAGCATTCCGGCATCCTCGCCGAGCTTGCGGCGTTGGGCGTTGATATTCACGCCGGCTCGGTGTTCGCCGACGGCCTGCTGTTCATGAGCGGCGAGGCCCTGCCCCTCGAAATGCACCGGCACGCCCCGACCCTGTCCCGCATCCGACGGCGTCTGGCCGAAGCCCGCGTCGACCCGATGCAGGCCACGCTGGCCTACGCCATGGGCCTGCCCGAGGTGTCCGCCGTCGTCGCCAGCGTCGCATCGGCCGCAGAACTCCGGGCTGTCGTCGCCGCGGCGCATGCGCAGACGCCCGATCTCGACTGGGCCTCCATGCAACTGGAGCCGGCGGCCAAGGCCGCCGACTCCCTCGCTCACGGACGCGGGCGAATCAGTAGCGCAGCCTGATCCCGACCGAACCGGACCGGCCCGGCTCGCCATAGCCCAGCAGCTGTTGCCAGGTTTCGTCCGTCAGATTGTCGACCCGCGCCGTCAGGGTCACGGCGTCGGTCACATCCCAGGCGGCGTTCAGGTTCGCCGTGACGAAGCCGTCCCGCGTTCCGCCCGAGTCGGGCATGTCGCCCTCCGCCCGGACGGTCAGGGCGCCCGACCAGCGACCGCCGCTCCAGCCCAGGCTCGCCGACCCCGCGTGTTCCGGCACGCGCAGGACGGCGGTGCCGGTGGTTTCATTGACCGCGTCTGTCCAGGCGTATGAGACGCTGAGGTCGAAGCCTGATCCCAGTACGGCCCGGCCCTCGAGCTCGATCCCGTTGGTCCGGGTCTCGGCGATGTTTACGTAGTAGAATTCGAAGGTCCCCGGGTCGAAGAAGCCGTCGATCTGGTCCTCGACCTCGAGCCGGTAGAGGGTTGCGCGGCCATCAAAACGGCCGTCGGCCGACCGCCAGCCGAGCGCGATCTCGCCGCCCTGCGCATATTCAGGAACCAGCGGCGCGACCGCCGTGCCCGGCAGGACGAAGCAGAAGTCGCACACCGCCTGGCTGACGCTGGGCGTCTTGAACCCGGTCCCGAAGGCGCCGGAAAGGCTCAGCCCGCCGTCCAGTCGGTACGCGGCTGAAACCCGCCCGGTCGTCTCGCCGCCGAAATCGTCGGTCGAGTCGTGGCGCAGGCCGAGGTTCAGCATCAGCCGGTCCGACGGCTCCCAGCGCAGCGTTCCGAAGGCCGAGTCGACGCCAAGGCCCGCGGTAGAGCCGTTCAGATCCGCCTCGGTCTCCTCGCGCTCGATCCCGAAGGCATAGCTGACCGGACCGGCCCTGCGACTGTCGGCCTGCCAGCGCCACAGGCGGTGCTCGCCTTCATAGATCGAGGGAAAGGCGCTGTCGGTGACCCGTTCGATGTCCGAGGCGGCGACGGTGACGCGATGATCGAGGCCCAGCAGGCCGGTGATCGTGAGGCGGGCAAAGCCCGAGCGGTCGGTGGTGTCAGTCGCGTCCAGCGAATCGACCGGACCGAAGCCGTCGAGTTCGGCGAACCGGTCGGCATGGCGGACGCGGCCGTCGATCTCGATCCGGGCGTTCAGGGCGTAACGCCCGTTCAGTCCCCAGGCGGTGGTCTCGAAGCCATCGGCCTCGGTCCCGCTCGCCGCGGCCGAGACACCGTCGCTCTCATAGTGCGAGACGAAGGCGCCGAGGGCGTAGCGGTCAGCGGCCCGGCCGATCTGCAGCCGGCCGCGACGCGTGTCGAACGATCCGGCCTCGACCCCGGCGCGCAGGCCGTCCAGCTCGCGGCTGGTGAAAGCGATGACGCCGCCGATGGCGTCCGAGCCCCACAACGACGACTGCGGTCCGCTGAGCGTCTCGATGCGCTCGATGTCGGTCAGGTCGAAGCCGGCGAAGTCGAAACCCCCGGCAGGCTGGCTCGGGTCGTTCACCGGCACGCCGTCGACGAGGACCAGCGACTTGTCCTGGCTGGCCCCGCGGATCCGCACCGAGGTCACGCCGCCGAGGCCGGCGCGATAGACGGACAGGCCTGGCACATCGCCGAGGATGTCGGCGGCGAAGACGGCGCCCCGCCGGTCGATGGTCGCCCGGTCGATGATCCGGGCCCCCGGGGTGTCGGCGACAATTGCCGGAAGGCGGGTGGCGGTGACGACGACTTCGGGCAGGTCGTCGCCCGGTTCGCCGGGGGTCATCGCCCAGGCGGGCAGGGGAATGCACACGGCCGCAGCCGTGGCGTAGAGGATGGATCGCGTCATGCGCGGATCTCCGTCGGCCCCGCGCTGGCGCTGCGCGGCGGCAGGTGAAAGCGACCGACCCGGCCCCGGATGGGGCACGGCGCTTGGGTCGGGTCGCTTCGACGGAACAGCTTCCGCACAAGCGGAAGGGTTGGCCCCACGCCTCTGTCTGGTCCCGGACAGCGGACGAGCGACGTCGGCGGCCAGGTCTCCTGGCTTGCGGGTCAACAACGATGGATCGCGCCTTCCCGGTTGCCCAGTGACGCCGAAGCCGAAGCCCGGAATGATCGTTCGTCTCGCCGCCTACAGTTGCGGGCACAGCCGCGGCATCACACCGCGTTCCCTTAACCGCCTGCGACGCTTGTCGCAGCCGGGCCAGGCCTGTGCAAGGTCGCGCCATTCCGCTTGAGCGTGCCCGCGCAATCCTTCACCCTGTCGCGTCCCCATGAACGCCCCCCTCGTCCATCCCCCGACAGCCAACGCCGTCCCGTCCAGCGAGGGCGTGACGCCCGTGATGGCGCAATTCCTGGCGGCCAAGGCCAACCAGCCGGATGCCATCGTCTTCTTCCGGATGGGCGATTTCTACGAGCTGTTCTTCAAGGACGCCGAGATCGCCTCGAAGGCCCTCGGAATCACCCTCACCAAGCGCGGCAAGCATCAGGGCGAGGACATCCCGATGGCCGGAGTGCCGGTGCATGCGCTGGACGGCTATCTGGCGCGGCTGATCCGGCAGGGGTTCAAGGCCGCCATCTGCGAGCAGATGGAGGCGCCGTCCGAGGCCCGCAAGCGCGGCTCCAAGGCCGTGGTTCACCGCGACATCGTCCGCGTCGTGACCCCCGGCACCCTGACCGAAGACAGTCTGCTGGACGCGCGCGGCGCCAACCGGCTGGCCGCCGTCTCGGTGCGCAAGGGCCGGGCGGCGGTGGCGGTGGTCGAGCTGTCGGCCGGGTCGGTCGACGCCGTCGCCTGTTCGCTGGAGGATCTCGGCGCGACCCTGGCCTCGTTCCGGGCATCGGAAGTGCTGGTCCCCGATCGCCTGTTCTCGGAGGTGGTGCAGGCCCTGCCGCAGGCGCTGGCCGAGCCGGTCGGAGCCCGCGCGAGGGTCGAGCGGCTGTATGGCGTCGCCTCGCTGGACGGGTTCGGCGCTTTCGAAGAGGCCGAGGTCTCCGCCCTGGGCCTGATCGCCGCCTATCTGGAGACCACCCAGGCCGGAAAGATTCCGGCCCTGTCGCCGCCGCGCCGCTCCGGCGACAGCGGCTTCCTGGCCATCGATCCGGCGACCCGGCTGAGCCTCGAGATCGACCGAACCCAGCGCGGCGAACGCGATGGATCGCTGCTGGCCTGTATTGACCGGACCGTCACCTCGGGCGGCGCCCGGGCCCTGGCCGAGCGGATCGCCCGGCCGCTCCGCGACCCGGCCCAAATCAATCATGGACTCGACGCCGTCGAATGGCTGCTGGAGCGCCGCGATCTGCGCCGCGATCTGCGGGACGGTCTGAGGGCCTCGTCGGATGTGGCCCGCGCCGTGTCGCGGCTGGTTCTCGGCCGCGGCGGGCCGCGCGATCTGGCCGCCATCCGCACCGGCCTGTCGATCGCCGAGGGCATCGCCGGACTGTTCCCGCCGGTGCGCGAGCCTCTGACCGGCCCCCCGGCGCGCCTCGACCGGATGACGCTGTCGCCCGATCTGGGGCGGCTGCTGGTCGATCTGGCCGAGGGCCTGATCGCAGAACCGCCGCATCTGGCCCGCGACGGCGGCTTCGTCGCCGCCGGCTATCGCCCCGAACTGGAAGACGCGCGTCGCCTGCGTGACGACAGCCGCCGCGTGGTCGCCGACCTCGAGGCCCGCGCCGTCGCCGAGGCCGGGGTGCCGTTCAAGATTCGCCACAACGCCGTGCTCGGCTATTTCCTGGAGACCAGTGCGAAGGCCGCCGAGCCGCTGCTCCGGCCCTCCGGCGAGAGCCCCTTCATCCACCGGCAGACGCTGGCCAACCAGGTCCGTTTCACCACCGTCGAACTGTCTGAGCTGGATGCGAAGATCAGCCAGGCCGGCTATCGCGCCCTCGCCATAGAAGGCGAGACCTTCGAGACCTGGCGCGCGACGGTCCAGTCGCTGGCCCGGCCGCTTCAAGCCGTGGCCGAAGCGCTCGCCGAACTGGACGCCCATGCCGCCCTCGCCGAATGGGCCGAGGAAGTCGGCGGGGTCCGTCCGGCGATCGACGACACGACCTGTTTCGAGATCACAGCCGGACGGCATCCGGTGGTCGAGGCGGCGGTGAAGGCGCAGGGCGATCCCTATACGCCCAACGACTGCAGGCTGGACGGCTCCGGCGCGGCCTGCGCGCGCCTGTCGATCGTCACCGGGCCGAACATGGCCGGCAAGTCGACCTTCCTGCGCCAGAACGCCCTGCTGGTGGTGCTGGCCCAGGCCGGAGCCTTCGTGCCGGCGAAGGCGATGCGGCTGGGCGTCGTCGACAGGTTATTCAGCCGCGTCGGGGCCGGCGACGATCTGGCGCGGGGCCGGTCCACCTTCATGACCGAGATGGTCGAGACCGCCGCCATCCTGACCCAGGCCACCGACCGCAGCTTCGTGGTGCTGGACGAGATCGGGCGCGGCACGGCCACCTATGACGGTCTCGCGATCGCCTGGGCCGTGGCCGAGGCCCTGCACGACCGCAATCGCGCCCGCACCCTGTTCGCCACCCACTATCACGAGCTGGCGGGCCTCGAGACGCGGCTGGCCCACGTCTGCAATCTGTCGATGGCTGCGCGGGAATGGAACGGCGATCTCGTCTTCCTGCACGAGGCCCGACCCGGTGCCGCGGACCGCTCCTACGGGGTGCAGGTCGCGAAACTGGCCGGCGTGCCCGCCGCCGTGGTCAATCGCGCACGGGAAGTGCTCGACCGGCTGGAAGGCGAGAAGGCCGCCGCCATCAGCCTGGATGACCTGCCCCTCTTCGCCATGGCCGAGCCCGCGCCGCCGCCGCGTTCGTCCGCTGTCGAGGACGCCCTTCCCGCCGGTGACCGACCTGCTTGACGACCGGCTGGTCGACGCTGCGTCTGCACCCGACGTGCGCAAGGCCGTGGCGGCCATTCTGGGAGACTCGTTCGGGGCCGCCCGCGCCCGCATCGCCCGCCGACTGGACGCGGGCGGCGAGGGCGTGGAGGTAGCCCGGCTCTATTCCGCGGCCGCCGACGACCTGCTGAACGCCCTGTGGCGGTTCACCACCGAAACCCTCTATCCCGCCGCCAACCCCAGCGAGGCCGAAAGGCTGAGCCTGATCGCGGTCGGGGGATACGGCCGGGGCGTGCTGGCGCCCCACTCCGACCTCGACCTGCTGTTCCTGCGCCCGTGGAAGCCGATCCCGCGCACCGAACAGGTGATCGAGTTCATGCTCTACGTCCTGTGGGACCTAGGCGTGAAGGTCGGCCAGTCGGCGCGGTCGGTCGACGAATGTCTGGCGCTGTCGAAGTCCGACATGACGGTGCGAACCGCCCTGCTGGAAGCCCGACCCCTGGCCGGAGATGAGCGGCTGGCGACAGATTTCATCACCCGTTTCCGCGCCCTGGTGGTCAAGTCCGACCCCCGCCCCTTCATCGCCGCCAAGCTGGAGGAACGCGACGTCCGGCACCAGAAATCCGGCGCGGTCCGTTATCGCGCGACCTGAACACCCTGTTCTGGATCGCCCGTTCGCTGGCACCCGACAGCCCCCTGGGCGCGCGGGTGATGGACGGCCTGCTGACAGCACGGGAGCGACGCACCTTCGAGGAGTCTTTCGACTTCCTGTGGCGGGTTCGGGCGCATCTTCACCTCACGGCGGGACGACCGGAGGAAAAGCTGACGTTCGATCTCCAGCCCGAAGTGGCCCGGCGGATGGGCTGGCGCGGGCGCGGCGACGAGCCGGCGGTCGAGCGGTTCATGCGCCGCTACTTCCTCGTCGCCCGCGACGTCGGGGCCCTGACCCGCGCGATGTCGGCCAAGCTGGAGGCTCGCCAGCAGAAGTCGACCATGAGCCTGTCGCGGCTGATCCCCGGACGCAAACGCAAGCTCGGCGTCGAGGGCTTCATCGAGGACGCCGGCCGCCTGTCGGTCAAGGGTCCCGAGGTGTTCGCCGAGGCACCCGAGAAGCTGCTGATGCTGTTCCGCACGGCGGACGAGCATGATCTGGACATCCATCCCGACGCCTTCTCGGCGGTCAGCCGGTCGCTGTCGCTGGTCACCCCCTCGCTGCGCCGCGACCCGGAGGCGACGCGCGCCTTCCTCGACATCCTCGCGCATGGTCAGCGACCGTACCGGGTTCTGACCCTGATGAACGAGACCGGTCTGCTGGGCCGGTTCCTGCCCGAGTGGGGGCGGATCGTCGGCCAGACCCAGTTCAACATGTACCATGCCTATACGGTCGACGAGCACACGCTGCAGGCCATCGGCATCATCAACGACATCTGGCGCGGCAAGCTGAAGGCCGACCATCCGTCCTCGTCCGAGATCGTCCACCGGATCGACGACTTCGAGGCCCTGATGCTGGCCATGCTGCTGCACGATGTCGGCAAGGGGGGCGACCGGGGACAGCTTGAGGACGGTGCCATCGCTGCCCGCCGGGCCTGTGACCGGCTGGGTCTCGATCCACGCCGGACCGAATTCGTGGTCTGGCTGGTGCGCAACCATCTGGCCCTGTCGGACTACGCCCAGAAACGCGACGTGTCCGATCCGGCAACGGTCAGGGCTTTCACCAGACTGGTCGGCGACCCAGAGCGGCTGCGGACCCTGCTGATCCTGACCGTGGCGGATATCCGCGCCGTCGGACCGGGCGTCTGGAATGCGTGGAAGGGCGGGCTGATCCGCGATCTTTATCAGCGCACCGAGGGCGTGTTCCGGGGCGAGGACGTGACCCACGCGGACCCGCTGGACGACTATCCCGAGCTGGTCGGGCGGGCGCGCAAAAGTGGCGCGGCGGTCGAGGTGCTGACGATCCGGGAGGGCGAGGCCGAAGAATACGCCGCCACCCGGGTCGCCGTCGCCGCGCGCGACCGGCCGGGCCTGTTTGTCGATCTGGCGGCCGCGCTGGCCTCCGCCGGTGCCGATGTCGTCGGGGCGCGCGTGGCGACCGCCGGGGACGGGACGGCGTTGGACG
>VFBG01000052.1 GCA_006515835.1 bacterium | reverse complement strand
GGCCGGCAGCCTAGCCCGCCAGCGCCGCCCGGACTGCCGCGAGGCCCTCTTCCGCCTTCGACCCATCCGGCGCGCCGCCCTGGGCGAAGTCCGGCTTGCCGCCGGCGCCCTGGCCGCCCATGGCGATGACCGCGACGCGCGCGAGGTCGGCCGCATTGACCTTCCCCGCCATGTCGGAGGTCACGGCAACCGTGATCGCCGCCTTGCCTTCCGTCACGCCGATCAGGGCGACGACGCCCGAGCCGACCTGTTTGCGGAAATCCTCGGCCACGCCACGCAGGCCCTTGCCGTCGACGCCGTCCAGCACGCGGGCGATCAGCTTGACGCCGTTGATCTCATCCGGCGCGGCGTTGGCGGACGCGCCGCCACCACCCAGGGCCAGTTGCTTCTTCAGTTCGGCGACCTGCTTCTCAAGCGCGCGGCGGTCGGCGGTCAGGGCCTCGACGCGGGCCGGTACGTCGGCGGTCTGAACCTTGAATGACTGGGCCAGCGACTTCGCCACCCCGGCCTGGGCCAGCAGGAACTGGCGCGCGGCCTCGCCGGTCAGGGCCTCGATGCGGCGCACGCCGGCGGCGATGCCGCTCTCCGACACGATCTTGAACAGGGCGATGTCGCCGGTGCGGGCGACGTGGGTGCCGCCGCACAGCTCGACCGAATAGGGCTTGCCCGCCTCGGCCAGGTCGCGGCCCAGCGTCAGCACCCGGACCTCGTCGCCGTATTTCTCGCCGAACAGGGCGACTGCGCCGGCGGCGATGGCTTCCTGCGGGCCCATCATCTTCGTCTCGGCGGGCAGGTTCTGGCGGATGACGGCGTTTACCTCATCCTCCATCCGCGCCAGTTCGTCCTCGGTGACCGGGGCGTTGTGGCTGAAGTCGAAGCGCAGGCGTTCGGCGTCGACCATCTGGCCCTTCTGGGCCACGTGGCCGCCCAGCACATTGGCCAGGGCCTTGTGCAGCAGGTGGGCGGCGGAGTGGTTGGCGCGGGTGGTCAGGCGGGCGGCGGCGCTGGAACGCAGCTGGGCGCGGGCGCCGATGGTCAGCGTGCCCGAGGTCACCTCGATGCGGTGGGCGAACAGGTCGCCGGCGTGCTTCTGGACGTCGAGGACCGTCGCCGAACCCTGCTGGCCCGAGGCGTCGGTCCATTCGATCTCGCCCTTGTCGCCGGCCTGGCCGCCGCCCTCGCCGTAGAAGGGTGTCTGGTCGAACAGGATCTCGGCGGTCTGGCCGGCCGACAGTTCGTCGACCGAGGTGCCGTCGCGCACGATGGCGAGAACCTCGCCCGATCCGTCGACGGCGTCATAGCCGGTGAACACGGTGGGTCCGAGGCGGTCGCGCAGGGCCAGCCATTCGCCGGTCGAGGCGGTCTGGCCCGAGCCGGTCCAGTGCTCGCGGCTGCGGGCCTTCTGTTCGTTCATGGCGGCGTCGAAGGCGTCGGTGTCGACGGTGAAGCCGCGGCGGCGGGCCTCGTCCTGGGTCAGGTCGAGCGGGAAGCCGTAGGTGTCGTACAGGGTGAAGGCCGTCTGGCCGGACAGGACCCCGCCCTCGCCCAGATCCTTCGATGCGTCCTCAAGCAGGCCCATGCCGCGGCCGAGGGTGGTGCGGAAGCGGATCTCTTCCTGCTTCAGCGTGTCCTCGACGAAGGCCTGGGCGCGCTTCAGCTCGGGGAAGGCCTCGCCCATCTCGGAGACGAGCGTCGGCACGAGCCGGTGCATCAGCGGATCGGCGGCGCCCAGCAGGTGGGCGTGGCGCATGGCGCGGCGCATGATGCGGCGCAGGACATAGCCGCGGCCCTCGTTCGAGGGGGTCACGCCGTCGGCGATCAGGAAGGACGAGCTGCGCAGGTGGTCGGCGATGACCCGGTGGCTTGCGGCCATGCTGCCGTTGGGATCGGTCGCGGTGGCGTCTGCCGAGGCCGCGATCAGGGTCTGGAACAGGTCGGTGTCGAAGACCGAGTTCTTGCCTTGCAGGACCGAGGCGATGCGCTCGAGGCCCATGCCGGTGTCGACAGACGGCTTCGGGAGGGAGCGGACGATCTCGTCGTTCTCCTTCTCGAACTGCATGAAGACGTTGTTCCAGATCTCCACGAACCGGTCGCCGTCCTCGTCCGGCGAGCCGGGAGGGCCGCCGGGGACGTGGTCGCCGTAGTCCCAGAATATTTCGGTGCAGGGACCGCAGGGACCGTTGTCGCCCATGGCCCAGAAATTGTCGGAGCCGGCGATGCGGATGATCTTGTCGTCGCCGAAGCCGGTGACCTTCTTCCAGATCGCCGCGGCCTCGTCGTCATCGATATAGACGGTGACCAGCAGGCGTTTGGGATCGAGGCCGAAATCCTTGGTGACCAGGTTCCAGGCACGATCGATCGCGTGTTCCTTGAAATAGTCGCCGAAGGAGAAATTCCCCAGCATCTCGAAGAATGTCAGGTGCCGGGCGGTGTAGCCGACGTTGTCCAGATCGTTGTGCTTGCCGCCCGCGCGCACGCACTTCTGCGAGCTGGTGGCGCGGGGATACGGCGGGGTCGAGGCCCCGGTGAAATAGTCCTTGAACGGCACCATGCCCGCATTGACGAACAGCAGGGTCGGATCGTTCTGCGGCACCAGCGGCGCGGAGTGGACCTTCTCGTGCCCGTCGGCGGCGAAATAATCGAGGAAGGTCGAGCGGATCTGTTTGAGGCTGGACATGGCGGTGCGCGTTCGGTCGGGGGAGAAACGGGGAACGGGCGTCATATAGGGGTTTCAGCCCCAATGCATCACCCGCCCGTGATCGAGACGGCTCAGGCGGCGCCGAGCATGCGCCGGGTCACCCAGGCGATGGGCAGGCCGACGGCCACGATATGCACCACGATCGGCTTGAGGGCCGACATCAGATCGGCGGGGGGTGTCAGCGGCGAGGCCGACATCGGCACCACGACGAAGGCCATGGCCAGCCATACGGCAACGCCGAACACGAGGCCTGCCGGGATCCAGAAGCGACGCAGTGCGGGAATGGCGGCGGCGGCCGCAACGAATATTACGGCGATGACCAGCATGATGGCGAAATGGGACGCCAGACCCATCCAGGCCGTCGGCCAACCCCCGCGGTAGGCGGCGGAGCCGAGGAGTCCGCTGGCCACGGACTGCAGCACAACACGGGCGGGAACCTGCAGGTTGGTCACGATGGCCGCGGTGATGTCGAGCGCACCGGCCAGCAGGCCGGCGTAGAGGGCGGTGCGGGCAAGGGCCACGGTGCTGGCGATGTCGGACATGGCGGGTCTCCCTTGGGCGGGACGGTCGCTCGCGGGGCGGGCCGGTGCAAGAGGGCGGTGCGGGCCGCCGGACAGATCGCCGCACGGCCCGGCGTTGACGGGCGTGGGCGGCGGGCGCGGTGTAGGATTGACCCATGTCCGCGCTTGAAGTCTGGTTTGATGGCGACTGCCCCCTGTGCCGGCGCGAGATCGCCGTGATGCGCAGGCTGGATCGACACGGCGCCATCGTCTTCACAGATGTGGCGAACGGAGAAGGGAGCTGTCCGCTCGACCGGGTCGAGCTGCTGGCTCGATTTCATGCGCGGGAAGATGGGGTGATCCTGTCGGGTGCCGGCGCCTTTGCCGCCATGTGGCGTGCCATCCCCTTGTTGCGTCCATTGGGTCTGGCGGCGCGGAACCGGACGGTGCTGGGGTTGCTGGAGCGGTTGTATGTCGCCTTCCTGCGAATCCGGCCGGCCCTGACGCGGCGGCTACGGCGATAGAAAAGGGCCGCCCGGTCCGGGTGGAGACCAGGCGGCCCGCTCCGTCCGGCCCGGCCCACACGGGGTCGGTGGCGGGTCGCGGGACCCGGCCGGAGAAGGTTCTGATTGAGAAATCACCGTCCGAAGCGTTCGCTGCGTTGACAGCGCCCGCCTCGTTCAATGGGGCCGGATCAGCCCTCGAGGTCCTGGCCCTCGTCGGGTTCGGGGGTGCCGAGCAGTTCCTCGGCGATCTTGCTGGTCGAGGCGCGAACGGCCTTTTCGATCGAGTCGGCGATGTCCGGATTGGCCTTGAGGAAGGCGCGCACGTTCTCACGACCCTGGCCGATGCGCTGGCTGTCGTAGGAGAACCAGCTGCCCGACTTCTCGACGATACCTGCCTTGACGCCCAGGTCGATGATCTCGCCCAGCTTGGAGATGCCTTCGCCATACATGATGTCGAAGATGACCTCGCGGAACGGCGGGGCGACCTTGTTCTTGACCACCTTCACGCGGGTGGTGTTGCCGACCACTTCATCGCGGTCCTTGATCGCGCCGGTGCGGCGGATGTCGAGGCGGACCGAGGCGTAGAATTTCAGCGCATTGCCGCCGGTCGTCGTTTCCGGCGAGCCGTACATGACGCCGATCTTGTGGCGGATCTGGTTGATGAAAAGGACGATGCACTGCGACTTGTTGATCGAGGCGGTCAGCTTGCGCAGCGCCTGGCTCATCAGACGGGCCTGCAGGCCGGGCAGGCTGTCGCCCATCTCGCCCTCGATCTCGGCGCGGGGCGTCAGGGCGGCGACGGAGTCGACCACCACGATGTCCACGGCACCGGAGCGCACCAGGGTGTCGACGATCTCGAGCGCCTGCTCGCCGGTGTCGGGCTGCGAGACCAGCAGGTCGTCGAGATTGACGCCCAGCTTCTGCGCATAGCCCGGGTCGAGCGCGTGTTCGGCGTCGACGAAGGCGGCGGTGCCGCCGGCCTTCTGGATCTCGGCCACGGTGTGCAGGGCGAGCGTCGTCTTGCCCGAGCTTTCCGGCCCGAACACCTCGATCACCCGACCGCGCGGCAGACCGCCGATGCCGAGGGCCATGTCGAGGCCCAGCGAGCCCGTCGAGACCGAAGGAATGGCCTCGGTCACGCCGTTCTTGCCCAGCTTCATGACCGAGCCCTTGCCGAAGGCGCGATCGATCTGGGCGATCGCCGCCTCGAGAGCCCGTTGTTTGTCGCCGTCGTCGCGCGTCACCAACTTCAAATTCGCCTGAGCTGCCACCTTGCCACTCTCCCTTGCCATGATTCCCATCTGGTTCCGGGAGAGACCCGCCTGGACCCGCTCCCTGTTGAAGCGCAGTTAGTACACGGTTTGTTCTGGTTGCCAATATGTTCTTTTCGCGAGCGGCGCGAAGATGCGTCCGATTTTGACGTATCCTCGCCCCGGAGCGCGGTTTCCCGCGCTCCCGCGGCTACCAGCGCAAGGCGAACCGTCCCGCCACGGCACCGATCAGGCCGGCGGCCGCCACGCCGAGAGTGTACCAGGTCGCCACGAAGGCTGCCGTCGATTCCGGGCAATGCAGCATGCCATAGGCCGTCGCCGCGATTCCTCCCGTGGCCACGCCCAGCGCAAAGCCTGAGAACGCCGGGCGGGTGGGTGCCAGTCGCCGCGCTGACAGGAAGGTCGGAACGACCGCCACCGCCGATACCAGCAGGATGTTCCGCCCGCAGATGGTCCAGGTCCGGCCCAGCCACTCGGCGAGCCGCTCGTCGCCGGCGGTCGTGATGAGTTCGACCGCCCCCCAAAGCAGTGCCAGGCCTACGATCGCGCCAAGAGCCACCAGCGGCGCCCGTGTGTCCGCGCCCGGCCGGCCGGCCCTGAAGCTCAGCCACAACGCCGCTCCGGCCAGACCGGTCGTATAGAGCCCCTTCATCCAGGTCGTCGGGGACGAAAGGACGTCAGCCAGGGCAGGCCGGACGCCCAGCAGCAATGTCACCGCCACCACCGACCCCGCAGCGGCGCAGGCCAGCAGCAAGGCATTCAGTCGCGCCGGCGGTGCCGGCTGGAGCCCTGCGGCCAGGGCGTCGATCAGATCATCAGTCTTCATGGGAGCTTACGCTGGCGGACAGCGCCTTCATTGAACGGTGGACGCTGACCTTGGCCGCGCCTTCGGTCCACCCGTTGCGCGCCGCAGCCTCGGCCAGGCTGAACCCCCCGATACGCACGTCTTCTATCAGTCGCCGCTGACGCATCGGCAGGATCGACAGGACCTTCGCCAGGTCCCGCCGGACGACGCCGTCCTCAACGGAATGTTCGGCGGTCAGAACGGCGGCATCCTCCATCGGCACGTGAACCCGGCGTCCCTGCCTGCGGAAGTGGTCGATCAGCTTGTAGCGCGCGATCGCATAGGCCCAGGCGGTGAAGGCCATTGAACGGTCATAGGTCGCCCGCTTGGCGTGTATGGCGATCAGACAGTCCTGCACCAGGTCCTCGGCATCAGCTTCCAGCCCGCTCAGTCGGCGTCTGAAATAGGGAGTCAGGGCGCCCCGAAGCTGGTTGAGCAGCATGCGCCAGGCCACGGGATCTCCATCGAGACCACGCAGCATCAGGCACTTCAGCTCGGCTTCCCTGTCCACCACGCAACTCCATTCGCGCAGACCCCGCCTGACGTTACATGGCGCGTGGTGGGCAACGTCGAAATTATTTTCGGGGCCGTGTCGTAACCTGCACCGCGACGACGTCGAACCCTCTCCTGCAAGGCCGCTCCACCCCCCGGACCGGCGAATGAGGAGACGACCCCATGAACACCCAGGCCAAACTGATCGTCGGTGCCGGCGCCCTGATCGCGCTCAGCGCCACCGCTGCCTCGGCGCAGAACCGCGCCCCTGCGCAGGAAAACGCCATGGAGAAATGCTACGGTGTCGCCCGCGCCGGCCAGAACGACTGCGCCGCCGGCCCCGGCACCAGCTGCGCCGGCACCTCGACCCGCGACTATCAGGGCAACGCCTGGAAGTTGGTCGCCAAGGGCACCTGCGCCACCATCCGGACGCCCCGGGGCAATGGTTCGCTGAGCCCGATCGCGAACCGCTGATGACCGCCTTTCCGACCGCCGGGCTGGGCCTGAAGCCCCAGCACTACGTTGAAGCCGCGGCCTGCCCGGCGGTCGGACCCCGGCGCGGCCTGTGGTTCGAGGTTCACCCGGAGAACTATATGGTCGCGGGCGGGCCCCGGCTCGCCTGGCTGGAGCGAATTCGCGCCACCCATCCACTGTCCCTGCACGGGGTGGGACTGTCGCTGGCCGGCGACGAACGGCCGGACCGATCCCATCTGGCGCGATTTCGCGATCTGATCGACCGCTTCGAGCCGTTCGTCGTGTCGGAGCACCTGGCCTGGTCGCGCCGGGGCAATGTCTACCACCCCGACCTCCTGCCCGTGCCACGCAGCCGGGAGATGCTGGCATTGATCTGTGACCACATCGACGAGGCTCAGGCGGCGCTGGGCCGAACCCTGCTGATCGAGAATCCCTCCGCCTATCTGCCCATGTCGGGCCATGCCTGGGATGAGGTCGACTTCCTCGTCGAGATCACCCGCCGGACCGGCTGCGGGCTTCTGGTGGACGTGAACAATGTCCACGTCAGCGCCTGCAACATGGGTTTGTCGGCCGAGGACTGGCTCGATCGTGTTCCTGCCGGCCTTGTCGGCGAGATACATCTGGCCGGTCACCGTCCGGATCCGGTCTGGGGCGAGGCGCTGCTGATCGACAGTCACGACGCCCCGGTCAGCGAGGTGGTCTGGCGTCTCTATCGTCGACTTCTGGACCGGATCGGCCCTCGCCCCACGCTGATCGAGCGCGACGGGCAGGTCCCGGCGTTCAGTGAAATGCTGCGCGAGCAGGCTCGCGCAGAACGCACCCTCACCGCCCTGGGGGCCCTCGTGTGACCCGCTTTCACCATGCCTTCTCCATCGCCCTCGACGGCGGCTTCGACGCCCTATGGCCGCATCTTGATCCGGATGATCGAACGCTGGGTGCCATCGCCGTCTATCGCAACACATCCATCAAGGGCCGGATTGATGCGCTTGAAGCCAACTACCCCACAGTGTCCCAGCTGGTAGGGGCTGAGTGGTTCCGCGCCGCCGCGCGGGAGTTCGTTGAGGCCGAGCCCGGCGACGAACCTGTCCTGGCTGCTTTCGGCGCGGGTTTTCCTGCCTGGCTCGCCGCCTTCGAGCCTCCCTCTCAGCGCGGCACAGGCCGCGGGTGCCGGACTGGCCCTGGCGGCCACGCCCGCCCGCCTGCATCCCTCCGCGCACCTGTTCTGGTTCGACTGGACGGCGCCCTCGCTATGGCTGGCTCACCGGTACCCGTCCGAACAACAGGACCTGAGCTGGCGCTCCGAACCCGAAGGCCTGCTCATCCACCGTCCGGGCGCAGAGGTGCGTGCACGCCGTCTGTCGCGGACCGAATGGGTCTTCCTCGACGCCTGCCGCAAGGGCCGTCCGTTTGGCGTGGCCTCCCTGGCCGCTCGCTCGGTCCGACCCATGGCTGACATCTCTTCCCTGTTCGCCGACCTCATCGCCCTCGGATCCTTCGATTCCGCCGGCCTCCGGAGCCATCGCCCATGAACCTCATCGCCCGCATCCATGACCGCATCTCCGCCGCTGTCCCGGAGTGGCCTCTGGCGCTCCTGCTGCGCCTGGGCGTCGCGGTTCCGTTCTTTCTCTCGGGCCGGACCAAGGTCGAGGGGTTGCTGACGATCACGCCGTCCACGCAGTATCTGTTCGCGGAGGAATACCGTGTTCCCCTGCTTCCGCCCGATATCGCCGCCGTTCTGGCCACCTATGCCGAGCACGCCCTGCCGGTTCTGCTGGTGCTCGGCCTGCTGACCCGGCCCGCCGCGATCGGCCTGCTGGGGATGACGCTGGTCATTCAGCTGTTCGTGATCCCCGGCGGCTGGCCGACCCACCTGCTGTGGGCCGCTCCGCTGATCTATCTGGCCGCGCGGGGGCCGGGCGCCGCCAGTCTTGATCGCCTGTTGAAGCTGGACTGACTGGTCCGGACAGAAGCGATCCGGACTGCGGGCCTTTGGCATCAGGGCGCAGCCGGCGCAAAAGGCGGTGGGGATCTGATCCTCAAGCTTCGCCATGCGTTCACCCCGCATGACAAAACCCTCCAAGCCCGCCGTTCTCTCCATCCGCAACGCCAGACTGGCGGATGTGAACGCCATCTCCGCCCTTGTGGCCAAGGTCTACAAGGACATGCCGGCCTATACGCCGGGCATGTTGCGGGGCCAGATCGCCGCCTTCCCCGACGGCCAGTTCGTGGTCGAATACGCCGATGAGATCGTCGGCTACGCCGCCGGCTTCCGCATAGATGAGAAGACGGCCATGGCGCCGCACACCTGGACCCAGATCACCGGCGGCGGTTACGCGGCGCGGCACGATCCGGTCGGGGACTGGTTCTACGGCATGGAGGTGTGCGTCGATCCGGACCGGCGCCGCTTGCGCATCGGCCAGCGGCTGTATGACGCCCGGCGCGACCTGTGCGAGGCTCAGAACCTGCGCGGCATCGTCTTCGGCGGGCGGATGCCCGGGCTGGCGCGGCGCAAGGCGGCGTATCCGGATGCGCGGGACTATCTGGACGCGGTCACGGCGAGGAAGCTGAACGACCCGGTGATCGGTTTCCACATGCGCGGTGGGTTCGAGCCGATCGGGGTGCTGGAGAACTATCTGACCTCGGACACGGCCTCGCTGGGGCATGCGGCGCACATGGTGTGGCGCAATCCCTATTATGCCGAGACGCACGGGCGGGGCGCGGCCTTCGCGGTCAAGGAGACGGTGCGGGTGGCGACGGTGCAGTTGCAGGCCCGCAAGGTGGCCAGCTTCGAGGAGTTCATCTCCAACATCGAATATTTCGTCGACGTGACCTCGGACTACCGCTCGGATTTCGTGGTGTTCCCCGAGCTCTTCACCCTTCAGCTGCTGTCGCTGGAAAAGAAGAAGCTCAGCCCGGTGGAGTCGATCGAGGCCCTGACCCGCTACACGCCGCGCTTCGTCGAGGCGATGCGCAAGATGGCGGTTGAGTACAACATCAACATCATTGGCGGCTCTCATCCGACGCAGACGGAAGACGGCGACATCCAGAACGTCGCCTATGTCTTCCTGCGCGATGGCTCTGTGCACGAGCAGGAGAAGATCCACCCGACGCCGAACGAGCGGCATTGGTGGAACATTAAGGGCGGCGATCGGGTCCAGGCCATACCGACTGACTGCGGGCCGATCGGGGTGCTGATCTGCTACGATTCAGAGTTCCCGGAACTGGCGCGGCGGCTGGTCGACGAGGGCGCGCGAATGTTGTTCGTGCCGTTCTGCACCGACAACCGGCAAGGCTATCTGCGGGTGCGCTACTGCTCGCAGGCGCGGGCCATCGAGAACCAGTGCTACGTCGTCCTGTCGGGCAATGTCGGCAATCTGCCGAATGTCGAGAACATGGACATCCAGTACGCCCAGTCCTGCATCCTGACGCCTTGCGACTTCCCGTTCGCGCGGGACGGGATCGCGGCCGAGGCGTCGGAGAATGTGGAGACGGTGACCGTCGCCGACCTCGACCTGTCCGATCTGGCATGGGCCAAGTCGCAGGGGACGGTGCGCAACCTGCGGGACCGACGGTTTGATCTCTACAAAACAGTGTGGGCGGACGGGGGCTGAGGGCTGCTGTGTCGGGCAGAGCTGGTTCATCACAGCGGGCACAACGGGGTCACGACGGACACAACGGGCCTGAGCGGATGACGGGGCTGGGCTTGCCTTCGATGTGATGGAAGTATTGCGGCGTACGCCGCGTTCACAAGTGACCGGAAGGGCGCGGGTCCGGCCACAGCCCCGGTCCCGTCGTGTCCGTTGTGCCTTCCGTCGTGCCCGTTGTGATGAACCTCATGGCCGCCGACCTACGCCGGTCGCCGCCACGCCACGATCCGCACCGTCGAAATCTGGACCGCCTCGCCATGCTGGTTCCGCGTCGTGCTGCGGGTGCGGATCATGCCGCGGTCGGGGCGCGAGCGGGAGGGCAGGATCTCCAGCACCTCGACGGTGAGGGTCAGGGTATCGTCCGGCCGGGTCGGGCGGGGCCAGGTGGTTTCGCCGCCGGCACCGATGAGTCCGCCGGCGAGGGGGAAACACTGCACCAGCATGCGCATGGTCAGGGCGGCGGTATGCCAGCCGCTGGCGGCCAGACCCTCGAACAGGGTGTCGCGGGCGGCGTCCTCGTCGAGGTGGAAGGGCTGGGGGTCGAACTCGGCGGCGAAGGCCTTGATCTGATCGGTGGTTACGGTGACCGGGTCGCTGACGAAGGTCTGACCGACCTGCAGGTCTTCGAGGTAGACGGGCGTGGCCATCGGCAGGTCAGGCCGTCCTGGCCGCGACCATGGGCTCCATGACCTGGGCCGCGACCGAGAAGCCGGCACCGAGGATCAGGGCCGCTGCCGCCGCGATCAACAGAGGCCGGGACAGGCCCTGTTCCGGGCTGAGCGGCCGGACCAGCATCAGCACCAGCATCCCGAGGAGAACCAGCACGCCGGGCAGGTCCATGCCGATGCCGAGGAAGACGGTGTGCGCCTGCGCCATGATCCATCCGGCACCGAGCACGGCGGCGACGGCGGTCGGCGCCAGCGACCGGGGTTGGGTCAGGCCGGGGTCGAGGACGGCGGCCAGGGCGGCGGCGAGCGCGGCCAGCAGACCGGTCCAGACGAACAGGAAGGCGGCCTCGGGCGCGAGGGCCTGCGCCGCTGTGCCGAGGATCAGGATCAGGCCGATCAGTCCGGCCCAGCTGCCCCATGTCGAGCGGGCGGCGAGGCCGGGGAACAGCGACAGGCCGACAGCGATGACGGCGGCGCCGATGACGATGACGCTCACGCCGCCCAGGATCACGGCGGCGACAGCGGCGACGGCGATGGCACCCGCGACGATCCGGCGGTCCAGACGCGTCCGCCCGCCGAACAAGGTGAGGGCGACGGCCAGCACCGTCAGGGCCGCGCCGGCCTCCATCCACGGCAGCCGGGCCAGCAGGGTGTAGTAGGCATCGGCGCTGTCCGCCCGCCCCGACAGCGGCCCGGCGAGCACGCGGACGAGCTGCGTCAGGACGAGGCCCGTCGACAGGAACCACAGACCGTCCACGGCTCCCCGCCCGGCGTCGGCGAAGGTCAGACCCGCGTGCGAACGCGCGCGCCAGACAGCGACGCCGAGGCCGAGGAAGGCCAGGCCCAGCAGGGCCCATCCCGCCACCGGCTTGTGGCCGACGATGATGCGTCCGAACAGGTCGGCATAGACGAGATTGGCCGTGGCGGTGGGCAGGGCAGGGGCGCGCAGCAGGGTGTCGGCTGTCTCCAGCGCCTGCGAGCCGATATGCTGGACGCTGCCCTGGTCGAGCGCGTCGGGGGTCGAGACGGGGGCGTGATACTGTTCCGGGCGTCCGATGAAGGCGAGGTTGACCCCCTGGACGCCGCGGTCCTTGGGAATGGTGAAGTCGGTGCCGTTGGGCATGGCCTCATAGACGAACACTGCCAGCGAGTTGGACGAGACGCCGCCAGTGGCGCGCGCGCCGGCCCGCGCGAACAGGGCGATGGTCCCGGCATTGCCGCGTCCGGTCTCGAACATCATGGCCCGGCCGCCGCCGCCGCGCGCTTCAAGATTGACCACTGCCCCGATGCGGTCGCGCAGGGGGTGGCCGCCCCAGAAGGCGCGGGCGCCGTCGAGGTTCAGTTCCTCGCCGTCCGTCAGGATGACCACCAGGGTCCGGTCGGCCGGCCCACGCGCGCGGATGGCGCATGGCGGCGACGCCCGTGGTGTCGTCCGCCGCGCCGGCCGAATCCGGCACGGTGTCATAGTGGGCCATCAGGGCGACGGCCGGCAGGCGAGGGTCGCGCCCCGGCAGGACGCCGATGAGGTTGGTCAATTCCACGCCGGCGGCCGAGCCGCCTTCGCGCTCAAGCCGGCGCACCGCCGCGGGCGACAGGGCGCCGGTCTGGATCGATGTCTGCAGGCCCAGCGCCGCCATTCGCTGCAGCAACAGTGCGCCGACGCGCGCATGGTCGGCCGAACCGACGGGATGGGGGCGGCGGGCAATCTCGCGCACGTCAACCATCGCCCGTCCGGCGGAGAAGGCGGCGGCGGGGGCCCCAACGCCCGCGGGCGCCGGAACCTGCAGGGTCAGCACCGCAATCAGCAGCGCCAGCGCCAATGAGCCAGCCAGCCAGAGCAACCGCATGAGTCATCCTCCCCGATGAAGGGGCAGGCTAGCGGGCCGGGGGGCGTTCGTCATCCTTCGGGGTCACAACACACCCAGACCCAGCAGCCAGGTCCTGACCTGCCCCGGCCAGTCCGTCGTGACGGGATCGGCCGTCGGCCGCATGCCGAAGGCGTGGCCGCCTTTGGCATAGACACGCATGTCCACCGGCACGCCCGCGTCGTTGAGCGCCAGCGCATAGGCCATCGGCTGCCGGATATCGTCGACGGAGTCGTCCATCGCGTGGATGATGAGCGTCGCCGGTGCCCTTGGGCTGATCTTCACCCAAGGCTGCAGCTGGAGGTCGTTTCTGCCTCCGCTGTTGTCCAGCATGCGGGCGGTATAGGCGACGATCGCGAAGTCTGGCCGTGACGATTGCCGGTCTGCCGCGTCGGTGGCTGGATAGGTCCGCTCGTCCGTATTGCTCATGTCGGCGACGAGATAGGCGCCGGCCGAAAAGCCGATCACACCGATTTTCTGCGGATCGATCCCCCAGGTCGTGGCACCCTGCCGCAGCAGAGCCATGGCGCGCTGGGCGTCTTCCAGACCCAGCAGCACCGCCGGTCGCTGCTGTCGGCCATTCCGTTGCGGCCACACCTGCGGCGTGCGGTATTTCAACACCGCGCAGGTCATGCCCTGCCGAACGACCCAGTCGCAAACCTCCGTGCCCTCCAGGTCCATGGCCACAGCGTGAAACCCACCGCCCGGCAGGACCAGCATCGCGGCCCCGGTGTTCCGTCCCGTCGGCCGATAAAGGGTCATGGTCGGCCGGGTGACATAGGTCGCCCAATGCCAGCGCCGGCCCCCGACCGTGGGCGAACCATTGCCGGTCGCCTCAGGGCGATCTCCGCTGTCGGGCTTTGCAAGAGGGACATTTGCGGGCCAGAGCGGCACTTGCGTGCCGCCTGGGCCAGGCTGCCAGACGCCCACCCGTTCGACCTTGGGTACCTCGATCCGTTCTGTCGGACCCGCGGTGGCCCTCGCGGTCGGGACGTCATTGTCAGCCGTCTCGCCGCCGACCCCACCCGCCTGATCGCAGGCGGCGACGGTGACAAGGAGAGCAAGCAGAAGGGAGGCTGCAGGATCGATCGTCAATCGAGGAACCTCGGCAAATGGCCGTTGACCGCCCTCAGCGAGCGTCCGGCGCGTCTCCCTTGCGGTACCCCGGTCCGACAAATCCCGCGCCGTCAGGCCACCCGTCTCAGCGCCGCCGGGGATTTGACGAACAGGCCCTTGCGGCCGGCGACCGGGCGGAAGGCGATGCTGTCGTTCTCGGGCTGTTCGTCGGGGCCCAGGAACAGGCAGCCGTCGTCGACCAGCCGCCGCTCGAGGTTGTCGAACATCTCGCCGCGTCGGGCCGGGTCGGCGTCGCCGAGCACATGGCGGCAGAAGATGATGTCGAACTGGTGGGCGTCGCCGGGCGGGTCGACGAGGTTGGCGCGGGCGAAATGGACCATGGCACGCAACTCGGCCCGGGCGATCCAGGCGTCCTCGGCCTGGTCGAAATGGCGCAGCATGGTCTCGGCCTTGAGGCCACGCTGAATCTCGAAGCCGGTATAGGCGCCGGAACGGGCCTTTTCGAGCGCGCGCTGCGACAGGTCGGTCGCGACAATCTCGACGGCGACGCCCGCCTCCTGGGCGGCGATCGCGAGGGACCAGGCTTCCTGCCCGGTCGAGCAGCCGGCGGACCAGACCTTGACCGGCTGGCCGCCGCGGGCCTTGCCAAGGGCGGGTAGCAGTTCCTTGCCGAAGGTGTCGAAACTGGCTCGATCACGGCGGAACCAGGTTTCGGGGTTCAGCAGGGACTCGATCACGGCCCAGCCCAGGCTGGCCACAGGTTTGGCCCAGAGTGAGCCCAGCATGGCACCGACGGTCTCGAACCCCTCGCGCCGGGCCACCGGGCCCAGCCGGTGTTCGGCCAGCTTCATCCGGTCGCGCGTCAGCCGGAAGCCCGCGCGCGAGACCATCAGCGATTGCAGGCGATCGAAATCTTCGGGCGTCATGGCGGGCTCATAGGGGTCAGACGGCCCCCACTTCTGCGAATTTCGAGGTCAGGATCTCGCCGTCGAACGGCTTCATCACATAGTCGTCGGCACCGGCCGAGAGGGCTTCGGCAATGCGTTCGGCGCGGGTCTCGATAGTGCAGAACAGGACCTTGGGGGCCATCCCGCCGGGCAGGGCGCGCAGGCGACGCAGAAACGTCATCCCGTCCATCACCGGCATCGACCAGTCCAGCAGGATGATCTCCGGGATCACCCCGCCGCAGAAGGCCAGGGCTTCGGAACCGTCGGCGGCCTCGTCGACCTCGAAGCCGAGCCCCTCGACAATGCGCCGCGCCACTTTCCGGATGATCCGGCTGTCGTCGACGATCAGACAGGTTCTGGGGGTCAAGGTCAGGATTCCGGATAAGAAGCGCACAACGCCCGCGTGTACATAAGCCCTATCATCGGCCTGAGCCGGTTAATGACTCCTTGGGAAACCGGCTTAAGGCTCAGTTAGGCATGCGGGCGCACAGCACGACGCGCCCCTCTTCGGCCTGCACATCCAGCGAGCCGCCGGCGTCGTGGGCAGTGAGCCAGAGCCAGTAGGGCTGGATCCACTGGCCGGGCAGGCCTTCGGACAGCGGCTGACCCGCCAGTCCGGCGACGGCCTCGCCTTTCAATCGGGCGCGGGCGCCCTCGGCACGGCCCTCGATGACCAGTGCGCCGCCGTCGGTTCGCGTGGTGATGGTCGCCACTCCGCCCGACGGCAGGGCGGCCATGGTCAGATAGGCCAGGTTCACCAGCGCCCGCGACTGGGCCTTGGAATAGGTCGTGTCCGCCACCGCCCACTCCAGCGTCGCCCGCCCGCCCTCGGTCAGGCCGGAGACCAGCTCGCCGAGTTCGGCGCCCGAGAAGCGCTCGGACGAGGTCGCGGCGCCGAAGGCCACGCGGGCGAAGGCGACCAGGGCCACCATCTTCTTCGCACTGGCTTCGATCAGCCCCATGGCGTCGTCGCGCATGTCCTGCGCGGTCGGGTCCTTCAGCAGGTCGAGGCCTGAGCTGATCGCCCCGGCCGGGCTGATGAAGTCGTGGCAAAGCTTGCCGGCGATCAGGGCCGCCAATGCCTGGCCATCGGGAAGGGGAGAGGCGGGGGCGGTGTCAGTCATCAGGCCTTGCGCGCAACAGTAGGAAACTGGCCGGACGCTGACCTGATTTGCCGGTTCGCGAAACCGGTCCGATGCTCTAATCGGGCGGGCATGAGCAAACGACTGATCGCCGACCTCGCGTCCGGCGCACTGACCGAGGCCCTGGCCGGGATCGCCGAGGACGCCGCCCGGGTCATCCTGCCATATTGGCGTAACGGGGTCGTGGTTGAGTCCAAGGCTGACGACAGCCCCGTCACCCGCGCAGACCAGGAAGCCGAGGCCTTGATCCTGGACCGGCTGGCGACCCTTTATCCCGGCGTGCAGACCGTAGCAGAAGAGGCCGTCGCCGCCGACGGCGCGCCCGCCTCGGCCAATGACTGGTTCTGGCTGATCGATCCGCTGGACGGCACCCGCGGCTTTGTCGAAGGGCGCGAGGCCTTCACCGTCAACATCGCCCTGATCCACAAGAGCGCACCGGTCGCCGGCGTTGTCACCGCCCCCGCGACGGCCACCACATGGCGCAGCGGGGCACCCGGCGCAGGTGCCTTCCGTCGCCGGTTCGGCGATGTCTGGCAGGCCATCAAGGTGCGCAACCGGCCCGCCTCGCCCTTGGCGGTCATGAGCCACTCCATGAACGACGTCGAAGCGGAGCGGCTGGCCTCGCGCCATGGCTGCGTCCAGTGGCAGGGCATGGATTCGTCGCTGAAATTCTGTCTGATCGCCGAGGGGCGTTTCGACGCCTATCCCCGCACCGGCCCGACGTCCGAATGGGACACGGCGGCGGGACAGGCCGTGCTGGAAGCCGCAGGCGGCCGCGTCATGGCCGAGGACGGCCAGCCGCTGCGCTATGGCAAGCCGGGCTTCGGCAACGGCGGGTTCGTGGCGTTGGGCGGCTAGGGATCAGGCAACAGGCAACAGGCAACGGGGTGGCGCGCGCCTTCATCAGCGGCGAACCGGGCTAACGCGCGCTCCAGGCGTCGGGTTCTCCGCCTGTTGCCTGTTGCCTGTTGCCTCTTGCCTCAGGCCTTTGCCGCCTGCACCTGCAGCAGCGCCGCCCGCTGGACCAGCGCCGGGGCGCCCCATTCGCGGGCCGTCTCCATGGCCTCGGCCAGCATCATGCCGACGGCGCGCGGTTCGCAGGCGGTCAGCCGGGCCTTTGCGAGCGCCAGATGCGCCATGCCGATCTGGTCGGCAGCCCATTCCAGCGGCTGGGCACCGGCGGATTGGGCCAGGCCGCGACGAACGATCGCCTCAAGGCCCGTCAGACCCGCGACATCGCCCATGGCTTCGGCCAGAGCGGTTTCGGCCGCCAGCCGGCGTTCCCGCGCGAGGGCACCCAGGATCAGGCCGGGTTCGCGGGTCAGGGATTCCGCCTCGGTCAGGCGCGACAGCGGCGTCTCGGCGTCACCGGGGGCCAGCTGCACTGCAACCCAGTCCAGCGGGCTGTGATCGGGGGTGAACTGGTCGGCGGCGGCGGCGAACAGGGCCTGGCCCTGGGCCGTGGCGGCCTCGTCCTTCGCAAGACGCGCCAGCGCCATCAGACCGGCACCGGCGAGAGCGAGCGCCCGCGCCCGCGTCAGGGGGCGAAAGTCCGGCGACGCCGACTCGACCAGCACCCGCAGGTCTCGTCCGGCCTGATCGAGCAGGCGGCCGTCACGGCG
>VFBG01000051.1 GCA_006515835.1 bacterium | reverse complement strand
CGACGGTCAGGCGGGTCGCCTCGTCGTAGGAGCCCCCTGGCGTCAACGCATAGCCGAGCCGGTGCAGGCCGGCGCGCAGGACGATGACTCCCAGCCCTTCGTCGCCAACGCCGAGAGGCACGCCCAGGGCCGCGATCCGCTCGGGGGCCAGCTCGAACCACAGGCCGTGACCAACCGAGGCCAGCCGCTTCCAAGGGAAGCGCTCTCCGGGATCCTGTTTGCGCTCTGGTGCCAGGTCGGAATGGCCGATGATGCGGGCGTCGGGGATGGTCCAGCGGGTGCGGATGTCGCTGACCAGGCTGATCACGGCATCGATCTGCGCCTCGGGGAAGTCGCGATAACCGAACTCGTGGCCGGGATTGACGATCTCGATGCCGATGGAGGCGGCATTGCAGTCGGTCTCGCCCTGCCAGGCCCCCTTGCCGGCATGCCAGGCGCGGCGTTCCTCGGCTACCAGCCTGAGGATCGAGCCATCCTCATCGACGACATAGTGGGCCGAGACCTTCGCCTCGGCGTCGCGCAGGCGCGCCACGGCCTCATCGGCCGTGGGCATGCCGGTATAGTGCAGCACCACCATGTCCGGCGGTCCGCGGCGCGCGTCGAAATTGGGGGACGGAAGGTCCTTCACGGTCAGCACGGCGCGATTACCGGCCCGGCCGCTCCCAGCCGTAGGCGACCCAGGCACCGTCGACCTTGCGGGCTTCGATGACATCATCGGCGCGGCGGGTCCGGACGACGGCCTTGCGGCGCGCGCCCATGGCCAGACCGGCGAAGAACACCAGGACAGCGGCGAACAGGGCGATGACCGCCACGGCCACGGCCGTGAACACCGCCAGAACCGCGCCTACGGTCATGGCGACGAGGGTCGCGATCACGCCGGCCAGCCACAAGACGGGCGCGAGCAGTCCGTTCGACGGACGGCGCGCGGTCGGGCCGAAGATCAGACGGTCGGACTCGGTCATCAAATCACCTTCAGGGACGCTGGAAGAACAACGCCGAACTCTCAATGTCGGTCCGCACGGGTGAACGGTCAATGACCGGCCCCTTCACAGGCGAGTGTTCGGCCTCAGTACGGCTGGTCCGCGAGCACGGAAGCGCCCGAAGAGCGGGCCCGCTCGGTCTGGATGCGGCGAACCGTCGCCTCGGCGGCCGGGTCGTTCATGACCCCGCCGATACCGACCAGCACCCGCGCCGCCTCGCCCGAGACGCCGAACGCCTGCGACAGGGCCTCGAACGGCGACCGCGCTTCCGGATAGCGTTTGAAGCTCACCGAATCCCCGGTCGGGATGCGGGCCAGTTCGCGGGCCTTGGCGACGGCCTCCTCCAGGCCGCCCAGCTGGTCGACCAGTCCGATCTGGCGGGCCTGGGCGCCGGTCCAGACGCGACCGCGGGCGATTTCGCGCACCCGGGCAGGCGGCAGTCGGCGGCCGGCCGCGACGCGAGCGATGAACTCTTCATAGGTGCGGTCGATCTGGGCCGCGAAGGCCGCGCGCTGCGTCGGGCTGAAATCCTGCGCCGGCGAGAAAGCCTCGGCATAGTCGCCGCCGACCGACAGATTGCGCATGTCGACGCCGAACCGACCGAGCGCATCGGCCAGCACGAATTTGCCGCCATAGACGCCGATCGAGCCGGTCAGGGTCGAGGGCTGTGCCACGATCCAGCTGGCTTCCGAGCTGATCCAGTAGCCGCCCGAGGCGGCATAGTCGCCCATCGACACCACGACCGGCTTGCCCGCCGCCTTGGCCGCGCGCACCGCCGCCAGAATCTGCTCCGAGGCCTCCGGCGAGCCGCCCGGCGAGGACACACGGAAGACGATGGCTTTGACGCTGTCGTCCTTGATGGCGTCATAGAGGGCCTCGGCCAGATCGTCGGACATGATCGAGGAACCGCCGCCGAACGGGTCGGCGCTGCCGCCCGTGCCGGTCATGATCGCGCCCTCACCGCCGACGATGGCGATGGCGTTGCGGCCCGAGCCGCTACGCGAACCCTGCGCCGCGGAATAGTCGGCGAACTCCATGATACCGGCGTTGCGGCCGGCCCGGCGCTTCGCCTCGACCTCGGCCTCTTCGACCTGGCCGATCTTGTCGATCAGACGACTTTGCAGCGCCTGGGCCGACGAATACGGACCCGCCTCGATCACAGCGCGCAAGGCCACCGGAGTCGTCTTGCGGTCCTGGGCGGCATTGGCCAGGGCCGAGGTATAGATGGACGTCATCCACGCCGTCATCGCCTCGCGGTGCGCCGGGGTGTAGTCGCTCTCGGTGTATTCATTGACCGCGTTCTTGTACTCGTAGCGCTGTTCGAACTCGGCGTTGACGCCGTATTTGTCGAACGCTCGGCCCAGGAAGACGCTGTCGGCCGAGAAGCCCGCCAGCTGGAATGCGGCGGTGTTCTGCATCCACAGCTCGGACGCGGAAGCGCCGATCATATAGCTGGAGATCGTGGCCCCGACCGGCTGGAAGCCCTGGCTGTGCGCGATGACGGGCTTGCCCGAGGCGCGGAAACGGCGAATCGCCTGGCGAATCTCGTCGGCGGCGGCGGGCGTGATTCCGGCTTCCGGCAAGCGGAGCAGCAGAACCTTGACCCGGTCGTCGTCCTCGGCCTGGGCCAGGGTGTCGACGATCTGCAGCGTGGACAGGCCCGAGCCGCCGAAGATGGCGAACGGATTGCTGGGGGCCTGATCGGTGACGCCCTCGCGCAGGTCCAGCTCAAGCACCGTGTTGTGCGGCGTCGGCTCCGAGGACGAGGCCGAGCTGATGGCCGCGCCGATGAATCCGAACAGGATCACAATGCTGATCAGGAAGAAGGCCAACAGTCCGGCGAAGACGCCGAGCATGGTCAGAAAAAACTGCTTCATGGCGAGGGGAGTCGTCCGGAGCACGGGCCGGGTCATGGCCACATCTGGACCATAGGGCGGCAGACGGCGCCGTCAAATGAACGTCACGTAACGCGCGAGCGGCATCGCAGCATCCGATGCTGCGGCGCAACGACACCGATTGATGGTCGGTCCCGAACCCCCTATATGAGCGGTCTGCGAGCGGGGGCCGAACGCCCCGCGTCACATCCGGACCGCACGCCCCATGCTGGTCACCCTGATGAAGGCCAAGCTGCACCGCGCGACGGTGACCCAGGCCGACCTCGACTATGAAGGCTCGATCGCCATCGACGCCGACCTGCTCGACGCCGCGGGCATCTTTCCGCACGAACAGGTCGATGTGCTGAACATCACCAATGGCGCGCGCTTCACCACCTACGCCATCGAGGCTCCGCGGGGATCGAAGGTCATCGGCGTCAACGGCGCCGCCGCCCGTCTGGTGCAGAAGAATGACAAGGTCATCGTCGTGACCTACGGCCAGATGCCGCAGGAAGAGGCCCGCCAGTGGTCGCCGACCGTGGTGCTGCTGGACGACAGCAACGAGATCAAGCGCGCGGCTTGACGGCGGCCGGGTTCCGGCCTCCCCTCCGCTTCCGGAGGATGATCATGGAACGCACCATTCGCGCCGTCCGCTGGCCCCTTTACGGAGCCTTTGTTCTGGCCTCCGTCGTCTCCACCATGCTGGCCCTGCCGGTCGGGCTGGAGGCGCTCGGCCTTGAGGCGAACGATGTGACCTTCCTGCCCCTCTCCATCACCGGCCTGCCCTGGAGCGCGCCGCTGTTCTGGATGGAGCTGGATTCCGTCACCCGCCTGGCCATCGCCCTGGTCGCCAATGTGCTGAACCTGGCACTCGGCCTGATGCTGGCCCGCGGGTCGGACTGAGGATAGTGGCTAGTGGCTAGTGGCTAGTGGCTAGTGGCTAGTGGCTAGTGGCTAGTGGCTAGCGGCCACTGGCTGGTGTCCTCATCAACTTCGATCGCCCCTGAATTGCTGATGGGCAGCCCCGGCATCGGCGCTGCCCACCAATCACTGGCCACTGGCCACTGGCCACTCGCCACTCAGACCCGCGTCAGCGGTTCAGATCGTACACACCCGTGATGTCGATCCGCACGGTCAGCTGGCCGGCTGCGACCGGCGTCGAGCCGCCCGAATCCATGGCCATCTCGGCCCGGGCGTACATCACCGGCGGCTGCGGCGAATAACCGCCGCCTTCCGTCAGCGAACGGATGCCGCCCAGTTGAACGCCCAGCGCCTGGGCATAGAGCGAAGCCTTGGCCTGCAGATTGCGCACGGCGATCTGGCGCGCCTGGTTCTCGGCGGCCGACGGGTCCTTGAGGCCGAAGCCGATGCCGTTGATCTGGTTCACGCCGGCGGCGACCACGGCGTCGGCCGTCGTCCCGACCTTCGTCAGATCGTTGATGATCACCGTCACCTGGTTCGAGGCCTGATAGCCGCGCAGCCGCGGCGGCTCGTTCTGGACGTAGTCATACTGGGCCGACAGGTTCAGGCCGGAGGTCTGGACGTCGCGCGCCTCGATCCCGGCGCGGCGCAGGGCGGCCATGACCTGGTTCATCCGCGTGGCGTTCAGCTGCATCGCCTCGGCGGCGGTCGTCGCCTCGGTGACGACGCCGAAGCTGATCGTGGCCATGTCCGGCGCGATCTTGACCTCGCCATAGGCCGACAGATTGAGCGCCGGCCGGTCGGCCACGGCGTGGATCACCATCGGCGCACCGCCCTCGGGCTGCGACTGGGCGAGGGCGGCCGGAGCGCTCATCGCGACGGCGGCCATAAGGGCGCCGCCCAGCATCAGGGCGCGGGTGTTGCGGGTCATTGGGTAGTCTCCAGTGAACAGGACGATCCATCGGCGCCGATCATGTCGGCTGGCCGTGACAGAACCTTGGCGGTTTGCACCTGAATGAACGCGCGAGTGGCCCTGGCAGGTTCCATTCATCGGCGTGAAATCGGCGCAACCTCGGCGGCACGAGGATGGCGCTTGGCAATGCGCGGGACGGCCTGCTAGGCGGATGACGCGGCCCGGAGGGCGCGTAGCTCAATGGTTAGAGCCGACCGCTCATAACGGTCTGGTTGGGGGTTCGAGTCCCTCCGCGCCTACCGACGTTGTTCCCGGATGTTCCCCAATCCCTCCTGAAATCCAGTCATAGCAGGGTTTGGCGTTCCTCAGTATTCCCGGATGTGCCCCGTGCTTCCTACCGGGTCATGGTATTTTTCATGGTATCGAAATCAGGATACCATGGCTGCTCAGGTCGCCGCGATGTCGGCCACTGACCCATGCTGACGGCATCAAATTGTTTGTTGGCGTTATATTTCGGGTACCCACCGCGCCTAGAGGCTTAGGAGTACGTTGCTCCAGAGATCTGGCTGTGAGCCCGGTTCTGGGTCCTCAGGTGCATCGTAGGCGCGGGCAAGTTCCTCACATTTTCTGACGTTCTTGCAGAACCCTGCCAGATAATCGTTGGGGTGCTTCTCGCCGAGGTAGGTTGCCACCTTCGCGAATATCGGTCCCGTTGCGGCCCGGGCGGCGGCACTTAGCGAAGCGGCGTCATCGGGTCCATTGAACGAGCGTCGCACTTCAGGATCCTGAAATACGAAATGCAGAACGATGCGGTTCATGTGAGTTGCAACGAGGCCCGCGCGTGGAGTGGATGACGCTTTAAGCCGATGAAGCTCTTCATCTACGGCGCGCATCACCAATACGGCGCGCCACAGCTTTGCGGTGCTCAGTCCATCATTGAATATTTCAGTGTAGGGTGGCCCGTCCGTATCCGCCCAAATGGCACCAATCTCCCGCTTGACTTGGACGGCGAGAGCAACGGATCGCTCTGAAGCTAGGGCCTGAGTTGCCTCAACGATGCCACAGCCTTCTTCGCCTTTCGGATCCGGTTCGCCCGCCTTGTAGACGTATCGCCTGCCGTCCAACGTGAAGTCCGTCGCGAGCCGGTGCTGAAGTGGGTCCATGCCCGCAAACTCGCGATTGCCCACGGCGTTCTGGAGATTGGTGGCGCGCGTAATTTGGCGTGCGAAGTCGGGTGGGCATTTCTCGAGTGAAATTATTCGGACCTGTACAAAGGCAGCCTCTGGATCTTCTCCGCCCAGAATGGCCCCAACGATCGTGCCGACGGTACCGACAGTCTGAGCACCATTAACGACGCTAACGCCATCGCAGTTGAAAAGCCCAAGCTTGCGGTCCGGTGCCCCGGCGAGACTCTTGGTAACCGAGTCACAAATCACAGTGATCCCGTTGTTGAAGTACCAGAAGTTTTCCGGGGCCTTGGATAGTGTTGATTCAAGCGCGCTGTTGACGTCTGAACTGCGATAGAGGCGCAAGTTCTGCGCAAACAAAAAGTTGCGATGTTCCTCCCACCAAGATGCAACGTTGGAAAGATGAACCTTGCCATAGTAGGCTAAGTAGGGCTGCTCAATCAGACCCCAGTCGTTGAGCACGACTTGAAGCTTGATCTTTGGAGCAACGGTCTCTGCCGTGATGAGCCCGTAAACGCCGGCCTGGTCAAACTCCTCGAACGAAGCCACCGGCACGCCACCGTTCAACTCGTTGACGAACTCATCAAACTTTCTGAGAACGTGAGGCGGCGACGGCTGCGTCCCTGTGTGCACGGAAACCAGCCGAAGCCTGATCGGACGCTGTGACTCCAAGACCGACCGAACTTCAGGCTCCTTTGCTCTGATCTTCGTATCGAATTTGTCGAAATTTCCGGCCAGAAGATCCCGGATCCCGGCGAGAAACTTGTTGGCCGCCACATCATCAAGCCGCGCGTTTCCCACCGCACTCCACTTCGCCTGAACCAGGAAAAGTGTGTCGGTCCTCGGATCGAAGTGGATCGCGTCCAATCCGCCGTCATTGTAGGTGTCAGTGACGGCGGCCCCCGCGACGCTAGTGTCGACCTGCGCCAAAGACCTGATGACCAAAGCTGCAAGCGACCGCGATAGCAGACATGCGCGCTGGGTGTCGGCGGAGTGTTTGGCTTGATCGGACATATCGATCGCGCCCTTGAACTGAGCTTCAAGAACGTTGGCGATGCGGGTGATTGTGAGCGAACTCATTCCGGATCCGTCTTCGGGTTCTTCTTGTCGGGCATCCCTGCGCTCCAGCCGTTTCAAAGGTTGGCTGCTTGCCAACCACACCGACCATCAGCAGCTCGACGCGGGCGGCGTCGTTCGCTTTCCCCAAACTATAACCGAAATCGAACTCGACGAGATAGCGGTCCTGAGGACGCCAATCGGCCCAAGTGAGCCTACGCGATCATGGCTCTCGATCTTCTACCTAGAGCGCAACTATCTGTTTTTGCTGCACTATATGCCTCTGACGGAACCATGGCATTCTCTATGGTATCGACGCCGAATTTCTCAATAAAAACAACGACCCAAGGAATCCTCCGCGCCTACCACCTCGTGAAAACGGCCCCGACGCGATGCGCCGGGGCCGTTCTCGTACCAATGTTCCAACGTCGCGGACATACTGGCCCTCGCGGGTATAGTAGCCGATGCCGCTCTGGTAGTCGCGATAGCCGTCCAGCTGATAGCCATCATCCTGGTAGGGCAGGCCCAGCAGGCCGTCCTCGCTTTCCCACCAGTTCTGCGGATAGGCACCGTACATGCACTGCCAGCCGTCGCCGTCGCGCCAGTAGGGTTCGTAACGGCCGCGATAGCGGTCGCGGAACTGGGCGCGGCACAGATACTGCGACCAGACCCGGTTGCCGCTGGCTTCGACCGAGGCGCGGCTTTCGGCGTAGATCACCTCACGGACGCCCGAGAAGACGTTGTTGGCGACCACCGCATGGCCCGAAGCGGCGGCGACGCCGACCTCGCTTGCGCGGATACGGCTGTCGGTCAGGCGCAGTTCGCCGTTGTAGAGCACCACGCCCTTGTCCGAGCGGCCGATACGGCTGTTGGCGATGTTGACCGAGGCGCCTTCGATGGCCACGCCCTCGACATAGCCGAGGACGGCCGTGTTCTCGATCTCGACCCGGCCGTATTCACGGCCCGAACGGATGACGATGCCGATCGAGCGCGGGCCGAAGGCGTTGGGCGCGCCCGTGCCCTTCAGGGTGACGTTCGACAAGCGCGAGGTCTGCCCGCCGGCGGGGGCGATTTCGAGCCCGGACTGGGCACCGGTAACCGCCAGCTCATGGGCGTTCAGCACCGCGCCGTCCGCGACGATCGCCGGGGCGATGGTCTGGGCGTCGATGATGGCGTTGCGGATGTCGACCAGGCCGCCGTCGGCATAGATGGCCGCTTCGTCGCCACCGTGGCGGAAGGCAACCCGGTTCAGGACGATTTCCGCGCCGTAGCTGACGATGCAGGCGGCGTCGCCTGCGCGCGGCGAAGCGAAGATCATGTCGCGGATTTCCACCCGCACGCCCTGAGACACCGTCATACAGGGCAGGCCATCGGGGGCCATCAGGGTCGGCTCGGGATTGCTGCCCCAGTCTCGCGGATCGAAGCCGCCCTCGCCGATGATGGTCAGGGGCTTGTCGATGTTCAGCCAACCGACGCAGGCACCGCCGCGGGCGCGGATCACGAGCGTGCCGCCCGGGCGCACCCGGCGCACGGCGTCCTCGACCGCCCCGGTCCCGGGATTACCGCCGCAGTCGATCAGCACGATCTCCTCGCCGCCGGGCCGCAGGGGCCCCGGCCGCCAGTCAGGGCGATGCTGGCCATAGTCATAGCGACGGTGCTGCGAGCGGCGATTGCGCGAGCCGCGCGTCGGCGGATCCAGCAGCACGCCGAAATTCGGGCGCGTCTGGCTCTCGACCTTGGCGGCGACCTGGGCGTGTGCCGGCCCGTCGCCCATGGCGAAGGCGGTGATGGCCACGGCGATGGCGGCGGCGCCGCCGATCAGGCTGAGGATGGTGCGGTTCGAAGTGCGGTGGGTAATCATGCTTCCGCCCTCCTTAGCGGCGCTGCTGCGAACGGGAGACCTGGGCCAGCACCGCCTGGAGGCGGCCGGCCGAGGGGCCGAAGCCGGACAGGGCGGAGTCGATCCTCAGGGCCACGGCCTGGGCCTTGTCCTGGTCCGCCACCCCCGCGACGCCGAGCGCGAAATAGCTCGACATGGCGAATTTGGCCTCGGGGCTGCCCTGACGCGCGGCCTCCTCAAACCATTTGAAGGCGCGGGCGTAGTCGGCGGGCAGGCCGACACCCTCGGCGTACATCACAGCCAGCACCAGCTGGGCTTCCGACGAACCGTTGATGGCGGCCAGCTGGATGGCGCGGACGCGTTCCAGATAGGACAGCCGGCCTTCCATCGGGTGGCCCAGCATGGCCTCCAGGGTCTCGACCTGACGCTTGGACAGGTCCTCGGGCCGCTGGGCGACCGTGTCCGAGACCCCGAGATACCGAAGGGCCCGGCCGACGTGCAGGAACGGCAGCTCGCCGGCCATTCGGCCGAGCGCATATTCATACGCGTCGCCCCGCGGACGGCTCTCGTCAGAGAACGGCACACCCGACTGGGGCGCGGTGTTGGGATAGAATTCGAACGGCGGCGTCCACTGCCGCGCCTTGGTCTCGACGAATCGCTGATAGGTGTCGCGGCTCGGGGCGGACCGCTCGAAATCCCTCAGCAGGACATAGGCCCCGACATCGCCGGTCTGCACCGCAAGATAGTTGTACAGATAGGCGTCGACATCGTTGCGCTGGAACAGGTTGGTTGCCGAATAGAAGCCGCGGCGATTGCGATCGCGGCTATTGCCCCCGGCGTTGCGACCCCAGGCCTCGCGGGCCTCGCGATTGTCTTCAGGCTCGCCGAACGGCCCGTACAGGCCGTCGTGAAGGCGCGCCAGGGTCCGGTAACCATGGGCGTCCAGGGTCGAGAGCACATAGATGACGCGGTCGCGGACGGCCTCCTGCTCCTCGCGGGTCATCTGGCCCAGCTGTCGGTCCAGACGTTGGTAGGCCGTGTGCCGTTCCCATGCACGGCAGTCGTCGTATTTCGACAGGGGGCGCCAGCCACCGAACCCGCCGCGGTCGACGCGGTTGATCGGGGCGTAGCCCTCGTCGTTCGCCAGCGCCATGGCGTACCAGGTGGCGCTTTCGATCGGATCCTCGATATAGCGGCCGCCAAGCTCCAGCTGGGCGAAGAAGTCGCCGCGGAAGGCCGCGCGGCGCAAGGCGCGCAGGCCGGTTTCCTGGGCATTGAACTCGGAGCCCGTGAGCGACGCAGGACGCGGGCAGGCGTTGGAGGCCACGTCGTTGCGTTGCCAGAATTGCACGCCGTTGCCGCCGCTGTTGCCGCAAGAGACCATGCCAAGCGCGGTCAGCGCCAGAACGCCGGCGACCGCTGCGATGGCGACGGGACCGCGGCCCCGACCGAAACGGGAGCCGCCTTCCTGGTTGGATCGACCCTCGCTCATACTCCCCCTCGCACGACTAAAGCGGGCAGCCTCCTGCCCATTGCGCGTACCTTTGCGCATCCGGGACAGTCCGGCCCCGTTAACCTTCTGTCAAGGTAAACGCCGGTTTCCGGTAAAGCGTTGCCGCATAGCGGCCTTTTTGTGACCCCGAGATAGTTTTCCACGGGAATCAGCGGGTTGGACACTCGCCTGTCAGGGGAAACGCACCGCTCGCCAGCCGGCGGAAGGCTTCCTATATGGGTCATCCGGACTCCTGGAGCACCCCGATGGCCTATGCCGCCCGCGACGATCGACCCGCCGACAAGGCCGCCCGCTACGCCGAGGTTGAGACCGAGATTCTGGCTGTACTGGACGGCGAGCCCAACCGCACCGCGCGCATGGCCACGGTCGCCTCCATGCTGGCCGACGCCTTTCCGGCCTTCTTCTGGACCGGCTTCTACGTCGTCGATCCGGACAAGGCCGACGAGCTGGTGGTCGGTCCCTATCAGGGCACACTGGGCTGTCTGAGAATCGCCTTCGGCCGCGGCGTCTGCGGAACGGCGGCGCGGGATCGCGCCACGCAGATCGTGGAGGACGTCCATGCCTTCCCGGGCCACATCGCCTGCGACAGCCGCTCGGCAAGCGAGATCGTGGTGCCGGTCCTCGACGGCTCGGGCAACCTGATCGCCGTTTTCGACATCGATGCGACCGAGAAAGCAGCCTTCGACAAGGTGGACGCCACGGCGCTGGAGCAGCTGCTGACCCGGGTATTCGCGGCCTGAGCCACCTCTGCTAAGCCGGGCGTCGAACAGGAGACCATCATGTCGAAACGGGTGATCGCCATCACCGGGGGCCACGGCGTCCTCGGTCGGGCCGTCGTCGAAGCTGCCCTGGCCGACGGGCTCAGCGTCGCGGTCATCGACCATGCCTCGGGCCAGTCCGCCCCCGAGGGCGTGCTCGAACTGGGCGGCGTCGACCTGACCGACGCCGCCTCCGCGAAGAAAGCCATCGGCGCCGTGGTTGCGCATTTCGGCCGGCTCGACGGCCTGCTCAACATCGCGGGCGGTTTCGTATGGCAAACCACCGATGACGCCGACCCCGCCTGGGCGAAGATGTTCGCCCTCAACCTGACCACCGCCCTGAACGCCAGCCGCGCCGCCCTGCCCCATCTCAAGGCCTCGTCCGAAGGCCGGATCGTCAATGTCGGGGCCAATGCAGCGCTGAAGAGCGCGGCCGGCATGGGCGCCTACGCCGCCTCCAAGGCCGGGGTCCACCGCCTGACCGAAAGCCTCGCCGAAGAACTCAAGGACACCTCGGTCACCGTGAACGCGGTCCTTCCCTCGATCCTCGACACCGCCCAGAACCGCAAGGACATGCCCGACGCCGATCCGGCGAAATGGGTCGCTCCATCCGACCTCGCCCGCGTCATGCTGTTCCTCGCCTCGCCGGCTAGCCGGGCGATCACGGGCGCCCTGATCCCGGTCACGGGCAAGGTATGATGCTGCTCAACCGCTCCGTCCTCTATTTGCCCGCCAGCAATCCTCGGGCGATCGAAAAGGCCCGCGGCCTCAACGCTGACAGCGTGATCCTCGACCTCGAGGACGCCGTCGCCCCTGACGCCAAGGCCGAAGCGCGTCATGCCGCGGTCGCGGCCCTCACCGCCGGCGGTTTCGCCGCCCGGGTCGGCGTCCGCATCAACGGGCTCGACACGCCCTGGGGCACTGATGATCTTGCCGCTCTCGCCGGCCTCAAGCCTGATTTCGTGGTCGCGCCCAAGATCGAGAGCCCTGAGGGCGTCCACGAAGTCGCCGCCCGCCTGCCCTCCGGCGTCGCCCTCTGGATCATGGTCGAGACCCCCCTCTCGGTCCTGCGGCTCGACGCCATCGCCGGAGCCGGCGCACCGCTGGCCGCCCTGATGCTCGGCATCAACGATTTCGGCGAGCGGATGAACCTGGTCCTCGGCCCCGAGCGCGAGCCGCTCAAGCCTTGGCTCGCCGCCGTCGTCGCGGCCGCGCGCGGCCACGGCCTGCTGGCCATCGACGGCGTGGTCAACGCCACCGACGACGCCGACCGCCTGCGCACCGAATGCCTTCAGGGTCGCGCCTTCGGCTTCGACGGCAAGAGCCTGATTCACCCCGCCCAGATCGACGCCGCCAACGCCGCCTTCTCGCCCTCGCCCGAGGAGGTCGTCCGGGCGCGCGAGGTCGTCGACGCCTTCGCCTCCGCCGACGCCGAGGGCAAGGGCGCGATCCGGGTCGGCTACCGCATGGTCGAGCGCCTGCATCTCGACGCCGCACACCGGCTGCTGGCCCGTCACGAGGCGGCCTCGACGCCGCCCGGAGACAGGCCTATCTAGTCAGTCCAGAAACAGTACGCGGCCCCTGCCCTCAAGCAGCGAGTGGCCGCGCCGCGAGCGTTAGGGCCCAAAGTTTCATGTCTCATGCCGTCATCGCCGCCACCGGCCTGTTCACCCCCGAACAGTCGATCTCCAACGCCGAGTTGGTCGCCGCCTACAATGCGTATGCCGAGCAGTTCAACGCCGACCACGCCGCCGAAATCGCCGAGGGCGACGTCGCGGAACTGACCCCTTCCTCCGTCGAGTTTGTGGAGAAGGCCTCCGGTATCAAGTCGCGATTCGTGCTCGACAAGGCGGGCGTCCTCGATCCCGCCCGCATGGCCCCGAACATCCCCGAGCGCTCCAACGACGAGCTGTCGATCATGGCCGAGATGGCCGTGGCCGCCGCGCGCGAAGCCATCGCCGCCTGGGGCAAGCCGGTCAGCGAGATCGGTGCCGTCCTGTGCGCTGCCTCCAACATGCCGCGCCCCTATCCGGCCCTGTCCATCGAGGTGCAGCAGGCCCTGGGCATCGAGGGCTTCGCCTTCGACATGAACGTGGCCTGCTCCTCCGCCACCTTCGGCATCAAGACCGCCGCCGACTTCATCGCCTCGGGCTCGGTCAAGGCCGTGTTGATGGTCAATCCCGAGGTCTGCTCGGCCCATCTGAACTTCAAGGACCGCGACAGCCATTTCATCTTCGGCGACGTCGCCACCGCCGTCATCGTCGAGTCCTCGGACCAGGCCGGGGCTGGCGGCTGGGATGTCCTCGGCACGCGGCTGAAGACTGTCTTCTCGAACAACATCCGCAACAATTTCGGTTTCCTGAACAACGCCGCCCCCGAGGGCATCGGCCAGCCCGACAAGATGTTCGTCCAGCAGGGCCGAAAGGTCTTCAAGGACGTGGTGCCGATGGTCTCCGACATGATCGTGGACCACGCCCGGGACCTCGGCATCGACCCCGCGACCCTCAAGCGGATGTGGCTTCACCAGGCCAATATCAACATGAACCAGTTCATCGGCCGCAAGGTGCTGGGCCGCGATCCGACGCCGGAAGAGAACGTCATCATTCTCGACGAATACGCCAACACCTCATCGGCCGGCTCGATCATCGCCTTCCACCTGCGCCAGCAGGACATGGCCCCGGGCGACACCGGCCTGATCTGCAGCTTCGGTGCGGGCTATTCGGCGGGGACCGTCTTCGTGCGGAAGCGCGCCTGATGGTCGACCGCAGCGATATCGGCGCAGTCGTCGACGCCATGTACGCCTGCATCTCCGGCCCCGCCGGGCCGCGCGACTGGGCGACCCAGCGCGAGATCTTCCACCCGGACAGCCGTCAGGCCCGCACCGGCCTCGACGCTGACGGCCGCCCGACAATGATCGTCATGGGCCGCGAGGCATACCAGGCCAACGTCACGCCCTTCTTCGCGGAGAACGGCTTCTTCGAGGTCGAGATCAGCCGGCGGATCACCGAATTCGGCAACATGGCCCACGTCTGGTCAGTCTACGAAGCCCGCACCGCACCGGCCGACGCCGAGCCCGAGCGCCGCGGGATAAATTCGATCCAGCTTTGCCGGGGCCCGGACGGCCTCTGGTCCATCCTGCACATGATCTGGGACAACGAGCGTCCCGGCCTCAGGGCGTCGGCGTAGCCGCTGCAGCGGGCGCAGGCAGCGCGACCGGCGCATTCGCCGGATGCGTCGCCTTCCACTCCATGGCCATGCGGATGCGGTTCTCGACCGAGGGGTGGTCGTAGAACAGGAACTCCTCGATCGCCGTCGGCGATGGTGCCCGGTATTCCGCCGTCTTGATCAGGGCCTTCGACAGCCCGTCCGGCTCATTGGCGTGGACCAGGGAGAACTGGTCAGCGTCCTGCTCGATCACCCGGATCATGGTGTTGGTCACCGGCGTCAGAAGCAGGCCGATGACCGCCCCGATGGCCGCCAGAACGGGCAGTCCCGCCGGGTCTGAAATGTCGCCCACCCGGTCTGCGCCCAGCAGCCGCTTCGCCACCGGGAACAACCGGTCGATCAGCCAGAAGCCCAGCCCCGCCAGCAGGATCATGATCCCGGCCATCCAGAGCGAGTGCATGTGGACATAGTGGCCCATCTCATGGCCCACGACGCCGCGCACCTCGGCCAGATCGGCGCCCTTGGCGAACATGACATCGCTCATCGCCACCCGTGCCGAGCCGAACAGTCCCGAGACATTGGCGGTATAGCGGTCCGACTGTTTCGAGCCGTCATAGATGTAGATCTTGTCGTCCGGCGTGCCGGTCGCATGCGCCAGCTCGACCACGGCGTCGCGCATCGGTCCGTCCGGTGCCGGCGTATAGGTGTTGAACAGCGGCTCGATCAGGATCGGCGAGACGATCAGCATGAAGACCACGGCCACGGCCGTCAGCCCCGCGCCCCAGGCCCACCACAGCCGGCGCGCGTGCCGGATGATCGCGTAGAGCCCGACGATCAGCAGGCTGAGGAGGACGACCGTGATCGCGGCGTCCATCAACGCCTCGGTGAGCCAGCCCATCAGCGGCTGCTCCGACAGTCCGTACTGCGTCTCGCGCCACCAGGCCTGATAGATCGCCCAAGGCAGGGTCAGGACGAAATCCATCAGTACCCAGACCACGCCAACGACCAGAGAAACGAGTTTCGGTCGCTTGCGCCGACGCTCCATCCGGTCGCGGATACCGCTCAGAATGCCCGTTCGGATGATAATCCAGGCCACGACGATCGCGACGATCGCCCCCCACAGCAGCAGCCAGTGGCCGCCGCGGGTATAGGCCACGGCCCGCTCCAGATCCTCTGGCGAAATGGTCGCCAGCCAGCGCGCAGTCTCGGCCGCGGGGTCGATGCTCATCACGGTGTCCTCCCTGACACTGTGAGATGACGCCGTCCGGCGAAGCTTGTCAGCTTAAATCGCGGTCACGTCAGAAAGCGCGACCGGTCTTCGGACGCAGGGACCATACAAACGTCCGTCCGCCCGAAGATGCGGTAGCGGTTGCGCGCGATCAGGTCGTAGGCCGGGTCACGCAACAGCCTCGGCGCGGCCTTCAGCCATCCCAGCGGCCGCGTCGCAGCCAGCTGGCCCAGCACGGTCAGGGCGGCGTCCGACTTGAAGAAGATGCGACCGCCCCACACCACGGCGTTGGTCTGCGGCGCGTCCGGATCGATTCCGAACCGCGTCGCCAGCACCCGCCCCGGCTCCGACTGGATCGCCAGGAACCGGAACCTTCGCTCCGGATCGCGGTCGATCACGAAACGCACCCAGCGCGAGCAGAAGACGCAAACCCCGTCGAACATGATCAGGCCGTCTGGCTCATCGGGGGCGGGCTGCGGCGACCAGCGGCTCATGGAACCATGAGTGAGCGGATTGGCGGCGCCGGGCAATGCGACATTCCTCCCCTTCAGGGAAGGAATGGGAACTAGGCCGCCGCGACGGCCTCGATCTCGACCAGCCAGGTTTCGTCGAAGATGCCGGTGATGATCACGGTCAGGGCCGGCTGACGCCCCGCCAGACGGCGGATGCGGACCGCCCGGTTCTCCAGCGCAAACTTCCGGTCGGACAGGAAGGTCGTGACCTTGACGAGGTTGTCCAGCGTCATGCCGGCGGCCGTCAACTGGGTCTCGATATTGGTCCAGACCTGATCGCACTGTCCGGTGAAATCCGCCGCCAGCGAGCCGTCGGGCGCGACGGGAATCTGACCGGACAGATAGAGCCAGCGGGTCGGGCCCGTCACCTCGACCGCCTGCGGATACGACCCCTCGACCGGCGGCGAGCCGTCGCCGGTCAGGGGCCGGATCGTCGCGCTCACGGGCGGCTCCTCTACTGGCGAGCGGCGTCCGAGCGGGCGCGGACCACGGCGAACTCCGAGGTCGGCTTCCAGCCCGGCCAGTCGCTGCTGTTCGCGAGGTCCAGACCCAGATGATACAGCAGGGTCAGGTTCTCGACCGCCGATGTGAAGTCCAGGTCGGCCGACCACTCATCGCTGGACTTGTGATAGTCGGCCGCGAATTTGGCGCGCCAGGCGGCCTCGCCCGCTTCACGCCCGCCCTCGCCCTCGACCCAGTCCCAGCCGTGCCAGGGCATGATCGCCGGCACGCCCATGCGGGCGAAGGGGAAGTGGTCGGAGCGGTAGTAGAAACCCTGTTCCGGCATGCCGTCGTCGGAAACATAGCGGCCCAACGGTTCGGCCAGCGCCTGAAGCCGGTCCTCCAGATCGTTCTGGCCCTTGCCGAAGATCGGAATGTCGCGGGTCGAGCCGGACAGGGGCAGCATGTCAATATTGATGTCGGCCACCGTCGTCTCGAGCGGCCAGACCGGATTGGCGGCATAGCCATAGGCGCCCAGCAAGCCCATCTCCTCGGCCGCCATATGGGCGAAGACAATCGACCGCTTCGGCCGCGGCGCAGCACTGAGCTGACGCGCCATCTCGACTACGCCGATTGTGCCCGAGGCATTGTCCCAGGCACCGTTCCAGATCTGGTCGCCGGTCACCGTCGGGTGCTGATCGACGCCGCCGACGTGGTCCCAGTGGGCCGAATAGATGATGGTCTCGTCCGGATGCTCGGTCCCCGGAATCCGGGCGAGCAGGTTGTGGGTGACGAGGGTTTCGATGGTCTCGGACGCCTCGACCGACAGGGTCACGCCGGCCAGCGCCACGGCCTTGAAAGTGCCGTCGGCGATGTTGGGCAGTCGGGTGATGTCGAGCCCCGATGCTGCCGCCCAGACCGCCGCCACGTCGTGGTTGATCGCGCCCGAGAACTCGAGATCAGCCGCGCCGGGAGTCAGGGTCCGTGTGCGGGCGTTGCCGCGCACCGCGCCCTGCCACATCGGCGAGGCGGCGTCTGTCATCACAAGGGTGATAATACCCACTGCGCCACGTCGGAAGGCCTCGTCCGCCTTGTAGGCACCGGACTGATAGTTGGTGGCATACGGACCGTTGAACAGCTCGCCGTCCGGCTCGCCACCGACCAGGATCACGACCTTCCCGCGCACATCGAGGTCGCCGTAGTCGTTCCAGTTCCGCTCGGGGGCGTAGATGCCGTGACCGGCGAAGACGAGACCCGCGTTCTGGATCGAGGCGCGCCCGTCGTTGGTGACCGCGCGCACGGTGATGTCGGTCCCGACGGTCAGCGGATGGCTGGTCCCATCCGGGCCGGTCCAGGCGGCCGTCGCGCCCTCGACCGGCGAATAGCGTTTGAGCGAGACCGGCTGCAGCCACTGGCCGTTCGGCCCGCCGGGCTCCAGCCCCATGGCCTCGTACTGGGCCTGCAGCCAGGCCAGCACCATCCGCTCGCCCTCGGTGCCGGGATAGCGGCCCTGATATTCATCGGCGCTGATGGTCCGGATGTTGTCGCTGATCCGGGCGGCGGAGAAGTCCTGCGCCGAGGCCATGCCGGCAGACAGCAGCACGGCGGCGACGGCAACGCCGCCCATCATCTTGCGAAACATTCGGAAGGCTCCATCCCCGGATTGATGGCGCGCACTCTAGGGAGCCGTCCTGACGGCGTCCGTTAAGTTTTGGTCATGTGCATGGTCTCTCCCTCCCCTTCATGGGGAGGGATTTCGACGCGGAGCGGCGACAGGGTGGGGAATTGCGAAGCCGCTACGCGACCACCCTCCCCATGAAGGGGAGGGAGAACGCCTTGCCTTACCGCCGCTGGCTCGCGCTCGGCGCGCGCGCCGGGCCGAACTCCGAGCCCGGCATCCATTCCGGCCAGTCGCGGCTGTTGGCGAGGTCGCGGCCGATGTTGAAGATCAGCTGCAGGTCCTCGACCTGGCCGCTCAGGTCCCACGAAGGCGACCATTCGTCGTCGGCCTGGTGGTAGCGGCGCGAGCCGTATTCCGAACGGGCGGCATCGCGCGCTACGATCGGCTCGTCCCGGAACGCCCCGCCGCCGTCGACATAGGCCATGGGCACGCCGCGCTTCGCGAGCGGGAAGTGGTCCGAGCGGAAATAGCTGCCCGAGGCCGGATTGCCGTCCGGCTTGGCGGTGCGGCCCTGCGCCGTTGCTTCGGCGGTAACGCGGGCGTCCAGGTCCGACTGGCCCGAGCCGATGATGTCGACGTCAGCGACCCGGCCATAGACGTTCATGGCGTCGATGTTGAAGCCCGCGACCGTCGTGGCCAGCGGATAGACGGGATTGGCGGCGTAGAACTCCGAGCCCAGCAGACCGCTTTCCTCCGCCGTGAAACTGATCATGACGATCGACCGTTCGGGTCGCGGACCGGCGCCCCAGATGCGGGCCAGCTCCAGCAGGCCAGCGGTGCCCGTCGCATTGTCGACCGCGCCGTTGAAGATGGCGTCGCCGTTGGCATCAGGCTCGCCCACGCCGATGTGGTCCCAGTGCCCGGTGTAGAGGATGGTCTCGTCCGGATGGGTCGAGCCAGGCAGGCGGGCGATGACGTTGCGGGTGACGACGCGGCTGGTGGCGACGTCGAACGTGCCGCTGAACGTTGCCCCCGTCAGCGCCACAGGACGGAATTCGCGGCTGCGGGCACTGACCTTGAGGGAGTCGAAGTCGAGTCCGGCGCGGCGGAACAGATCGACCGCGACGTCGCGCTGCACCCAGGCCTCCATCGCCACCCGCTCGGCGGCGGCATTGGCCCGGACGATGTCGAACTGCGGAGCCGACCAGCTGTTCTGGACCGTGGCCCAGCCATAGGAGGCCGGGGCCGTCTCATGGACGATGATGACGCCGGCGGCACCCTGACGGGCCGCCTCCTCGTACTTGTAGGTCCAGCGGCCGTAGTAGGTCATGGCCCGGCCATTGAAGGTGTTCAGCGCCGGCTCCTCGAAGTCTGCGTCATTGACCAGCACGACGATGATCTTGCCGCGGACGTCGACGTCCTTGAAGTCGTCCCAGTTCCGCTCGGGGGCCTTGATGCCGTAGCCGACGAAGACCAGCGGCGCGTCCGTCAACATGACGTGGTTGCCCGGCAGGCGGGTCGAGATGGTGATCTGCTGGCCCTGCGTCAGCGGAATGGCCTCGCCGCCGACGTTCAGCCGGACGCCCCGGAAGTTGGAGGCAGTGAAGCGGTTCAGGGCCACATCCTGTGTCCACGCGCCGTTCGCGCCGCCGGGCTGGAAGCCCGCGGCGGCATACTGCTCGCTCAGATAGCGGATGGTCATGTCCTCGGCCGGGGTGGCGATGCCGCGTCCCTGGAAGCTGTCGTCGGCCAGCACCCGCACATGCTCGGAGAGGCGGGCGGCGTCGAAGGTCGCGGCCGGAGCGTTCGGTGAGGAGGTGCCCCCCATGTCCGTGGCGGCGCAGCCGGAAACCAGGGCCACGGCGGCAAGCACGGCGGCGGTCGAAAACAGACGCATGGACAGTGACACCCTCAGCCGAAATCAGAGGCCGGGACGTTAGGGCGCCGTCTTGAAACTGTCGATGCGGGTCCCTCGATCAGGGTGCCGGATCGATGGCGCCCCCCGCCGGCCAGTCGGTGTCGCCGATCCGGGTCAGTCGCATCTCGATCATCTGACGCGGCGGCTGGCCCTCGGCGACAAATGTCCCGACCTCGTGCCAGGTCCCGTCACGCACCACGGCCACATACTGGATCTTCGCATTCGGACCGGCCGGCGTTTCCCAGCGGAAGCCGTCATCGGTGACCTCGAATTGATAGTCGCCCGAATAGCCCTGGGCGTAAGAGCGGAAACCGTACCGTCCAGCGCGCGCGTCCCATGACACTGTGGCCATGGCGTTGAACTGGGTCGAGCCGTCGGCGGCAAAGCCGCGTCCCTCGATGACCTTGATAGAGCCCCCCAGCATCGGTCCGACGCGCTCCGTCTGGGTCAGGGTCATGGTTCCGCCCGGACCGTGGATCGTCGCCTCGCCACGCCATTCGCCATCCATGAAGTCGAGACGATCCATCGCCGCGCGCTGGGCGTCGGAGCCATTGGGAGAGGCGGGCATCTGGGCATGGACCGCGACAGGGGCGGCCAGCAGGACGGCGGCGAACGCGAGGCAGGTGAACGGTTTCATCAGCGGATCCCCCCTGTACTTTGTATCTTAAAGTACTCTCGCGGTTACCGCAAGCGCGCATGAAAAAACCCGCCGACGCTGGTGCGTCGACGGGTCATTCACTCAGGTTCGGAGCGGAAGGCCTAGTGAGCCACGCCCTGCCAGATCCGGCGGTAGCTCAGATAGGTGATCCCCGCGAAGATGAAGAGGAAGATCAGCACGCCCAGGCCGGTCTGCTTGCGCTCGATCTGACGCGGGTCGGAGGCCCAGGCGATATAGGCGGCCACATCCTTGGCCATCTGGTCGACCGAAGCGTTGGTCCCGTCGTCATAGGTCACCTGACCGGCGGTCAGCGGTGCCGGCATGGCGATGAAGCCGCCCGGCGGCACATGGGCACCCTCCGGCATGAAGGGCGTGAGGTCGCCGGCCATATACATGTTGTAGTTCTGGCCGGGTCGCATCTGCAGGCCCTGCGGCACGGCGGCATAGCCGGTCAGCAGCGAATAGATGTAGTTGGCGCCGCCATGGCGGGCCTTGGCCATGACCGACAGGTCAGGCGGGGCCGCCCCGCCGTTCGCCGCAGCGGCTGCGGTGGCGTTCGGATAGGGATTGGGGAAGCGGTCGGCGGCGGTGCCCTCACGCATCAAAGGCTCGCCGGTCTCGGTGTCGATGTCCGCGACCTGGACCTCTTTCGCCAGCGCCTTGACCCAGCGGTTCTCGGCCGGACTGACCTGGTCCGCGCTGAAGAACGGACCGCCCGGCTCGGCCAGGGTGCGGAAATGCATCAGGTCCATGCTGTGGCACGCGGCGCAGACCTCGCGGTACACCTTGTAGCCCCGTTGCAGCTGGCCCTGGTCGAAGCTGCCGAACGGCCCTTCGAAGCTGAAACCGCCGTTGCGAAGTTCGTGCGGGCTGCCCGCAGCCAGCGCGGGCTGGGCCGCGAAGGTCAGGCCGGCTGCGGCGGCGATCAGGACCAGGGTCTTCTTCATGGCGCGGATATTCGTCTTGAGGGTCATGGTCCCGCTCAGCCCTTCGTCTCTTCGGCACCCGAAAGGACCGGCTCGGAGATCGTCGCCGGGATCGTTTGCGGCGTCTCGCGCAGGCCCACCAGGGGCATGATGATGAAGAAGAAGGCGAAATAGTAGGCCGTCGCGAACCGGGTCAGCCACAGATAGCTGTTCAGGTCGCCATCGATCAGGATGAAGGTCTTGAAGGTCCCGATCACCGGCGCGTCGGGCAGCTGCGCCCCGCACCAGCCGAGGATCAGACCCACGATCACGAAGATGATGAAGAAGGTCCGCATCGTCGGGCGGTAACGCATCGAGCGCACCTTGGACGTATCCAGCCACGGCAGGATGAACAGCACGCCGATCGAGCCAAACATCGCCACCACGCCGCCGAACTTGTCGGGGACGGCGCGCAGGATCGCGTAGAACGGCAGCATGTACCACTCGGGCACGATGTGCGCCGGGGTCACCAGCGGATTGGCAGGGATGTAGTTGTCGGCGTGGCCCAGGGCGTTCGGCATGAAGAAGACGAACAGCGCGAACAGCATCAGGAACAGGATGATGGCGAACCCGTCCTTGACCGTGAAATAGGGGTGGAAGGGCAGGGTGTCCTTCTTCTCACGGTCCTTCGGGATCAGGATGCCGACCGGGTTGTTCTGGCCCGCCGCGTGCAGCGCCCACAGGTGCAGGACCACGCAGCCGGCGATCACGAACGGCAGCAGATAGTGCAGCGAGAAGAAGCGGTTCAGCGTGGCGTTGTCGATCGCCGGGCCACCGCGCAGCCAGATCAGGATCGGCTCACCGACGACCGGAATGGCCCCGATCAGATTGGTGATCACCTCGGCGCCCCAGTAGGACATCTGGCCCCACGGCAGGACGTAGCCCAGGAAGGCGGTGGCGATCATCAGGAAGAAGATCAGGCAGCCGACGATCCAGATCATCTCGCGCGGCGCCTTGTACGAGCCGTAGTAGAGGCCGCGCAGCATGTGCAGATAGACCGCGATGAAGAACATCGAGGCCCCGTTGGCGTGGGTGTAGCGGATCAGGTCGCCGCCGTTGACGTCGCGCATGATGCGCTCGACCGAGGCAAAGGCCAGTTCGGTATTGGGCACATAGTGCATGGCCAGGATCACGCCGGTGGCGATCTGGATCACCAGGCAGAGGGCCAGAATGCCGCCAAAGGTCCACCAGTAGTTCAGGTTCCTCGGGGTCGGCAGCGCCATATAGTCAGCGCCGAAGCGGATGATCGGCAGACGGGTGTCGAGCCATTTCTCGATGCCGGTCTTCGGGACGTAGGTGGATTCGTGATCGCTCATCGGTCTCGCCCTCAGCCGATCTTGATGCGGGTGTCGGAGAGGTAGGCGTACTCCGGCACGACGAGGTTGGCAGGCGCCGGGCCCTTACGGATTCGGCCCGAGGTGTCGTAGTGCGAGCCGTGGCAGGGGCAGAACCAGCCGCCGAAATCACCGGACCCGAAGGTCGGGATACAGCCCAGGTGAGTGCAGTTGCCCAGCACGACCAGGTATTGTGAATGACCGGCCTTGACGCGGTCGGCGTCGGCCTGGGGATCCTTCAGCGCCGACAGCGGCGTCGAAACGGCTTCCTGGAGCTCGCGCGGGGTGCGGTAGCGCACGAACACCGGCTTGCCCTGCCATTTGATGACGATCTGCTGGCCTTCCTGGACCTTCGTCATGTCGAATTCGATGGACGCCAGCGCCAGCGTATCCGCGGCCGGGTTCATTGAATTGATCAAGGGCCACGCCAGCATGGCCCCGGCGCCCACAGCCGCAGCGCCTGCCGCGATATGGATGAAGTCCCGACGGGTGGCGTCGCCGCCCTCACCGTTCTCAGTCACGACCGATTCGGCCACGTCTTACTCCTCGTACGCCGCAGTCCGGGGCCGTAAGGGCCCGATCAATCGCGGCATGGATGCTTTAGCGCCTTCCCGTCGATCTGACCCGGCCCGGCGTTGCGGCTCATCGCCGCAAACGGCGCCGCCTCTTTGAGAAACGGTCGCATTTCGAGCCGCGACAAGCCCCCGGGCCGCGCGTATGAGGGCCTTAGAATGCGTCTCGCCCTTTTTCAACCGGCCATTCCCCAGAACGTCGGCGCCTGCATCCGATTGAGCGCCTGTTTCGGGGTGGAATTGCACGTCATCGAACCCGCCGGCTTCCGTTTCGACGACCGGGCGATGAAGCGCGCCGCGCTGGACTACGGCCCGCTGGGCCATATGACGCGGCACGCAGACTGGGACACGTTCCAGCGCAACCGCGGGCCCGGCCGCCTCGTGCTGTTCACAACGAAGGGTGCGACGCCCCTGAACGAATTCGTCTTCAAACCCGACGACGTCCTGCTGTTCGGCAGCGAACCGTCCGGGGCCCCGGACTTCGTGCATGAAGCGGCGGATGCGCGCGTGGTGATTCCCATTCAGCCCGAGGCGCGGTCGCTGAACCTGTCGGTCAGCGCTGGGATCGCGCTGTGGGAGGGGTTGCGGCGGCAATCCTGATCCTTCTCCCACTGGGAGAGGGTTACTCCGGCGCCCCCGCCGCCGGCAGCTGGGCCAGGCTCGGCCGCTCGCCGCGCTTGCCGGCCGCCGTCGCCTCCACCGCCCGCATCACCCGCAGCGCATTTTCGCCAGCCAGTTTGCGGATGTCCGCCTCGGTCCAGCCGCTGGCCATCAGGGCGGCCAGCAGCCGGGGATAGGCGTCTACCCCCTCCAGCCCGACCGGCAGGGAATCGACCCCGTCATAGTCGCCGCCCAGGCCGACATGATCGATGCCCGCCACATTGCGGATATGCTGGATGTGGGCGACCACGTCGGCGATCGTCGCGACCGGTTGGGGATGGGCCGTCGACCAGGCCGCAAGCCCGGCCGTCACCGCCGCCGGGTCACCGGGGTTCAGCGATTTGAGCCGCGCGTCCTCGGCCGAGCGGGCGCTGTTCCAGGTCCGTACTGTCTCGGAGACGAAGCCCGGCACGAAGGTCACCATCACCACCCCGCCGTCAGCCGCCATCTGCCGCAGGACGCTGTCGGGCACGTTGCGCGGATGGGCCGTCACCGCCCGCGCAGACGAATGGGAGAATATCACCGGCGCATCGGATACCCGCATGGCGTCCAGCATTGTCTCTTCCGAGACGTGGCTCAGATCGACCATCATCCCCAGCCGGTTCATCTCGCGCACGACCTCCTCCCCGAACGGCGACAGCCCACCCCATTTCGGTGCGTCGGTGGCGGCGTCCGCCCAGGTCGTGGTGCGCGAATGGGTCAGGGTGATGTAGCGGGCGCCTGCGTCGTAGAACTCGCGCAGCAGACCGAGCGAGTCGTCGATCGAATAGCCGCCCTCCATGCCGATCAGGCTGGCGATCCGGCCGCGGCGGTGGATGCGCTGGATGTCGTCGGCGGTGTTGGCCAATTCAAAGACGTCGGGGTGGGCGGCGACCAGCCGCTTGACCGTGTCGATCTGCTCAAAGGTCGCCACAGCCGCATCGGGCGGGGTCATCGAGGCGGGGACATAGACCGACCAGAACTGGCCGCCCATTCCGCCGGCGCGCAGTCGGGGGATGTCGGTATGCAGCTGAGTCGAGGCGTCGAGATTGGCGGTCAGGTCGACCGAGTGGGGATCATTGCCGTGGTTCTGGCGCAGGGCCCACGGCAGGTCGTTGTGCCCATCGATCAGGGGCGTCCGCTCCAGAATCCGTCGCGCCCTCCCCTCCCCCGAGGCATCGGCAGTCTGCGCCAGAACGGGGCCGGCCATCAGGGCGGCGGCGACGGTGGTCAGAAGGACGGTGCGGATCATGACAGGCTCCCGGAGATGCGACGCCGGACAGTGGCAGAGGAGGCGGCGAAGGCAAGGCCGGCGAGCGGGGTCGCTCCCACGGCTTTCGTCATTCCGGGTCTTCGCTGCGCTTCGCCCGGAATGACGAAAGCAGAAAAGCCAACTACAGGACGCCCCATGACCAAAACCGACGACCTGACCCTCGATCAAAAGAAGGCCGAAGCCCGCGCCTGGTTCGAGACCCTGCGCGACCGCATCCACGCCGGTTTCGAGGCGCTGGAGGACGCGGCGCCCGCTGACCTCTTCCCCGGCGAGCCGGGCCGCTTCGTGCGCACCCCCTGGGAACGGCCCGAGGGTGGCGGCGGCGTCATGGGAATGATGCATGGACGGCTGTTCGAAAAGGTCGGCGTCCACGTCTCGACCGTGCACGGGACCTTTCCCGCCGACTATGCGAAGGGCGTGCCCGGCGCGGCCGAGGACCCGCGCTTCTTCGCCACCGGCATCAGCCTGATCGCCCATCCGGTCAGTCCCCGCGTGCCGGCGGTGCATATGAACACCCGCTTTATCGCCACGACGAAAAGCTGGTTCGGCGGCGGCGGCGATCTGACGCCCGTGCTCGACGTCGACCGGCGGCAGGACCACCCCGACACCCTCGCCTTCCACGCCGCCATGAAGGCGGCCTGCGACGCCCACGACCCGGCCAAAGACGGATCATGGCATGCGAAATTCAAGGCCTGGTGCGACGAGTATTTCTTCCTGCCCCACCGCAACGAACCGCGCGGCACGGGCGGCATCTTCTACGACCACCAAGACAGCGGAGACTTTGCGAAGGACTTCGCCTTCACTCGCGATGTCGGCGTGAATTTCCTCGACGCCTATTCGACCATCGTTCGCGGGCGAATGGCCGAGCCCTGGACGGCGGAAGAGTTCAACCTGCTCTACGACCGCGGCACCATGTTCGGCCTCAAGACCGGCGGCAACGTGGAGTCCATCCTCAGCTCGATGCCGCCAATGGTGAAGTGGCCCTAGGTCTTGCGCCTCAGGAATTTCAGGCCGGACCAGTCGGCGCTGACCGCACAGACCTTCACATCGACCCAGCCCGTCGGCAGCAGGATCTCGCGCAGGCCGTCTTCGGTCAGGTCGCGAAACAGGGTCGAGGTCTTCTTGGGCCAGGACACCCAAAGCATGCCGCCCGGCCTGACCGCCGCCAGAGCTGTGGCGGCGCCGTGCTCCAGACCGGCGCGATCACCGACGAACAGGTGGACGAGGTCAGCCACGGCGGCGTCGACGTCGACCACCGCGCCGGGCGGTAGCGGCGCGATCCACTCGGCATAGGCCTCCGGTGCCCCGACCGGCTTCAGGACCTGAGCTTCCTTGAGACCCAGCTTCTGGATCAGCGGCTTGCCGGAATAACCGACGGGCACGGGCATGGCGGGACGTCCTCAGGCCGTCAGGAACGCGCGGATCCAGCCGCCGACGACGCCACGATCATCCGCCGCCTTCAGACTGTCCACCGCCCGCGCCACCAGCGCCGGGTCGATCCGGTCGTGCCGTCCGGCCGTCAGCTCGGTCGCAAAGGCCGAAGAGAACTCGGGATGGGGCTGCATCGAGATCGCGTCCTCGCCCCAGGCCAGTCCGGCGAACGGCGTGAAGTCGCTGCGCAGGATGACGCGCGCGTCCGACGGTGCCTCGACCACCTGATCCTGATGAGAGGCCGGAATGGCGACGGTCGCGGCGGCCGGGGTCATCCACGGCTCGGGCGAGGCGACCTGATAGCGGTGCAGACCCACGCCCCACCCGCGCTCCGACTTCTCGACGCGCCCGCCCAGCGCCTGCGCCATGGCCTGATGACCAAAACAGACACCGACCAGTCTGGTCCGGTCCTTCGCCGCCCGGATCCAGTCCAGCAGGTCAGCGATCCAGCGGTCGGTCTCATAGACTCCCGCCGACGAGCCGGTGATGATCGCCGCATCGAAGCCCGCAGGGTCGGGCAAATCTCCCGACTGCACGTCGAATGTTTGAAACTCGAAGCCATCTCCGAGCAGGTCCCGGAACATCGCCGGATAGTCGCCGTGCGCCGCCTTCAGGGCGGGCGGCGGGGCACCGGTCTCCAGAATCGCGATGCGGGTCATTCGGGTCTCCTCGACGCAAAAGATATGGGCGATGGCGCAAGACGGGGGAAGAGCGGTCGGCTAAGGGCGCGCAATGACCGAACCTGCCCCAGAGCCAGTCGTCCTGATCAATGTCTACCGCTGCGAGCCGGAGCGAATGGATACGCTCATGGAACTGATCGGCGTCATGGTGCGGGCACAGCGCGAAGCCGACGGCTTCATATCGGCGACCCTGCACCGCGGTCTGAACGGCAAGGTGGCGGCGGTGCACGCGGTCTGGCGCTCGGCTGCCGACTGGAAATCCATGGCCCGCAGCGCCGCCGTCAATGCGGCGATGGAGCCGATCATGGCCATCGCCACCTTCGAACCCCACCTCTATGAGGCGGGCGAGGTCATCGAATAGCAGATCAGCCTGTCATCCAGACTTCGGACCGGGCGGTCGCGCCGCCCAGCGTCTCCGCGACCCAGTCGCAGACCTCATTGGCTGCCTCTTCGGCCCCCTGCGGCGGGTTCAGAACGACCAGCGCACAGCCGTTCATCTTCATCGGGTCCGTCAGGGGCCGCAGCCGCGCCTCGGCCACCAGCATCCGCTTGATGCCCGCCTGATCCAGCCGGCGCAGGAAGCCGTCGAAGGTCTCCATGTCCTTCAGCGGCGTCCAGATCGCCACCGTCGCCCGCGGATCGGCCCGCGCAATCGCTGCGGCCGTGTCGGCGGCGCGATTGTAGTCGTCAGGCTGTTCGAACGGCGGATCGATCAGGACGAAGGCACCCGTCGCCTCCGCCGCCCAGGTCCGCGCCTGGTCATAGCCGTCGCCGCCCTGGGCCATGGCCTGCGGAAACGCCTCAAGCGCCTCAGTCAGCAGGTCCAGCACCGGCGGATTCAGTTCGAAGCCGACGTAGCGGTCCTCCTCGCCCAGCCGTCCGGCGATCAGCAGCGGCGAGCCCGGATAGAAGGTCACGCCGCCATCGGGATTCAGTCGCGCCACCTCGGCCGCCAGTGCCTCGATCAGCGGCGGCCGGTCGGCAGCGGCCATCAGCCGGGCGATACCGGCCTCGGCCTCCTTCGAGCGTGTAGCGTCGCCGGTCAGGTCGTAGCGGCCGGCTCCCGCATGGGTGTCGATGACGCTGACCGGCCCTTGCACTTGCCGCCGCTCAAGCAGCCACAGCAGCAGGGCGTGTTTGACGATGTCGGCGAAATTTCCGGCGTGAAAGCTGTGGCGATAGTTCATCGCCTTGCCCTCGACCGGCCAGACGCCCGGGTCAAGTGGGAGCCGCCGCCTGATCGATCAGGCCGTCGCCCAGTAGCCGCGGCTGCGGGCGCTGACTGGTGCCCGCGTCGCCTCGACTCGCGCCAGAATGACGGCATGGAAGGCATCCGCCTCGGCGTCCCCGACAAGCAGGCGCAGCGACCGTATGATCCGTGTAATGCGCCGGTGGTTGTGATCGTTCGGCATCAGCCAGTCGTGGGTCGTCTGGTAGAAGGCGGTCATACGATCGGTCGCGCCGGCGAGGGCGATCGGCGCAAGTTCCGAGACGCGAATGGCCTGGATGTCGGCCGGCGTCAGTACCGGTGAATCCGGTATGGCGGCCGAGGGCTCAGGCAGGGGAAACAGCCACTGGATGAAATCGTGCGTCCGCTCAAGAGCCACATCGTTCATCGAGAGTATGTCGAACACGGAGCGACCGCGCGCGTCCGTCCCCTCGCCTTCCAGAAACAACACGATGGGACGGGCGACCATCGCGGTCGCCCCCTCAGGCCGCCTTGTCCCAGTTGAGCACGACCTTGCCCGACTGGCCGGAACGCATCGCCTCGAAGCCTTCCTCGAAACGCTCATAGCCCATCTGGTGGGTGATCAGCGGCGTCAGGTCGAGCCCGGCCTTGAGCAGGCCCAGCATCTTGCGCCAGGTCGTGAACATCTCACGGCCGTAGACGCCCTTGATGGTCAGGGCCTTGAGGATGATGGCACCCCAGTCGGTCTCCATCGGCTTTGAGGGAATGCCCAGCATGGCCATGCCGCCGCCCATGATCAGGGTGTCGACACACTGTTTGAAGGCGATCGGCGAACCCGACATCTCCAGCGCCACGTCGAAGCCGACCTTGAGGCCGAGCTCGTGCATGACGTCCTTCAGGTCCTCGCGTGTCGTGTTCACGGTCCGGACGCCCGGCGCCCCCTTCTGAGCCAGCTCGAGGCGGAAGTCGTTGATGTCGGTCAGGACCACGGTGCGGGCACCGGCATGGCGGGCGACCGCGGCGGCCATCATCCCGATCGGACCGGCGCCGGTTACCAGCACATCCTCGCCCAGCAGGTCGAACTGCTGCGCCGTATGCACGGCGTTGCCGAAGGGATCGAGGATCGAGCCGATTTCATAGGGCACGTCGTCCGGAAGTTCGATGACGTTGAAGGCCGGGGCCACGACGAACTCGGCGAAGGCACCCTGACGGTTGACGCCGATGCCGCGGGTGTCGGGGTCGAGATGGAAATGGCCCGCCCGGGCCGCTTCGGAGTTCAGGTCGATGACGTGGCCCTCGGCCGAAACCCGATGGCCGACCTTCAAGCGGCGGTCGACATCCTTGCCGATGGCGACGATCTCGCCGGCGAACTCGTGGCCAGTGATCATCGGCACGGGCACATTCTTCTGGGACCACTCGTCCCAGTTCCAGATGTGGATATCGGTGCCGCAGACGGCGGTGCGCTTGACCCGGATCAGCACATCCTCGGGACCGGCGACGGGGATCGGCGCGTCGATCAACTCAAGGCCGACTTCGGGCCGGGTCTTGGCCAGGGCCTTCATGGTGTCAGCCATCAGATAACTCCCAATTCCTTGCCGGCCGTCGTGAACGCCGCGACCGTTTGATCAATCTGTTCGAAGGTATGCGCCGCCGACATCTGGGTGCGGATGCGGGCCTGGCCGCGCGGCACCACCGGGAAGCTGAAGCCGATGACATAGACGCCGAGCTCCAGGGCCCGGGCAGCGAAGTCCTGCGCCAGTTTGGCGTCGCCCAGCATGACCGGAATGATCGGATGCTCGCCGGGCAGCAGGGTGAAGCCGGCGTCGTTCATGGCGGCGCGGTAACGGACGGCATTGGCGAACAGCTGTTTGCGCAGGGCGTCACCCTCGTCGCCGCCGGCGATGCGGATGGCTTCCAGCGACGAGCCGCAAACGGCCGGTGCCAGGGCGTTGGAGAACAGATAGGGCCGCGCTCGCTGCTTCAGCAGGGCCACGACTTCCGAGGTTGCGCAGATGAAGCCGCCCATGGCGCCGCCCAGCGCCTTGCCGAAGGTGCCGGTCAGGAAGTCGATCTCGACCCCGTGGTGCGCATAGGAGCCGCGGCCCTGCGGACCGAGGAAGCCGGTGGCGTGGCAGTCGTCGACCATGATCAGGGCGCTGTATTTGTCGGCCAGCGCCCGGATGTCCTTCAACTTGGCGATATAGCCGTCCATGGAGAAGGCGCCGTCGGTGGCGATGACGATCTCGCGCGCCCCGTCCGCCCGGGCCTGTTTGAGCTGGGTCTCGAGGTCGTCCATGTCCGAGTTGGCGAACCGATAGCGCTTGGCCTTGCACAGCCTCACGCCGTCGATGATCGAAGCGTGGTTCAGGCTGTCCGAGACGATCGCGTCGTCTGCCCCGAACAGCGGCTCGAAGATGCCGCCGTTGGCGTCGAAGGCGGCGGCGAACAGGATGGTGTCCTCAAAGCCGAGATAGTCGGCGACGGCGCGTTCCAGTTCCTTGTGAATCTCCAGCGTGCCGCAGATGAAGCGGACCGAGGCCGTGCCGGCTCCCCATTTCTGTTGCGCCGCGATGCCCGCCTGCGTCACCCGCTCATCCCCGGCGAGGCCGAGGTAGTTGTTGGCGCAGAAATTCAGCACGTCGCGGCCGCCGACCCTGATCACCGGTCCCTGACGGGAGGCAATGATGCGTTCGGGCTTGGTCAGACCCTGGGCGTCGATATCGGCGAGTTCCGCGCGGACGCGGTCGTGAAAACTGGCTGTCATGCGCGCTCCGCTACGCCGTTTCAGGCCGCGTTTGAACCCCCCTAGAGCTTCGTCGTGGCGGCGGGGGCCGGTTCCGGGGCGGGCTCGGCGACCGGCCGGAACGGGCTGACCCGGATGCGGCCGCCACAGGGGGTGAAGGCCTGGGCCAGCGAGACCGGCGAAGTGTCGCCAGGCGCTGTCATCCGGATGCGGGTCGCGGACGGACAGGTCGTCTCCCCGTTTCCTTCGTTCGGCACAACATTCCAGGCGATGTCGAAGAAGGCCTTGGCCTGGGGCGCGAGCTCAACCGGAGTCGGGGCCTGACCCTGCCGGAAATAGCTGCCCAGGGTCTGGTCGGCGCGAATCGAAGTCAGGTTGCGGCCCTGCCGGTCCTGCAGCACCACCGTCGGATAGCCCGTCAGACTGCAGGCCTGGGCACTGACGTTCTGGACGCCGAGGATGGAGACACGGTTCCCCGCCCCCGCGTCGCCGCCGTCCGCGGACAGTTTCAGCTGTGGGCCACGACATGGTGCAGCGGTGGGCAGCACCCCACCCGGCGCGGGCTGCTGGCCCGGGAGCGGACCGGGTGCCACGGGGCCGGACGACGGGCGGCTGCACCGCTCCAGCACGGCGACGCCGACATCCTCATTGGGGCCGAGGCGGCTGAGGGTGGCGCTCTCCGAACCGTCTCGCGTGGCGCTCCACCATTCGATCCCGGAGCCGGCAAAGCGGGCGCCGGACGCCGACTGGACCGTGCGAAGGGTGTAGCTCTGGCCCTTGTAAGTCAGTTGGGCAGTCGCCGTATCCGGATAGGCGACCGTGACCGACTGGCCGCTTTCGCACGCATAGCTCACCGGCGGCGCTGGCGTTGCGGCGGGTGTCGGGGACGGCGTGACCGGCGCGGGCGGTGCCTCAGCTTCAGGCGAGCAGGCCGCCGCTGCAAACAGGACAAGGGCCGAAACGGAGGCGAAGACAGGGCGAATGCGGCGCATGGAGATGTCCCGTGGTGAGCAGCTTCAACGCCAGCGAACGGCAAAGGCTCCGCTTGCGCAAGTCCGGCTCAGGCGGTCAGCCTCGCACGCCTCGCCTGATCCAGGATCGCGGGGCCGCCCATGGCCGGATCACTGATCGAATCAGCGCCAGTCTCAAGCCGCCCCGCAAGACGTCTGAGATACCCGTTCGCGCCGTCGCAGGTGAGGGTGAGGTCATACCAGCCGTGGTCCGCGACCGGCCACTGCCTGCGAACAGAACTGCCGGGCGCGACATTGGCCCGCCACGCCGTCCCGGTCCCATAGACCCCGGCGACCTCGATCTGTCCTGCTGCCGCACCGGAGTTGGCGACCGCGAGCACGAGCTGACCCCCGCCGGCGTCATGAGAAACCGACAGGCTCAGCTCCCCGGATGCGGCGTCGCCGATGAAATGACAATGAAAGCCGTTGGGTCCCAGAACCCAGAGATCATAGGCACCGGGCTCCCAGACGCCGCGCAGGGCGCGTCCCGCACCGACCGTATAGCGCCGGGGCGCCTGATCCAGTCGCAGCCGGTTGTAGACATGGAACACCGCCCCGGCGCGGCCGTCGTTGCGGAAGGTCAGGCCGAGCGCGCCGCCTTCACGGTCCTCCTCGACACCCAGGTCATAGGGCAGGGCGCGGGACGGCCTGGCACCGACGGCCTGAACGGGGACGCCGGGCACACCGGGCGTGGCCGGCGTAGAGCGTCCGGGCAGGGCGGCCGCGCGGGCCGCCGTCTCGCGGGTCGACGGAAGGGTTCCGGTGAAGGGGGCGTTGGGGGCGCTGAAATCGAAGGCGGTCGTCAGGTCGCCGCAGACCTCGCGCCGCCAGGGGGAGATGTTGGGCTCCATGACGCCGAAGCGGGTCTCCAGAAAGCGGATCACCGAGGTGTGGTCGAAGACCTGGGAGTTTACCCAGCCGCCCCGGCTCCAGGGGGAAATGACATACATCGGGACGCGGGGACCCAGTCCATAGGGGCGACCCATGAACTCCGGGCGTTCGGTCGCGGCTTCGCTGGGCGTGGTCGCGAGATGATATTCGCCGGTGGTTTCGACTGTGGAGCCGCCCATGGCGGGTGAGGCCGCGCGGCCATCCAGCGAGGGCGGCGCAGGCGGTGGCGCATGGTCGAAGAAGCCGTCGTTCTCATCGAACATCACGAGCAGCACGGTTCGGGCCCAGACCTTCGGATCGGCGGTCAGAGCCTCGATCACCCGGGCCGTGTAGTCAGCACCCTGGGCCGGACTGGACGGGCCCGGGTGTTCGGAATCCTTCGCCGGGGCCACGATCCACGATACCTGGGGCAGCGCGCCGGACAGGACGTCCTCGGCCAGTCCGGTCAGGGTGTGGGTGCTCAGGCCCAGGGCGGCGAGGCGCGGGTCCGACCCTGGGGCTCGGGCATGACTGTCCCGGAAGGTCTTGAAGCCGGCCACGGGGTTGTCGGTGAAGTTGTCAGCCATGTCCTGGTAGATGCGCCAGCTCACCCCGGCGGCCTGAAGGCGCTCGGGATAGGTGGTCCAGCGGTAGCTGTCCGGGTGGCCGCCGTCCGCGACCAGGGCGTCGTGGGAGTTGGAGATCGAGGGACCGCCCATCGTCCCCGTCGGGTCATTCGTCCCGGTCCACTGGAACGGAATGTCGTCTTCGCGGAAATACCCCATCGAATGCTCGTTCTTGGCCGCCGGCCACGCGCCCATTCGCCCCTCGTCCCAGGCTGCCTGGCCGTCGGGCCAAGTGTGAGGCGTCCCCTCCACCCGCATGAAGCGGAAGTCCTCGACCGTGTTCAGCGGAAAGGGCGACACCAGCGGCGGCCGGTCGGGCCCTGCCGGATTGGCCTGGACCCAGCAGGTCTTGCCCACGCGACCGGGCGCGTCGGCGACCGGGATGGGGAAGCGGTCCGCAAAGCCCCGCACGCCCTTCATGGCTCCGAAATAGTGATCGAAGGACCGGTTCTCCTGCATCAGGATGACGACATGCCCGACGTCGGCCACGGTCCCGGTCCGGACATCGGCGTCGATGCTCATGGCTCTCGCAATCGCGGGTATCATGAGCGCCCCGCCACCGGCGGCGAGAAGAAGGCGGCGGCGGTCCAGGTCCATCATCGGCTCCGAGAGTGTGCTGGAGGCCATGTCATGCCCCGGCGCACCGAAGCAAAGATTTGCAAACCGCAGATGACGGCGAACCGCCGGATCGACCTCAGGCCGTGAGAAGGCGGGGAAGTTTGAAGGTCACGGTTTCCCGCTCGCCCGCGTCCTCGATCACATCGGCGTCGAAGCGTGCCCGAACGGCGTCAACCAGTTCCTCGATCAGCCGCTCGGGGGCCGAGGCCCCGGCGGTGATCCCGAGCGTCGAGACGCCGTCCATCCACGACCAGTTGACCTGGCCGGCGTCGTCCACGAGGCGAGCGTCCTTCGCCCCGGCGCGCATCGCCACCTCGACCAGCCGCACGGAGTTCGAGGAGTTCTTCGATCCGACCACAAGAACCAGGTCGCAACCCGCGCCCAGCCGCTTGACCGCCTCCTGGCGATTGGTGGTCGCGTAGCAGATGTCTTCCTTGTGGGGGTCCGGCAGCTCGGGGAAGCGGCGCTTAAGGGTGGCGAGCACCTCCGCCGTGTCATCGACCGAGAGGGTGGTCTGGGTGGCGTAGGCCAGCGGCGCATCGCCCGGCCGCTGGAAGGCCTCGGCGTCCGCGACCGTCTCGATCAGGCTGATGGCGTCCGAGGGCAGCTGGCCCATGGTGCCGACCACTTCCGGGTGACCGGCATGGCCGATCAGGATAATGTGCCGACCGGCGGCGTGATGGCGTTCGGCCTCGACATGGACCTTGGAGACCAGCGGGCAGGTGGCGTCGAGATACAGCATCTGGCGCGCCCGCGCCGTCGCCGGCACCGACTTGGGCACGCCATGGGCGGAAAAGACCACGGGCCGGTCGTCGGGGCAGTCGTCCAGTTCCTTGACGAAGATCGCGCCCATGGCCTTGAGCCGGTCGACGACGTGGCGATTGTGGACGATCTCATGCCGCACATAGACGGGCGCGCCATATTTCTCGAGCGCCCGCTCGACGATCTGGATGGCCCGGTCGACGCCCGCGCAAAAGCCGCGCGGCGTGGCCAGACGGACGGTTAGAGGGAGCTTCGCGGGCGGCCGGACAGGCGCTTGGAGGGTCATGAGCTGAACCTAGTCGTTCGGGGGCCTCCTCGCCACTGCGCTTTAGGCTCGCGCGGGTTTGCCGCGCCTCGGTTTAGCCGCTATCAGCAACCAGCGTGCGCCCCGCGTCGGGCTGTCGCCGCACCTCCTCGTTTCCGGAAGAATATTCGATGCGTCGCGTCCTCAAGGTTACCCTGGCCTCGGCCCTCGCCGCCGCTGCCGTGTCGGTCATGGTCGTTCCGACCGCCGCCAGCGCCCAGTATCCGCAAGGCCAGCAGGGCCGCCCGGGTCAGAGCCCCGGGCAGCGCGAACAGGAAGACGGCTCGACGGAGGACCGTCCGCGCCCGCCGCGCATCGCCCCCCTGCGCCGCAGCGCCGCCGCCGGCCCCTGCCCTTATGTGAAGGTGCTGTACGACGCCGCACGCTATGTCGAACTGACCGGCGACCGGGTGACCATGGCCAATGTCGGCTTCACTGGCGAGATCGAGGGTCTGGTATCCGACTGCGCCTACCAGTCGGACCAGCCGATCACGGTTCACACCCGGGTCCAGTTCAACCTCGGCCGCGGTCCGCAGGCCCAGGGCGACGGCCGCACCTATCGCTACTGGATCGCCGTGACGGAGCGGAACCGCGCCGTTCTGGCCAAGGAATATTTCGACCTGCCCGTCAATTTCGACGGGGCGACCAGCACGACCGTGACCCAGGACCAGACCATCGTCATCCCGCGCGCCGAGGCGACCACCAGCGGCGACCATTTTGAAGTGCTGGTCGGCTTTGACGTCACGCCCGCGATGGCCGAGTTCAATCGCAACGGCAACCGTTTCCGCGCCAATGCCGGGACCGGTGCCGCCCAGCCGCCGGCGCAGTAAATGACCGATCTCAGGACTGTTCTGGGCGAAGCGGTCGGAACCGCCTTCGCCGCCGAAGGCGTGGACCCCGCCCTCGCCCGGGTCACGACGTCCGACCGTCCCGACCTGGCTGACTTCCAGTCGAACGGGGCGCTCGCCGCCGCCAAGACGCTCAAGGCCAATCCGCGGGAGCTTGCGGCCCGTGTCGCCGAACGGCTGACGAACGATCCGCGTCTGGCTTCGGTCGAAGTGGCCGTCAACCTCAAGCTGGCCGACAGCGCCCTGTCGAGCCGCGCCGCCGAAGTCGCCGCGGACAACGCCCACGCCGGGGCCTCAGTGGTCGACACGCCGCGCAAAGTGGTGATCGACTTCGCCGGCCCGAACGTGGCCAAGCCGATGCACGTCGGCCATCTGCGCAGCTCGATCATCGGCGAGAGCCTGAAGCGCATCTTCCGCTTCCGGGGAGACACCGTCTGGGGCGACGCCCATTTCGGCGACTGGGGCTTCCAGATGGGCCTGCTGATCGTCGCCGTGGGCGATGAAGGCAAGGCCGACGGCTTCCTGATCGAGGGTGACGGTCCCTTCCCGTCGGATAGCCCGGTCTCGCTCGAGGATCTCGAGCGCCTCTATCCGGCCGCCGCGGCCATGGCCAAGGAAGACGCCGGCTTCCGGGATCGCGCCCGCAAGGCGACCGCTGAACTGCAGGGCGGCCGTCCCGGCTATCGCGCCCTGTGGGCCCATTTCGTCGCCGTGAGCCGCACCGCGCTGGAACGCGAGTTCGGGGCCCTGGGCGTAACCTTCGACCTGTGGAACGGCGAAAGCGACGCCGACCCGGTGATGGCCGAGATGATCGCCCACCTCGAAGCGAAGGGCCTGCTGGTCGAGGACGACGGGGCCCGGGTGGTCCACGTCGCCCGTCCCGGTGAGACGCGGAAGAAGAAGCTGGCCGACGGCTCGGTGATCGAGGCTCCCAGCCCGCCGCCGCTGCTGGTCATCTCGTCGGAAGGCTCGGCCATGTACGGCACGACCGACCTCGCCACGATCCTGGACCGCCGCAAGGCCATCGACCCCGACCTGATCCTCTATGTCGTCGACGAGCGGCAGGCCGAGCATTTCGAACAGGTTTTCCGCGCCGCCTATCTGGCCGGCTACGCCGCCGAAGGCTCGCTGGACCACCTCGGCTTCGGCACCATGAACGGCTCGGACGGCAAGCCTTTCAAGACCCGCGCGGGCGGCGTGCTGAAGCTGCATGACCTGATCACCATGGCGGTCGAAAAGGCACGTGACCGGCTGCACGAGGCGCATCTGGGTGAAGACCTGACCGAGGCCGAGTTCGAGGCCATCGCCCATAAGGTCGCCGTCGCCGCCCTGAAATTCGCTGACCTGTCGAACAGCCGGACCACCAGCTACGTCTTCGACCTCGACCGCTTCATGAGCTTCGAGGGCAAGACCGGGCCCTATCTGCTGTACCAGGCCGTCCGCATCAAATCCCTGCTCCGCAAGGGTGCCGACCAGGGCGCGACGGCGGGCCCGATCGTCATCGCCGAACCGGCCGAACGCGACCTGGCCCTGACGCTGGATGCCTTTTCCCAGGCCGTCAGCGAGGCCTACGACAAGCGGATGCCGCATGTGATCGCGGAGCACGCCTACCGGCTGGCGCAGGGCTTCTCCAAATTCTACGCCGCCTGCCCGGTGCTGATCGCGCCGGACGAGGCGACGAAGGGATCGCGCCTGACCCTTTCGAATTCGGCTCTGGACCAGCTGGAAATCGCGCTGGGCCTGCTCGGCATCGACACGCCGGAGCGGATGTAGGCTAGACTGGGTCACCCCCGGGAAGGAGCCCGCCCATGTCGCTCGACGCCTATATCGCCGGCCTGCCCAAGGCGGAGCTCCACCTGCATATCGAGGGCAGTCTCGAGCCCGAACTGATGTTCGAACTGGCCCAGCGGAACGGCGTGGCCATTCCCTTCGACAGCGTCGAGGCGGTTCGCGCGGCCTATGACTTTTCCAACCTGCAGGACTTCCTCGACATCTATTACGCCGGGGCCAACGTCCTGCTGACGCGCCGGGACTTCGAGGATCTGGCCTATGCCTATTTCCAGCGCGCGGCAGCGGACAATGTCCGGCACGCCGAGATCTTCTTCGACCCTCAGACCCACACAGACCGGGGCGTGCCGTTCGGCGTGGTGGTCGAGGGGCTGGTCGCGGGCATGGAGCGGGCCAAGGCGGAACTGGGCGTCACCTCGGGCCTGATCCTCAGCTTCCTGCGTCACCTCAGCGAAGCGGAGGCCTTCGCGACGCTCGAGGCTGCGAAGCCGTACCTGCACCATTTCATCGGCGTCGGCCTGGACTCGTCGGAGGTCGGCCACCCACCGTCGAAATTTGAGCGGGTCTTCGCCGCCGCCGGCGAGCTGGGCCTCAAGCTCTGCGCCCATGCGGGCGAGGAAGGGCCGCCCGCCTACGTCTATGAGGCGCTGGACCTGCTGCACATTGACCGCATGGACCACGGCAACCGGTCGATGGAGGACGAGGACCTGATCCAGCGACTGGCGGCGTCGCAGATGACGCTGACCATCTGCCCGCTGTCGAACCTCAAGCTCTGCGTGGTGAAGGACCTGAAGGACCATCCCGTGCCCGAGATGCTGCGGCGCGGCCTGCACGTCACCCTGAACTCGGACGATCCCGCCTATTTCGGCGGCTATGTGAACGAGAACTACCGCCAGCTGGCGCACGCCGTCAGCCTGACGCGGGAGCAGGTCACCCTGCTGGCGCGTAACAGCTTTGAAGGGTCGTTCCTGCCCGAGGCCGACAAGGCCGCGCGGATCGCTGAAGTCGAGGCCTGGGCCGCCCGTTCCGCTTGACTCCGGGCCAGAGTCGGGGCCTAGGTCCGGTCGCTCTCGCGGGAGAGATCGGAGCCCTTTCGGGGGGTCCGGAGCCGAAGGCGCAACCGCCCCGGAAACGCTCAGGCAAACGGACCGCGAGGACATACGGACGCTGGAAAGTCGCTCTTGCGAGCGCGCCGACGGAGCAAGCGGGCAACCGCGGAATCTCTCAGGCTTCAGGACAGCGGGGGCGCGAGGACGGCGGAGCTTTCCGCCCCAGTACGCGACTCTGAAGGCCTGACATGACCGACGAAATCCTCAAGACCACGCCCCTCAACGCCGCGCACCGCGCCCTCGGGGCCCGCATGGTCGGCTTTGGCGGCTACGACATGCCGGTTCAGTATGAAGGCGTGCTGGCCGAACACCGCTGGACCCGCGAGCACGCCGGCCTGTTCGACGTCTCGCACATGGGCCAGTGCAGGATCACCGGCGAGGACGCCACGGCGCAGTTCGAGCGCTTCGTCCCCGGCGACTATGCGATCCTGAAGGCGGGCCGGCAGAAATACAGCCTGCTGCTGAACGCCGAGGGCGGGATCATGGACGACCTGATGGCCGGCCGCCCGGACCATGACGGCCTCTATGTCGTGGTCAACGCCGGCAACAAGGACGCCGACTTCGCCTTCCTCGAAGCGAACCTTGCCGGCGACGCGAAACTGACCGTGCTGGCCGACCGCGCCCTGATCGCCATCCAGGGCCCCGAGGCCGCCGAGGTCATGGCCGCGCACGAGCCCCTGCTGGCCGAGATGGGCTTCATGGACTGCGCCCGGCTGATGCTGTTCGGCTGCGACTGCTTCATCTCCCGCTCGGGCTATACCGGCGAGGACGGCTACGAAATTTCCGTGCCGGCCGACCAGGCCGAGCGTGTCTGGACCACCATCCTGAAGGACGCCCGCGTCAAGCCGATCGGCCTGGGTGCCCGCGACAGCCTGCGGCTGGAAGCCGGTCTGCCGCTGCACGGTCACGACATCGACCCCTGGACCAGCCCTGTCGAAGGTGCCCTGACCTTCGCACTGTCGAAGTCGCGCAAGGAGCGCGCCGATTTCAACGGTGCCGCCCGCATCCTGAAGGAACTGGCCGAGGGCCCGTCCCGCGTTCGCGTCGGTCTCAGCGTCAAGGAAGGTGCCCCGGCCCGTGAAGGTGCCGAGATCGCCGATTTGGACGGAAACGTCATCGGCAATGTGACCTCGGGCGGCCCCTCCCCGACGCTGGGTCGCAACATCGCCATGGGCTATGTCCCGCCGAAATTCGCCGAACTGGGCACGGAGCTGAAGGTCATCGTGCGCGGCAAGCCCGCCGCCGCCGAGGTCGTCGCCATGCCCTTCGTCGCCCAACGCTACTATCGCAAACCGAAAGCCTGAGGATCGGACCGATGCATTTCTCCAAGGATCACGAGTGGGTTCGCTTCGAGGGCGACGTCGCCACCGTCGGAATCACCAAACACGCCGCTGACGCCCTCGGCGACGTGGTGTTCGTCGAGACGCCGGACGCGGGCAAGACCGTTTCCAAGGGCGACAGCTTCGCCGTCGTCGAGAGCGTCAAGGCGGCTTCCGACGTCTACGCCCCCGTCTCGGGTGAAGTGATCGAGGGCAACGCCGCCCTCGCCTCCGCTCCGGAAACCGTCAACGCCGACCCCGAAGGCGAAGGCTGGTTCGCGAAGATCAAGGTGTCCGACACCTCGACCGACGGCCTGATGGACCGCGCCGCCTACGACGCCTTCCTCGCCACCCTCTAAGTCCCTTCCCTCCCGCACGGATCTCCCCGCCATGCGCTACCTTCCGCTGACGCCCGACGACCGCTCCGCCATGCTGGCGGCCATCGGGGCCAAATCCATCGACGACCTGTTCGTGGACGTGCCCATGGCGGCGCGGCGCGACGGCTTTGTCGACCTGCCCCGGGTCGCGGGCGAGCTGGAGGTCGAGCGGGCGCTGGGGGCCATGGCGGCGAAGAACGCCTCGGCGGGATCCGTGCCCTTCTTCTGCGGGGCAGGTGCCTACAAGCACCACGTCCCGGCGACGGTGGACCATGTGATCCAGCGGTCGGAGTTCCTGACCAGCTACACGCCCTACCAGCCGGAAATCGCGCAAGGGACCCTGCAGTATCTGTACGAGTTCCAGACCCAGGTCGCGAACCTGACCGGCATGCCGGTGGCCAACGCCAGCCTCTATGACGGCTCGACCGCCATGGCCGAGGGTGTGCTGATGGCCACCCGCGTGACCCGCCGCAACAAGGCGGTGATCTCGGGCGGCGTGCATCCGCACTATGTCCGGGCGACCGAGACCGTCGTCCACGCCGTCGGCGTCGAGACCGAGGTCCTCCCCGCAGCCGTCGACGCCGAAGCCGATGTGATCGCCCAGATCGGCCCGGACACCGCCTGCGTCGTCGTCCAGACCCCGAACGTGTTCGGCACGGCGACCGACGTTACGAAGATCGCCGAAGCGGCCCACGCCGCCGGTGCCCTGCTGATCGTCGTGGTCACCGAAGCCGTGTCGATGGGCCTGCTGAAATCGCCCGGCGAGATGGGGGCCGACACGAGATGGGGGCCGACATCGTCGCCGCCGAGGGCCAGTCGATCGGCAACGCCCTGAACTTCGGTGGACCCTACGTCGGCCTGTTCGCCTGCCGAGAAAAGCTGGTGCGCCAGATGCCCGGCCGCCTGACCGGCGAGACGGTCGACGCCGATGGCAAGCGCGGCTTCGTCCTGACCCTGTCGACCCGCGAGCAGCACATCCGGCGCGACAAGGCGACATCGAACATCTGCACCAACTCGGGCCTCTGCACCCTGGCCTTCACGATTCACATGAGCCTGCTGGGCGAGACGGGGTTGCGCAAAATGGCCCTGCTGAACCACGAGAAGGCGCTGGCGACCCGTGACGCGCTGGCGGCCATCCCGGGAGTCGAGGTCTTGACCCCACGCTTCTTCAACGAGTTCGCCGTGCGTCTGCCGAAGCCGGCCGCCGAGGTGGTCGAGCAACTGGCCCAGCACCGCATTCTGGCCGGCGTGCCCTACAGCCGCCTCGCGCCTGACGCCGGCATGGACGACGTCCTGCTCGTCGCGGCGACCGAGACGACCATGGACGGCGACATCAAAATCCTGGCGAGCGCGCTCGCCAAGGTCTGCGCGTAAGGAGCCGGGACCATGAGCACCATGAACACCGTCGGCCGCCCGACCACTCCGAACCGCGTCGAGAGCAAGCCCGCCACCCTGACCGGCGCGCGCGGCCTGCTGCAGGACGAGCACCTGATCTTCGAGAGCGACGGCTGGGGCAAGACCGGCGTCGACCTGCCCGAACCGAAGACGAATGGGTCCGATCTGGGCGACCTGGTCCGCAAGGATCCGATCGGTCTGCCGGGCCTCTCCGAGCCCGAGACGATGCGCCACTACGTGCGGCTGTCGCAGAAGAACCACGCCATCGACCTGGCCATCTATCCGCTGGGCTCGTGCACGATGAAGCACAACCCGCGCCTCAACGAGAAGATGGCCCGCCTGCCCGGCTTCTCCGACATCCACCCGCTGCAGCCGACGTCCACCGTGCAGGGCGCGCTGGAGCTGATGGACACGCTGGCGCACTGGCTGAAGACGCTGACCGGCATGCCGGCCGTTGCCCTGTCGCCCAAGGCCGGTGCCCATGGCGAACTGTGCGGCCTGATACCAACCCGGCCACCGCCGCCTTCGTCGGCTACACGGTTGTCGAGGTCGCCCAGACCGAGGACGGCCGCGTCGACGTGGCTGATCTGGCCTCCAAGCTCGGCGGCGATGTTGCCGCCATCATGGTGACCAACCCCAACACCTGCGGCCTGTTCGAGCGCGACATCCTTGAGATCAGCCGCCTGACCCATGCGGCCGGTGCCTATTTCTACTGTGACGGTGCCAACTTCAACGCCATCGTCGGCCGGGTTCGCCCCGGCGACCTCGGCGTCGACGCCATGCACATCAACCTGCACAAGACCTTCTCGACGCCGCACGGCGGCGGTGGTCCGGGCGCGGGTCCGGTGGTGCTGTCCGAGGCGCTGGCCCCGTTCGCCCCGGCCCCGTGGGTCGTGCATGACGCGGACGGCTATCGCCTGATCGAGCGCGAGGAAGACGAGGCCGCCCAGGCCTTCGGCCGCCTCTGCGCCTTCCAGGGCCAGATGGGCATGTACACCCGCGCCCTCAGCTACATGATGAGCCACGGCTCGGACGGCCTGCGGCAGGTCGCCGAGGACGCGGTGCTGAACGCCAACTACATCAAGGCCCGCCTGTCGGACCTGATGAGCGCCGCCTTCCCCGACGGCCCGTGCATGCACGAGGCCCTGTTCGACGACGAATGGCTGAAGGGCACCGAGGTGACCACGCTCGACTTCGCCAAGGCGATGATCGACGAGGGCTTCCACCCGATGACCATGTATTTCCCGCTGGTCGTCCACGGCGCCATGCTGATCGAGCCGACCGAGACGGAGTCCAAGCAGGAGCTGGACCGCTTCATCCACGCCATGCGCGCGCTGGCGGAAGCGGCGAAGGCCGGCGACGTCGACCGGTTCAAGGGTGCCCCCTTCCATGCGCCGATGAAGCGTCTGGACGAGACCCGCGCGGCCCGCTCGCCGGTGCTGCGCTGGACGGCACCCGAAGGGTCGAACATCGCGGCGGAGTGATCCGCCGCCTCAGCCCCCGCCTGCGCGCCTGAGGGCGGCGAACAGGCGGTGGCCGTGAACCCTGTGGCCCTCGGGTCCGTTGGAGGCCAGCCAGGCATCCGCAGTCTGCCGGAGAATGCCGACGGCTGCCCCGTTTCGCCGGATCAGGAAACCACCATGCGCTATTCCCCCGCCGACGTGCCGGACCAGACCGGCAAGTCTGTGATCATCACCGGCGGCAACGGCGGCACCGGCTACGAGACGGCGAAGGTCCTGGCGCTAAAGGGCGCGGAGGTGCTGATCGCCGCACGCGACGGCGTCAAGGGTGCCCGCGCGGTGGCCGAGATCCGCCGCGCGCGGCCCGACGCGCAGGTTCGGTTCGAGACGCTGGACCTTTCCAGCCAGGCGGATGTGGCCCGGTTCGCCGAGGCGAGGTTGGCCGAGGGTCGCCGGATAGACGTCCTGATCAACAACGCGGGGATCATGGCACTGCCCGGACGGCAAACCTCGGTCGACGGGCACGAGCTTCAACTGGCCACCAACTTCCTCGGCCATTTCACCCTGACGGCCCGGCTTCTGCCGCTGCTGCGGGGCGGGCGGACGGTTCAGTTGTCCTCGATCCGACACCGCCCCGGTCGCATCCATCTGGACGACCTCAACCTGGAGCGCTGCTATTCGGCCTGGAAAGCCTATGACCAGTCCAAACTGGCCATGCTGATGTTTGCGCTGGAGCTGGACCGGCGCAGCCACGCCCACGGATGGGGCATCACCAGCGTCGCCGCACACCCCGGCTATGCGCGGACGGGCCTGATCGGCGCGGGGCCGCTGGGGTCCCGGCCGGTGGCGCAGCTGGTTTTCCGGACGATCTATCGTCCCTTTATCGAGCCGCTGATCAGCCACTCGGCGGCGGACGGCGTCCTGCCCATCCTGATGGCCGCAACAACAGCCGACGTGCCGCCGGGCGGATACTACGGGCCGACTACGGGAGCGGAGCTGAAGGGGCCGGCCGGACCGGTGGGGATGAAGCCTCATGCCCGCGACGAGACGGTGGCGGCGGCCCTCTGGGAGGCGGCGGAGCGCCTGACCGGGGTGCGGTTCGGCTGAGCCCGCAGGCCCCGCCGCCGGAGCACGTAGATGTGAACCGCGGCTCCCGAGTTCGGCGTATGCTCTTCCCTGCGTTGTCTGAACCAAAACAAGCGTTGGGAGGCGCTCTGGTCATGATGTCACGCGTACAAAAGGGTCTGGTCGCCGGTTTCGCGGCCACGGCCGTCGTCTCGATTATTGAGGCGATCAATATGTCAGTCGGCCACTGGGCCGTTGCTTTCCCCCAGCTTCTCGCCGTGATCCTGCAAAGCCCGGACACGCTGGTGCTTGGCTGGGTCGGACACCTGATCGCCGGCGTGGCGCTCGGGGCGTTGTTCGGGGTCCTCTGTCCAAGGTTGCCGACGGATACGCCGGAGTCCAAGGGCATCCTGTTTGCCGTCGGGGCCTTCATCCTGATGGGGCTGGTGATCGCCCCCATCGGCGGAGCGGGCATGTTCTTCATGCGGGCCGGGTTTGGGACTCTTGCCTGGATGGTCGCCAGCCATGCGGTCTTCGGCATCGTGCTGGGCAGCGTCTACGGGCGGCTGGTGGAACGCGAGAAACGCCTCCGGGTCCCGGTCGGCGGCGCGCCGGCGCATTGATCGACGCGTAACGAAAAAGGGCCCCGTGCGAAACGCCGGGGCCCGATCCGTTTTCTATCGTCGCTCGACCTAGTTCAGGCGCGTGCTGATCTGGGCGATGGCGGCGTCGAGCAGGGGGTCGGCTTTCTGGCCGGCCAGACGGGCGGCGAGGATCTGTTCGGCGGCGCGGGCGGCGAGGTCGGCGGCGGCCGTCTTCACTTCCGCGGTCGCCTGGGCTTCGGCCTGGGCGATACGGCGCTCGGCGAGCGCCTGACGACGGGCCAGGGTTTCTTCCAGCTTGGCCTTGGCCTCGACTTCCATCAGGCGGGCATCGGCTTCGGCGGCGGCGAGCATTTCAGCGGCCTGGGCTTCGGCCTCGGCCTTTTCGGCGCGGATCTGGGCCAGCAGCGCCTCTGCCTCGGCACGCAGACGGGCGGCCTCGTCGAGCTCGGACTGGATCTTGGCGGCCTTGGCGTCGAGCTGGCCCGCGATCAGCTTGGGCACGCCGACGAAGACGCACAGGCCGAGGAACAGGAACAGGCCGGCGGCGACCCAGAGTTCCGGGTTGGCCAGGTCGTAGAGATGCGGATTGAAGAATTCCATCAGGCGGCGCCCTTCACGGCGGCAGCGGCTTCGGCGGCGGTCGGTGCCTTGCCGGTGAGACGTTCGACGATGGCGGCGGCGGTGTCCGACGCGATCGAGGCGACATTGGTCATGGCGGCGTCACGGGTCTTGCCG
>VFBG01000223.1 GCA_006515835.1 bacterium | reverse complement strand
GAAGTCGCCGTCGGCCTCGGTGCGGCCCAGCACCAGCAGGGCGGTGCGGTTGGCTTCGCGCACCCGGCCGTCGGCGGCGACGACCACAAGGGCGCTGGACGCGGCGTCGAAGACCCGGCGCGTCAGGTCCTCCGACGGGGCGCCGACCGGCTCGGGCATGATGGCCTCGGGCGTCTGCAGGCCTTCGGTTTCGACGATGGCGGCGGTCGAGCCGGTGATCTGGCCCAGTTCGTTCTCGATCGGCATGGCCGTGACCGAGACCAGCATCTTGCGGCGCGAGGCGGGATTGGCCAGCAGGTGCTGAAAGCCGCGGACCGTCTGGCCGCGCAGGGCGCGGGCGCTGGGCAGCAGGTCCGGCGGCACGGGTCGGCCGTCGGGGAAGGTGATGCCCCAGGTCGCGGAATGGAACCGCAGCCCGATCAGCTCGGCATCCTTGCGGCCCAGCAGCTGGTGGGCCGCGCGATTGGCGAAAACAAATTTGCCCTGTTTGTCGGTCTCGACCAGGGCAACCGGAATGGCGTTCAGGGTTTCGAACAGGCGCTTTTGCGAATCGTCGGCAACGCGTTGGACCAGATCAAGCTGATCCGAGGCGCTGACGTGGCGCGTGCGGTTGCGGAACGCGAACCACAGGGCCACGAGCCCCACGATCCAGCCCACGGCGGCGACGGCGCCCAAAACCCACATCCAGTTGACCTGGCCTTCGAGAAACATGCGACCCGACTGTCCCGTTCTGGCGCCACGCGCGCCTGTCCGGGAGACACCTTGCAAACGGCGAACCGATCCGGTCCGCTTTCGCCCCGAAGGCGACCTAGCCGGGCCGGGGCGCGCCGTCCAGCGTCACTGTGCCGGATCGGGAAAACAGATGTGAAAAGGAGCCAGGCGTCGCCGCCGTCGGCCAGTGCCCCGACGCTGTCCAGCCATTCGCTGCGACGCTGGTAGTTCAGGCGTGCCGACAGGCCGTACTGCTCGCAACAGACGACGGCATAATCGGCCAGGTCCGAGGTGTTCGGCAGCGTGACCCTGCTGCCGCCCGGGGCTCTAGGCGGCTCGGCGACGAAGCCGGTCGCGGAGGGCGAACAGGCCGATGCCGATCGGAATCAGCTGGTAGGTCACGCCCGGCAGCCACGGTGCGGCGGCCACCAGGGATGTACAGGCAATGCCGCCAGAGGCCAGACCGGTCGCCGCGGACAGCATCCAGGTACGCTCCCATTGGCGGGCAGCCTGGGTCCGGTCCACATCCGCCGGATCGATCGCCCGCTGCGCCTGCCGGAACAGGAGGGCATAGAGGCCCGACAGGATCGAGAAGCCGATGCCGTAGATCACATAGGTCCAGCGCAGCTCGTCGAAGCTTGAGATCAGGCCCCGTCCCGGAAGCAGGCCACCCGAGATAAAGTGGGTCGCCGTGTCGGTCAGAAGGCGCAGGGGAAACACAAAGACCAGCACGGCGAACACCACCGCGAGGCTGAGCGCCGTTGCCCGGCCGTCGCGGGCCGGCGAAAGGCTGGACCAGGTCCGGTGGGCCAGCCAGAAGAGAATGATCAGCGCGAAGGCGCAGGCAAAGGCGGGAATGCGCGCCAGAGCCGCCAACAGGTCGTCGAAGGACCGCAAGGGCTCGGCCCCGGCGATGATCAGTAGCGAGACGGCGAAGGCGAACGCGGAATCGACAAAGGCGTCGAGCCGCTGCGATTCGACCGACCGGCCGATTGCCGAGCTCTGCCTCGCCTCAACCATGACCACTCCCCGGATCAATCAGCGCGGAAAGGTGCGCGATTCAGGCGGGCCAGGCAACGGGGGCGAGCCCGTCGCACGCGGCAGGGCCAAAAAGCAAAAAGCCCGGCCGAAGCCGAGCTTTTCAGGTTCCAACTGGAGCGGGCG
>VFBG01000222.1 GCA_006515835.1 bacterium | reverse complement strand
GACGGCGGCCCGGCTGAAGGCGGCAGCGGCGGCACCCGAACAACTGGCGACGCAACGGTCGTCCCTGCTCGACGCCCTGACCGTGGCCGAGACCCGCCGCAGGGCCGCCGGCGACGCGCTGGCGGTCGCTGAGGGCGCGGCGACCGAGGCTGACCGAACCGCGCGAGCGGCGGAAGCTACGGCGTCAACGGCCCGCGAAGCCCGCGCCGGTCTCGCGGCCCGGGCCGAGGCCGTCGCCGAACGGCTGGCCGAGACCGAGGCCAATCTGCGCGAGACTGCCCAGATGTCGCCCGAGGAACTGGGCCAGAAGCTGATCGACGACGCCGTCGCCCGACCGCCCGACGCCGCCGGCGCCGAAAGCCTGCTCTACGGCCTTGAACGCGAGCGCGAGGCGCTGGGCGCGGTCAATCTGCTGGCCGAGGAAGAGGCCATCGAATACGGCGACCGGCTGCAGACCATGAAGGTCGAGCGGTCGGATCTCACCACCGCCATCGCCCGGCTGCGCGACGGCATCGACGAACTGAACGCCGAGGGCCGCGAGCGGCTGGTTGCGGCTTTCGACGTCATCAACGACAATTTCAAAAGCCTGTTCGAGGCCCTGTTCGGCGGCGGCCAGGCCGAGCTGAAACTGGTCGAGAGCGACGATCCCCTGGAAGCCGGGCTGGAGATCTACGCCTGCCCGCCCGGCAAGCGGCTGGCGGTGATGAGCCTGATGTCAGGTGGCGAACAGGCCCTGACAGCCGCGGCCCTGATCTTCGCCGTCTTCCTCGCCAACCCGGCCCCTGTCTGCGTCCTCGACGAGGTCGACGCCCCGCTGGACGACGCCAATGTCGACCGCTTTTGCCGCATGCTGGACGAGATGCGGAAGCGGACGGACACCCGCTTCATCGTCATCACCCACAACCCGGTGACCATGAGCCGTATGGACCGCCTCTACGGCGTGACCATGCCGGAACGGGGGGTGAGCCAGCTGGTGAGCGTGGACCTGACGCAGGCGGAAGAGATCGTGGCGGCCTAGCGGGCCTTCAGCACTTCCGTTCTGACGAACCAGCCGAAGATCGCGGGCCCCTCAATCACATAGCGGCGAAACATGCGCCGCGGCTGGCTCATCAGCCGGTGCAGCCATTCCAGCGACAGGCGCTGGAACACGCGCGGCGCCCGTTGCTGGCGACCGGTCAGGAAATCGACCGACGCCCCGACGCACAGGGTCACGCCGGTTTGGCGGCCCGCCGCGCGCAATGCGTGGGCGAAAAGTTCCTGTTTCGGGAAGGAGACGCAGGCCAGCAGCACGTCCCACTCAGCATGCGCGGCATGGCCGACGGCCGCGCGCCAGCCGAGCGTGCCGGGCACCAGCATCGGCGCCTCAAGATATTTCAGCGTCTGGCGCGGATAGCGGGCGGCCAGTTCATTGAATGCCGCACGGTCAGGGCCGAAGACGGCGATGGTCAGCCCTTCCGCGGCCGGCGACGCCAGCAGGTCGGCGGTCATGTCCGAGCCCGGATAGACCGGCAGGGACACGCCCCGCAGTCGTGCCAGATGGCTGAGGATGCGGCTGTCGCAGACCTTCAGTTCGGCGTCGGCATAGACCTCGCGCGCCACCCGGCCGTCCATCAGCTTGACCACATGGTCGACGTTGGGCGTCACGACATAGCCGTAGGCTCCGCGTGCCATGGCGATGACCCGGGCCAGCGTCTGCGGCCGGTCGCCGTCGGTGAAATCGAGGGTCATGAAGCGGGTCATGGCGGCACTGTAGTCGCGTCGCGGTCAATGGACGGTTACGATGGCCGCATGTTCCTGACCCTACTTTCGCTGCTGTCCGTCGAACTCGCCCAGACGCCGCACCGGTTCGTCTTCCTCGGCGCCGGCCGGTTCGCGCAATACG
>VFBG01000221.1 GCA_006515835.1 bacterium | reverse complement strand
TCTTCTTCATGGCGGGCGTGCCCCTGAAATGGGTCGCGGCGCTGGCGGCGGCGGGCGCGGCCGGGGTGGTGGGCCTGTATTTCGCCTTCAGCCACATGCGCGATCGTCTCAGCCGCTTCCTGTCGCCCGAGACTACCGACACCCACCAGATCGACCGCGCCTCCGAGGCGATCCGCGCCGGCGGTCTGGTCGGCCGCGGCGTCGGCGAGGGTGTGATGAAACGGTCGGTGCCCGACCTGCATACCGACTTCATCTATTCCGTCGGCGCCGAGGAGTTCGGCCTCGTCCTGTCGCTGGCCATGATCGCGCTGTACGCCTTCATCGTTGTGCGCGGCATGCGGCGGGCGATGAAGCTGACCGATCCGTTCGAACAGACGGCGGCGGCGGGGCTGTTCATGCTGATCGGGCTTCAGGCCTGCATCAACATCGCCGTGAACCTGAACCTGATCCCGACGAAGGGGATGACTCTGCCCTTCATCAGCTATGGCGGGTCGTCGATGCTGGCCATGGGCCTGACCATGGGTCTGGCCCTCGCCTTGACCCGACGCCGTCCCGGCGCCTACGAGCCGGGGACCAGCCTGCCGGATCGCGGGCGGATATTGCCGTAGCTATCGTCATCCCGGGGCGCGCAGCGACCCCGGGACCCAGCGGCGCGCGCGAGCGCGAAGCTGTTGCGGACACTGTGCCTGAACAGATCGCCTTCGGCGCCGCTGGGTTCCGGCCTACGCCGGAATGACGATAGCAGGGTGGGGTGGCGAGAGCCGGCGTCATCGGGCAAACACATCGTATGAAATCCAGGGTCTGCGTCGTCGCCGCCGGGGGCACCGGCGGGCATATGTTCCCGGCAGAGGCGCTGGCGCGCGAGCTGACGCAGCGCGGCTGGCGAATCGTCCTGGCCACCGATCATCGGGGTGAAAGCTACGCCCAAAACTTCCCGGCCGAGGAGCGCATCGCGCTGGACGCCGCCACCGGGCGCGGGCCGGCCGGCATGGCGAAGGCCGGCGTCGCCATCGCGCGCGGCCTGTTCAAGGCCCGAAAGGCGCTGGAGCGGCTGGATGCGGCGGTGGTGGTAGGGTTCGGCGGCTATCCGTCGGCGCCGGCCCTTCTGGCGGCGCTGAGTCAGGGCCGACCGACCCTGCTGCATGAACAGAACGCCGTGCTGGGCCGCACCAACCGCTGGCTGTCGCCCTACGTCGGCGCGGTCGCCGCCTCCTTCCCGAACTTGCGGCTGGTGCCTCATGGCGTCGAAGCGAGGGTGAGCCTGATCGGCAACCCTGTCCGGCCCGACATCCGCGCCCTGTTCGACCGGCCCTGGGCCGCTCCCAAAGCGCGCGGGCCGATCCATGTGCTGGTCACCGGCGGCAGCCAGGGCGCGCGCATCCTGTCGGAAGCCGTGCCGCAGGCCCTCGCGGCGTTGCCGGCGCCGCTGCGCAAGCGGCTGCGGGTGCAGCAGCAGTCGCGGCCCGAGATGCTGGAGTCGGCGCGGGCCATCTATGCCGCCGCCGGGATCGAGGCCGAGGTCGCGCCCTTCTTCGGCGACATGGCCCGGCGGCTGGCGACGACGCATCTGGTGATCGGCCGGGCCGGGGCCTCGACCTGTTCGGAGCTGGCTGTGGCGGCCCTGCCGTCGCTGCTGATCCCGCTCAAGATCGCCATGGACGACCACCAGCGCTTCAACGCCGCCAGCCTCGCCGACGCCGGAGGCGCGCAGGTGGTGCTGGAGGATGACGCGTCGGCAGAGCGGCTGGCGGTGGTGCTTCAGGCCCTGCTGTCCGACCCGGGCCTGCTTACCGCCATGAGCGTGGGCGCCCGGTCCGCGGCGCTCCCGGACGCGACCGTGGAACTGGCCGACATGGTGGAAGCGGCGGTGGTCTAGCCCCCTGC
>VFBG01000220.1 GCA_006515835.1 bacterium | reverse complement strand
TCGAAATGACCCGGTCCGTGTCGCCCTTAACCATTCGTTCTCCTGAGTTCGGAGCCCTGACAACGATAGAGAGCCGAGTGAATCGGACGATTCCCTTCCCTCCGGCTCTGTGCGATTCTGTCCGTCCGTTGACGCTGGGAAAGTCATGCAATGACGAGAGCGATGCTGTTTCTGGCCGCCGCCCTGGCCGCCGCCGTCATGATCCCCGGCGATCCGGCCGAAGCGCAGGTGCGCGACCGGATCGAGGGCCCGGGAACCTATGACGAATGCGTGGCCGACCACATGCGCGCCCCGGTCTCCGATGCCCGGGAGCAATCCATCCGCCTGGCCTGCCACAATCGTTTCGTGCAGCGACTTGCCTCGGCGGCGGCGCCCGATCAGGATTTCGGCTATAATCCTTTCGTATCCTGGGCCGCGAACCGGGATACCAACCATGGCTTCGCGGCCCTGGCCAACGATCCCCGAGCCGGCGGCCAATTCTCCCGCGCCCTGACCGATTCCCGCGCCAACGGCTTGCGCCGGGTCCAGGCCCTCCACCGGCTGGCCACCAGCCGTCTGGTCAAGATGTCCGGCTCGGTCAGCAATTTCAGCACGGTCACCGTCTGGCTGCGCAACGACAACGGCTTTCCGATAACCAGCGTCCTGCTGGGATTGTCGGAGGAGGAAAAGGACAGTTGCACCCGCCCGGTTTCGAGCTATCCGGCCACCCTGTCCTGCCCGACGCAGAATCCCAAGATCGACGGCAAGTCGGAGGGAAAGGTGGTGTGCAATTATCCCGGTGATATCGATATCGTCACCTTGTGCATCATCGGCTTCGAGTCAGGATACGTGCGGGCCGACGACTTTCCCGCCGCCATGGGGCTGACCGGCCGCCAGTAGACCGTCTTGACGCCAGTAGACCGTCTTGACGCCAGTAGACCGTCTTGACGATTGACCTTCAGGCCCCCGGCTCTGTAGAACCAAACTGTTCAGTTTAGTTTATTCAGCCGGATCGGGATGATGTCGAGCAAGCCGAACGGGTTTCCCCTTTCCCTGCCTGTGTTCCTGGTCGGCGGCCTTGTCCTGCTCGGCCTGATCATGGGCGGAGTCTCATGGATGACGCCATCTTCGGCACTCGCCCAGGCCGCCCCGCCGGGACCGCCACCGGTGACGGTGGCAGAGCCGGCAAAGCGCAGCGTCACCGAATGGATCGACTATACTGGCCAGTTCGCCGCCGTGGACAATGTGGAGGTCCGGGCCAGGGTCGCCGGCTATCTCACCGAGATTCACTTCACCGACGGCCAGATGGTCGCCAAGGGTGATCTGCTGTTCGTGATCGATCCGCGCCCCTACGAGATCGCGGTGGCGGCGGCCCGGGCGCGGCTGGACCAGGCGGCGGGCAGCAAGGAATACGCCTCGCGCCAGCTCAGCCGCGGCGTCGAGCTGCATCGCAAGGATTTCGTCGCCGAAAGCACCCTGGATCAGCGCACAGAAGCGTCACGCGGCGCCGGCGCCACCGTCGAGGCCGCCCGCGCCGCCCTGCGCGAGGCCGAACTGAACCTGCATTTCACCCGCGTCACCGCCCCCATTTCCGGACGGATCAGCGCCCGTCAGGTCAGCGTCGGCAATCTGGTCAGCGGCGGTCCCAGCATCGCCGCCCCCACCCTGCTGACCACCATCGTGTCGCAGGCCCCCATCCACTTCGTCTTCGACATGACCGAGGCCGATTACCTGGCCCAGGCCAAGCGCGGCCAGGGCAAGCCGGAAGCCGCCCTGCACGGCGCCACCGCCCGCATCCGCCTGATGGACGAAACCGGCTGGCCCCGCGAGGGTCGCATCGACTTCGTCGACAACCAGATCGACCGCGGCACCGGCACCATCCGGGTCCGCGCCGTCCTGCCCAACGAGGACCGCGCCATCGCGCC
>VFBG01000050.1:4883-26680 GCA_006515835.1 bacterium | reverse complement strand
GGGAACTCAGACTTTCTGTTTCAGGCTTTGGTCTTCAGGCGGTCCAGCACCAGGCGGTAGCCCTGGTGCGGCATTTCCCGGAGGAAGCGGGCGACGCGAACGACGGTGGTGGGACTGGCGCCGGCCGAGGAGGCGATCTCGCGATAGGATTGCAGTTGCTCGTCCAGCAACCGCGCCACCGCCCAGCGCTCGGCGAAGGCGCGGAGTTCCGAGGGCGTGCACAGGTCCGCCAGGAAGGCGTCGAGCTCCTCGCGCGTCTTCAGGCACAGCAGGGCGTCATACAGGGCGAGCCGGTCGTCGGCCGCCTTGTGCACGGCCTTGCGGGGCAGGGTGTCGTTCATGCGCGTTCCACTATGCTGTAACAGTGGCACGGTCAAGGGAGTGGCGAGTGATTAGTGGCGAGTGGCGAGCAGGCTTGAGTCCGGCCCGGACTGGCAGCGAAATGACCGGCCAAAGCCTCCCGTCAGTTGAGAGTCTCCAACTCGCCACTCGCCACTCGACACTCGCCACTCTATTTCCCCTTCATGACCAAGGTTCTGATCATCGGTGCGGGCCATGCGGGCGGGACGGTGGCGGCGTTGTTGCGGCAGTACGGCCATGAAGGGCCGATCGTGCTGGCGGGCGAAGAGCCGGCGGCACCGTATCAGCGGCCGCCCCTGTCCAAGGCGTGGCTGAAGGGCGAGGCGGACCTCGAAGCGCTGCTGTTGCGGCCCGAGGCCTTCTACGCCGAGCACGAGATCGAACTGCGCATGGGCTTGACAGCGACGGCGATCGATACGGCGGCGAAGACAGTGACCTTCGCGGACGGGATAGTGGAGCCCTATGACGCCCTGATCCTGGCGACCGGGTCGACGGCGCGGAAGCTGGCCATCCCCGGCGCGGACAGGCCGGATCTGCTGGAGTTGCGGACCCTTACGGATGCGGAGCGGCTGAAGGCCGCGCTGGGACCCGGCAGACGGCTGGCGGTGGTCGGCGGAGGCTATGTCGGGTTGGAAGCGGCGGCTTCGGCGCGGGCGCTTGGTGCCGAGGCGGTGGTGATCGAGCGGATGGACCGGGTGCTGGCGCGGGTGGCCTCCGAGACCCTGTCGGCCTTTTTCACCGCCCATCATCGGGCGCGCGGGGTCGAGGTGCTGACCTCAGCGGAGGTGGTCGCGTTCGAGGATGGCGGCGTGCGGCTCGGCGACGGGCGGCTGGTCGAGGCGGATGCGGTGCTGGTCGGGGTCGGGGCGCTGGCGTGCGACGGACTGGCGCGCGCGGCAGGACTGGCGTGCGAGAACGGCGTGGTGGTGGACGAGGCGGCGCGGACGTCCGATCCGGCGATCTGGGCCATCGGCGACATGACCTTCCGGCCGATTCCGGCCCACGGCGGTCGGCGGCATCGGCTGGAGAGCGACCCGAATGCGCTGGAGCAGGCCAAGCAGGCCGCAGCGGCGATCACAGGACGCGCGGCGCCGACGCCCGAGGTCCCGTGGTTCTGGTCGGACCAATATGAGGTGAAGCTCCAGATCGCGGGCTTGCCCGACGGCGCGGACCGTCAGGTGGTGCGCGGCGATATCGAGGCCGGGGCCTTCGCCGTCTTCCATCTGGCCGGCGACCGGATCGTCTGCGTGGAGGCGGTCAATGCGCCGGCGGAGTTCATGGCGGGGCGGCAGATGATCTCGCGTGGGCAGGCGGTGGACACCGCGAAACTGGCGGACAGGTCGGTGTCGATGAAAGAGGTCGCGGTGGCTCAGGCCTGACGGGCGACTGGCACGTCCGCGCCTGTCCTGGTCAGCTGATCGGAGCCCGCCAGCTGTTCGGTCAGTGCGGCGAGCGGCACAGGGCGGCTGATCAGATAGCCCTGGGCAAGGTCACAGCCCATGCCGCGCAGCAGGGCGAGCGCCGTTGGCGTCTCGACGCCTTCGGCGGTGACTTTCAGGCCAAGGCTGTGCGCGAGATCAATGGTCGACTTGACCAGCAGGGCGTCGCGCGAAGACTGGTCCAGGCCGAGGATGAAGCTCTTGTCGATCTTCAGTTCATCGGCGCGGATCTGCTTCAGGTAGGTGAGCGACGACAGACCGGCACCGTAATCGTCCAGCGAGACGGCGATGCCGGCTTCTGCAAAGCGGGCGATGATGCGCAGCGCCATCTCCGGATTGTCCATCACCGCCGTCTCAGTGATCTCGAAGCAAAGATCTGCGCCCGAGGCTGCGACTTCGGCGAGGGCGAATTCGGCGAAGCTTTCATCCGAAAGCAGGCGACCGGAAATGTTGACCGAGAACGTCAGGGCGTGGCCAGCCTCCGCCATGGTCTTCTGGTCGGCGATCGCGCGACGGATGCCCCATTCGGTGAGCGGACGGATATGGCCGGTTTCCTCCGCCATGCCGATGAAGAGGTCGGGCGAGACGAAGCCGCGACGCGGGTGGGTCCATCGCGACAGAGCCTCGACCCCGGTGATCCGTCCGGCCCGGAAGTCGTATTTGGGCTGATAGACGAGAGTGACTTCGCCATCGTTGAGGGCGGTCATGAGTTCGGAGATGAGGGAAAGATTGCCGCCGGGGTCGCCATAGGCACTTTCGTCAAAGGCGGCGACACCCCACGTCCGGCTACGCCGGCCGTCAGGGCGATATCGACCGGCGCGCCGTTGATCTTGAGCGGCTCCTGGGCGGCCTCGGCGAGGCGGGTTGCAGTCTCCACGGCCTCGGCCTCGTCAGCTGCGACCACGACCAGGCCAAGGGCACCGGCACCAATCCGTGCCATCGGGGCACCGTCGGCAAGGGCGGAAAGACGGCCGCCCAGCAAGGCCAGGAGACGGGCCATGGAGTCATAGCCGATAGCGTTGCGAACCACTTCGAAGCGGTCAACGCCGAACATCACGACCCAGCCGTCGGCCGTCGCGCCCGCCTGGCGCTCCAGCGACAGGCGGTTGGGCAGGCCGGTCTCCTGATCGTGCAAGGCCATATGGGTGAGTTTGGCCTCGCGGTCCCTGAGGTCGCCGACCATTGCGTTGAAGCTGGCGGCCAGACGACCGATCTCGTCGGCGGAGGTCACCGGCGCCTCGACATAGTCGCCCTGCTGCAGCCGGTGGACGGCCTCATCAAGAGCGGTGATCGGTCGGGTCAGATCCCGTGAAAGGATCCAGGTGCCGCCCATCAGCAGGGCGAGACCCGCAACGCCGATGGCCGCGAGCCACCAGAACAGCGCCTCATAGGGCCGCATGGCGCGCTTCATCGGGTAGGTCAGGACCAGTTGGGCGGGCGCGGCCGTGTCGAAGCTCGGCAGGGGGCGGTCCAGCCGCATGGATGGACCGTCCGCGGTCGGGATGGTCACGGGTCCATCGCGTCTGTCGCCGGTCGGTTGGTCCAAGGCGACTGCAGCCGAAAGCGGGATGGAAGAAAGTTGTTCCAGATTGCGCATCTGGGCCGCGTCCAGCCGCTCGGCGAATACGACCCAGCCGATCAGGACCGGGGCGTTGACGGGGGCGGCGACGACCTGGAAGGCTTGGCCGTCGATGGCCAGGACGCCGGATTCGATCCCGCCGCTATCCAGCCCTGTGAACAGCCGGTCGAGTGCTGCGTCGTCAAGGGCCAGTCCGGTCGAGGTCGCATAGCCGTCGACGCCGAGGATCAGGGCTCCATCCACGCCTTGGCGGGCCCGGAGATTGTCGAGCGCCGAACGGACCGTGGCCTCGTCATTGGTCGCGACGGCCTCGCGGAATCCGTAATCCTGCGCCAGGACGCCCGCACCCTGCTGAAGCTGGCTGGATCGGGCGGACCACAGCTGGCTGTAGACGGCGCCGGCGGCGGTCATTTCATTGCGAACCATGCGCTGGGCGCTGTTGGTCACCGCGGTGACCACCGCGATCGCAGCGAGCATCAGTGCAAGCCCGAAAAGGCCCATATAGACGACCGTCAGCCGGGTTCGCAGATTGCGGAACTGGATCAGGGTGAAGAGGTCGCCCAGCCTCATCGGACGGCCGCCCGGGCACTGAAGTCGCCGCTGACGGTCGTGCGGCCGGCGGCCACGGCGATGGTCAGGGGGCGGGATACTTCGTTTCCACGCCCGGCAAGCCTGGGATGCCAGACGCGAAGGGTCGCGGCGCCGGCCGGAATGCCGCGCAGGACGACGTCGCCTCCGGCCGGGGTCTTTGCCGCCCATGGCGTGTCGACCACCTTGATGTAGGCCATCATCTGATCGTGGATGTTGCAGCCGATCGCGGCCACACCGACGGCGGAGAAGGTTCGGGTGCGGGTTTCGTCGCGGCCGTAGAGCTCGAGCTCGAACCGGTTGCCGCGCGAGAAGGAGTAAACCTGGTGGCGGACCCGATCGAGGTTGGGGAATGACACCGTCCCGCCTACGGGCACGACGAGCACATAGGGTTGGAACTGGATGTCCTGTTGCGCCATGCGAAGTGGCCACGAGAACCGGATGGGCCCGCGTGGCACGCCGGCGGCCGGGTGCACGGTGACGACCGCGTCCTGAACGGGCCGACCGGCGGAGTCGCGGACACTGATAGTCAGGTCGCCCGCCATGGCCGGGGAAGACAAGATCAGCGCAGCGATGAGGGTGAACAGAACACGCATCGAACAACTTCTACAAACGCAAGATGAAATCGAGGTAAACTAAAATACCCGCGTGAATCGTCGTGCATTTCTTTGCAACCCAAGGTGTAGTTGCAAGGTCTGAATAGAATTTACTTCAGCTTAACCGTGTTTCCATATCCGGATTTCAAAGGATGAAATCGGGGATCCGGATGACCTCTCATGCTTGGGCGCTTGCCCTCCTGATTGCTGCGACCGCTGGCTCGGCCGAGGCGCAATCCCTGATCCCCGACTCGCGCAGCGGCGGCAAACTTCTGCTGACCGGAGGCGTCTCGACCATAGAGGGTTCGGGCGGCGGCGGTCTGTCCACCTGGGCGACCATCACCGGCTATGGCGAGGAAGACGGCATCGGCGGCAACGCCCATGTTACCATCGTGAATCTGCCCGACTATCAGTTCCGCACAGCCGGTGTGGCGGTAGGTCTGTGGGACCGCGTCGAACTGTCAGCGGCGCGGCAGGAGTTCGATACAGGCGATACCGGCACCCTGCTGGGCCTGGGGCAGGGCTTTACCTTCACCCAGGACGTGATCGGGGTGAAGGTCCGGCTTACCGGCGACGCGGTCTACGATCAGGACACCTGGATGCCCCAGATCGCGATCGGGGCGCAGCACAAGTCCAACGACCAGGGCGCGATCATCGCCGCGGTCGGCGGGCAGGATGATCAGGGTACGGACTTCTACATCGCGGCTTCGAAACTGTTCCTTGCGGAAAGCGTGCTGGTCAGCGGCACAGTGCGCTGGACCAACGCCAACCAGACCGGGCTGCTGGGCTTCGGCGGCGACGCCAATGATGATCACGAGGCGCAGTTCGAGGGCTCGGTGGGCTGGCTTCTCAACCGTAATCTGGTGATCGGTGCCGAGTACCGGACCAAGCCGGACAATCTTTCCTTCGCAGGCGAGGACGACTGGTTCGACATCTATGCGGCATGGGCCATCAACAAGCACCTGTCGGTGACGGCGGCCTGGGCGGACCTGGGCTCCATCGCAACCTTCGATGACCAGCGTGGTCTCTACCTCTCCCTCCAGGCGGGCTTCTGACATGATTTGCAAACGGACGACGACGCTCACCTTTGCCGCTGCGGTCGCCGCCATCGCTCTTCCGGCCATGGCGCAGGACCCGGCGCATCGGCCGGGCGAAGAGGCGGTCGATCCCTATTCCGTCGCCGAGGTCAACGCGGGTGTCGCTCCCTTCGAGGGCACGGAAATGCTCGAGGCCTTCAACGGCCGGGAGGGGTCGGACCGGATCGTCGACGGCATGCTGGACCGGTCGGTTGCCGACCCACGGATCGCGGGCATCTTCACCGCGACCGACATGGTCCGGCTGAGACGGACGCTGAAGGAGCAGTTCTGCTACATCCTGAACGGGGGCTGCGCCTACACGGGCCGGTCTATGCAGGATGCTCACGACGAGATCGGCCTGCAGCCCGCTGACATGGGCGCGCTGGTCGAGCATCTGCAGGACGCCATGGATGCAGAGGGGGTGCCATTCCGCATCCAGAACCGTTTCCTGGCGAAGCTGGCGCCGATGCGACGGGATGTCGTCACGCGTTAACGACAGCCCACGCCGCCTCGCGGCGAAGATTCTTGCGAATGTGTCGCAAATTCAATTGCGACGACCGGTGAGGGTGCTATTGCGAACCAATCGCAGTTCACTCCTCCCCGGATACGCCCATGACCTCCCGCGCCGAAGCCCTTCGCGCCCTCCTGTTCGCCTCCAGCGCCGCAGGCATGCTGATGGCCGGGTCGGCGCATGCGGAGCCCGGGCCGGACGGCGATCCGCAGGACGCAAAGACGCTTGAGACCATCACGGTCGACGGCCGGGCCGTCCGGCGCGAGCCGCAGTCGCCGGAGTTTGTCGCCCCTCTGGTCGACACACCGCGGTCGGTGACCATCATCCCGCAGCAGATCATTGAGCAGACGGCGGCAACCTCGCTCCAGGAAATCCTGCGCACTTCGCCGGGTATAACCTTCGGGGCGGGCGAGGGCGGCCAGCCGCTGGCCGACCGGCCGTTCATTCGGGGCCAGGCTTCGGGCAACAACGTCTTCGTCGACGGCATCCGCGACTCTGGCGGCCAGCAGCGCGAGGTGTTCAACCTCGAACAGGTCGAGGTCGTGAAGGGGCCCGACTCCGTCTATTCTGGCCGCGGTTCCGGCGGCGGCAGCATCAACCTGGGCTCCAAGGCGCCGCGGCTGACGGACTTCACCCGCTTCGGCCTCGGCGTCGGGACGGACGGCTGGTTGCGCGGCACGATCGACCAGAACTGGAACATCGGCGAGACGGTGGGTTTGCGGCTGAACCTGATGGCCGCGGAGGGCGACGTCCCCGGCCGGGATTCCGTGGACTACGACAAATGGGGCCTTGGTCTCTCGCTCGCAGCCGGCCTCGGCACGCAGACGACCGGGACGCTCAGCTACTATCAGCTGACGTCGAACCAGATGCCCGACTACGGCATCCCGCTGTTCACCAAGATCGGTGTGCGCACCACCGACAGCGGCATTCTCGATGTGCCTTACGACAGCTTCTACGGCCTCGAGGCGCGCGACTATCTGACCAACAGGGTCGACACGTTCACTGCCGATTTCGAGCATGCCTTCAATGACAGTCTGACTCTGCGCAACGTCAGCCGCTGGTCAGAGACGCTGAACGACTATGTTGTCACCAATCCCGGCGACGGCGGCAATATCACCAACAATGGCGTCGCCCTGATCGGCGGGACCTACTGGATGAAGCGCGGGACCAAGTCGCGCTGGAACCCGACCGAGACCATCGCCAATGTCACCGACCTGACCGGCCGGTTCTCGACCGGGGGACTGCGACACAGCTTCGACATCGGACTGGAACTGTCGCGCGAGGAAAACGACAACGCCTCCTACGCCGTCACCACGACCGGCGGGTCGGCCTGCCCGGCGCCGTTGACCGGGTTCGACTGCACACCGCTATATGAACCGGACCCGCGGGATCCCTGGACCGGCACGATCGTCCGTGGACTGATCAGTCAAAACACTACGGATACCCTCGGCGCCTACGCCCTCGACTCGATCGAGATCGGCGACCGGTTCATCGTCAATCTGGGTCTGCGCTACGACGACTATTCGGTCGAGGGGCGCAACGCCTCGGGTACGCCGGCGGCGCCGGTCTATACGGCCGTGAGCGGCGACTGGACGTTCCTGAACTACCAGATCGGGCTGGTCTACAAGCCGACGTCGGGCTCCAGCGTCTATGCATCGTGGGCGACTTCGGCGACGCCGCCGACAATCTCGGCCGGCGATCAGAACACTGGCGCGGGCACGGGGTCGGGCAACCTTTCGACCACCCTGCTGGACCCCGAAGAGACCGAGAGTTTCGAGGTCGGGGCCAAGGCCAACCTGTTCGGCGACCGGCTGGCCGTGTCGGGCGCGGCCTTCTTCCTGAAGCGCGAGAACGCGCAGATCCAGACATCTCCAGGGGTGTTCGAACAGGCCGGCGAGGCCGAGGTGCGGGGCGTCGAACTGGGCATATCGGGCAACATCACCCGCGAATGGCAGGTGTTCGGCGGCTATACCTGGATGGACAGCGAACTGGTCGCGGGTGCCTACAACAACGTCAATGTCGGCGATCCGCTGGCCAATACGCCCGAGCATTCATTCAGCCTGTTCACGACGTACCGGGTGATCTCCAGCCTGAGCGTCGGCGGCGGCGTCTATCACGTCTCCGACAGTTTCGGCGGCAACCAGGGCGGGGCCGGCGGCGGGACGAACCGGGTCTATGCGCCGGCGTATACCCGCGTCGACCTGTTCGCCTCCTACGACATCAGTGAGACGGCCAGCCTGCAGCTGAACATTCAGAACGCCGGCGACGAGGCATACATCCTGCGCACCAACGGCGTACACCATGCCGATGTGGCCCCTGGCCGGCAGGCGATCCTGACCCTCAACCTGCGCTACTGAGGGCCCGCCATGCTTCTGCACATTCCCGGCGTCTTCACGAAGGACGAGGTCGCGATCATGAGGTCTCGGCTGGACGCCGGGCCATGGGCGGACGGCAATGTCACATCCGGCCACCAGTCGGCGACCGCCAAGGTCAACCGCCAGCTGCCCGAGGACTCGGTCGAGGCGCGAGAGGTCGGGGCGCTGATCACCCAGGCGCTGCAGGCCAATCCGATGTTCGTCTCGGCCGCCCTGCCGCACACGATCTTTCCGCCGCTGTTCAACGCCTATGAGGTCGGCGAACGGTTCGATGTCCATGTCGACAATGCGATCCGTCAGCGGGGAACTGTTCGTATCCGCAGCGATCTGTCGGCGACGCTCTTCCTGTCAGACCCGGACGATTACGACGGCGGCGAGCTGATCGTCGAGGAGATGTACGGGCCCCAGTCCGTCAAACTGCCGGCGGGTGATCTCGTGCTGTATCCATCCAGGAGTCTGCACCGGGTAACGCCAGTCACGCGCGGTGCCCGGGTGTCGAGCTTCTTCTGGCTCCAGAGCCTGATCCGCGACGACGCCGACCGAGAGACGCTGTTCCGGCTCGATGTCGCGATCCAGAGGGTCAGCGCTGAGAAGGGCCCGAAGGACACGGCCGTTCTGGAACTGACCGCCATCTACCACAACCTGATGAGACGCTGGGCCGAGGTCTGAGCCTCAGTAGACGTCCCGCCGGTAGCAACCGTTTTCGGTAAGCGACAGCAGGGCTTCGGCGCCGAGGACCCTTTCCAGCGCCTCATGCACGCCCTTCGACATGCCTTCGAGGCTGCCGCAGACGTGGATCGCAGCGCCGCGATCGACCCAGGCGGACAGCTCGGCCGCGTGCTCAGCGATCAGGGCCTGGACATAGCGGCCGTCTCCGGCGTCGCGTGAGAAGACACGGTCGAGACGGGTCAGGGCACCCGTCGCCAGGGCGGTCTGAAGCTCGCTGTCGAGGAAGGCGTCATGGGCGCGGGTGCGCTCGCCGAACATCAGCCAGGTCGGGGCCGCGGTCTGGCCGGCGCGGGCCCTCCAGTGGGCGCGCAGGCCGGCGAGCCCCGTGCCGTTGCCGATCAGGATCAGCGGCGTCTCCGGCGACGGTCCGTGGAAGCTGCGATTGGTGCGGATGCGCATCCCCGCCTCATCGCCGATGGCGAGGTCTCGCGTCAGCCAGCCGGAGGCCAGACCCGGGGTTCCGTCCGGGCGATGCATCAGGCGGACGATGAACTCGGCGCGACGGTCGGAGGGCAGGGAGGCGACAGAGTATTCGCGGCTGCCGGGTGCGGGCTGGCCCTCGATGGCTGGGAGGCCGATCTCGGCGATGTCTCCGGCGACCCAGTGGGGCGCGTGGTCCACGGGCTCGAAGGCCATCAACCAGGCCTCCCCGCCGGGACTGCCGGGGTTCAGATGGGTGCGCTCGACCAGCCGCCAGCGATCGAAGGCGGGCGGGGTCCAGTCCGCCTGGACGGTGGAGCCGGTCAGGAGACCAAGCTGGTGCTGCCAGTGACGGATCGCGCCCGTGTCGCCGTTATCGACCTCGACCCGGTCGAACAGGGGCGCGGCACCCGAGCGTTGCAGCCAGCCGTCCAGCGCCCGGCCGAAACCGCAGAAGTCGGCATAGGTCCGGTCGCCGAGCGCCAGCAGGCCGTAGGACAGGCCGCCCAGGTCGGCGGGCGCATTCATCGACTGACGCACGAAGCGGGACAGGGCGTCGGGGGCGTCGCCCTCGCCGGTGGTCGAGGCCACGATCAGGACGCGTCCGGCGGCTTTGAGCTCGACCGGTTCGAGGGCGCCCAAGGGAGAGACCCGGGCCGAAGTCCCGGCGTCGGACAGGCTGCGCGCCGTCATCCAGGCCAGTTCTTCGGCGAGGCCGGTCTGGCTGGCGAAGGCGACCAGAACAGTCGGGGTGTCTCCGGCCGGCACAAGGGCGGCCGAACGGGCGGCGGCTGAGCGCCGTGCCCGGGCCTGCGCCCACCGCACGAGGGCGATCGTCAGCAACCAGAGGCCGACGGCGAGGGCCGCCCAGAGCCAGCGAACGGGGTCGGTGGTCAAGCGCCCTCTGACAGCATGGCAGTGAAGGCGGGGGTGACGATTTCGACCATGCCGACCTCGGTGCGGACCACGAAGGCGGCGGCGATCTTCATGGCCTCTGCATAGGCCGGGCCGTCCTCGGGGCCCATAACTGTCAGGGCCGTGGCCATGGCGTCGGCGTACATTGCCGTTTCGGCCAGGACGGTGACGGAGGCGACGCCGTTCTCGACCGGCCGGCCGCTGCGGCCGTCGATGGTGTGGCTGTAGGTCTGGCCATAGGCCTCGAAACTTCGGACCCAGTCGCCCGAGGTGGCGCAGGCCAGATCGAACAGGGCGGCGACGGCGGGAGGGCCGGGCGCGCCGGGTGCCTGTTGCAGTTCCGCCCACCAGGGCATGGCGTCCGGCTTGACGCCGGCGCCGCGTATCTCGCCGCCGATCTCGACCAGATGATGGGTCGCGCCCATGCGGGTAAGGCGTTCGGAGACGCAGTCGACGGCGTGACCCTTGGCGATACCGGACAGGTCGAGCTTGACCCCGCCCAACTGTTGAACCGCACGGGCCTCACGGTTGAAGCGGATGATGCCCCAGCCTGACAGGGCGCGTGCTGTCTCTACCTCTTCCTCGAACGGCACGGTCGGTCCGGTTCCGAATCCATTGAGCGGACGCGGGCCCGGCGGGCCGAAACCCCACAGATCGACCAGGACCGCGCCATTGGTGTCGTCCGCCAGATCCATGGCCTTGTTGAGCAGGTCCCAGAACGGCTCGGACACGGCCCAGAACCCGGGCGGAGCCGCGTTGAGGCGCGACAGTTCGGACCGCGGGTCCCAATGGCTGAACAGGGCAATGATCCTCGCCAGCTCCTCCTCGATCGCCGACTGGAAGGCGGCGCGGTCGAGGGCTGGCGGCGGGACCAGCCGCACGGACCAGGTGGTGCCCATGGTCTCGCCGGCGAAGTCCCAGATATAGGGGCCCGGCGGGGGCGATGGCTTGCGGCCATGGGTCGGGATGAGGACCCTGTGTTCCGGGCGCGGCGCGACGTCCCCGCCCACGATCAGCGGGGGCGGGGCTGCGCCGGCAGATCCTGGACCCTTGTACGTCAGGGCAGGACTTCCACGACGCCGTTGTACTGGGCGCTGTAGGCCAGCTGGCCGCCGGCGGCGTCGCCGCGGAGCGAGGCATTCATCCAGTACATGCCGGGCTCGGGCCAGGTGACGGTGAAGGCACCGTCGGCGCCGGTCGTGACCGTGATCTCTTCGGGATTGTCCCGGTAGCGCGTGCCGCCACGGGCGATGGTGACCTCAAGACCGGCCGCGGGCTGGCCGTCGCGCAACAGCCTGAAAGTCGCAGCCTCGCCGGAGACCAGATCGTTCGGGTGGCTGACCGGGACCAGTTCGATGCCTTGCCCCGTGGGGGCGAGGGCGGTGAGCGACGGGGCGCCGAGGGTAACGAACGTCTCGATGCGGCTGGCGCTCCGGGTGGCGACGACATCGGTGGCGTCCGCCGGAATGTTGGCAGCCATGTCGGCCTCTGCGCCACGCCAGCGCTTCTGCTCGCCGCCCTGTTTGTAGCTGACGACCACGCCGCCCATGACATTGGCGACGCGATAGGTCCCCGGCTGGGTCAGGTGGGCGTCGAAGGTTGAGCGATAGCGGGCGCGGTGCATGTTTTCAGGCGCAAGGGTCGAGCCGTCCGGCGCCGTGATGATCAGGCCGGCCAGGTTCATGGCGGCATGGTCGGCAATGAAGACGCCGTTGGACATGCCGGCGTCGAAACCGACCCAGGCATCCGCGCCGGACAGGACGGTCGCGGTGGGAGCCAGCCAGGCGCGGTGGGCCTGGGCCGACATCGGCAGGGCCAGGGTGGCGAGGGCGGCGAGAATGGCGAGGGACTTCTTCATGGCGGACTTCCTCTAGCGGGTGACGGCGACGCTGACGGCGCCCAATTCGGTGGAGCCGGTGGCGCGGGCGGTATTGGCGGCACCCCAGCGGAAGGGGATGCGCACGACCTCGCGTCCGCCCAGCTCGCGAGCGGCCTCGACGACCATGACGTAGTCGCCCGCGGGCAGGTTCGACAGGCGGGTACCGGGGACGCCGTCGACCGGCAGCGTCATGGCGCGGCCGGCGCGGCGCCACCAGGTGCGCATGTCCTTGAGCCAGTCCTTGCCGTCGCCTTCCTGATTGGCGGTCTGTTGGTACCAGACGGCCAGGGTCCGGACGGCCGTATTGTCCGGCCGCTCAATCCAGACGGCCACATAAGGCCGGTGGTACGACGCGCCGGCGATGCGCGGGATCTCGATCGAGACGGTCAGATCGGAGGCCAGGGCTGGCGCGGCGGCAGCGCTCAGGGCAGCGGCGGAGAGGGCGAGGGAAAGCTTACGCATGGGGCTCGTCAGTGAATGAACAGAAGGGCGATGACGACGGGGATCAGCAGGCCAAGACCGAGCAGGGGCCAGGTCGAGGGGCGCTGGCGCGCGTGCAGCCAGGTCAGGCCGAAGCCGGTGACGGCGAAAACGATGCAGGCGGCGGCGAAGACGTCGATGAACCAGTACCAAACCGTTCCGGTGTTCCGTCCCTTGTGCAGGTCGTTGATGTAGGCGACCCAGCCGCGGGTGGTGCGTTCGCGCAGGGCCTCGCCAGTGGTGCGATCGATCGTCAGCCAGCCGTCGCCGCCCGGCTCGGTCAGGGCCACGTAGATTTCCTCTGGCGTGCTTTCAGTTGGGCGGCCGGCGATCTGGACGCTGAAGGTTTCGGAGGCCCAGCGTGCGACGGCGTCCGGAACCGGATCGGTGGTCTCGGCCGGGAAGGCGGCGAGGCGCGCGAGCAGCGGCGCGGGCAGGTCACCGGTCTGCTCGACCGTGACCGGCTCGGCGGGAATCTGGGCGGCGTGGTTCAGGGTGATCCCGGTGACCGCGAACAGCAGCAGGCCGATCAGGCTGAGGGCCGCCGAGATCCAGTGCCATTGGTGGAGTTGCTTGAGCCAGAACGACCGCGTGGCGTTGAGGGCCGTCTTCGGCGCCCTGGAAGGCCTGGCTGTCGCGGCGCTGTCGGTCACGCGTGGCTTGTGCCGAGGTTGCGAACGATTTGCAATAGCCGGACTCGCCGGCCCCGAGCGAAAGCCGGACGCGAGGGTCAGGCGGCCTTTGTGAGGGGCGAGCGCTCGACTGTTCCGGCCCCCAGCACGAGACGGATAGCGTTGAGAAGGGCGTCCGGCTGGATGGGCTTCTGCGCCACGCCGTTCATCCCGGCCGCCAGATACTCGGCCGCGTCGCGCGGGTCGGCGTTGGCGGTCAGGGCGAGGATGGGCACCTGCGCAACCGGACCCGGCAGGTTCCGGATGAGGCGCGTCGCCTGAACCCCGTCCATGACAGGCATCTTGATGTCCATCAGCACCAGATCGAAGGCTCCCGACTGCACCCTCTCCACGGCCTGCTGTCCGTCCTCGACAGCCTCGGAACTGCAGTCGAACAGTTCAAGCACCTTGCCGGCGACAAACCGGTTGGTGGCGTTGTCGTCCACGACCAGGACATGGAGGGTCGTATGGCCGGTCGGCTCGGCCATCTGCATGGCCGCCGTCCTCATCTCCTGGCTGGCTCCCGGCAGTCTCAGGTTAAAGTGGAAGCGCGCGCCTCCCTGCGGTGATCGCTCCACGGCGATGCCGCCATTCATGAGTTCGACGATCTGTCGGCAGATCGCGAGGCCAAGTCCGGCACCGGCTCCCTCGCGGCCGGCGTGACCGGTGTTGAAGGGGTCGAATATGGTTCCAGCCGCGTCAGTCGGCACGCCGGGGCCGCTGTCGTCCACGGTCGCGTCAATGGCGATGACGCCGTCGGCTTCCCTGGACGAGATATGAACAGCCACCTCGCCGGCCTGGGTGAATTTCAGGGCATTGCCGATCAGGTTGTTGAACAGCTGTTTCAGCCGCATTTCGTCTCCGGCCACCCAGTCGTGATCGGCAGTGTCGGCGGTGACCGTCAAGGTCAGGTTCTTTTCCTGGGCGCGCGGACTCCACAGCGCCTTCAGGTCGGCGGCGACAGCGGTGAGGCGGACCGGCGCCGTTTCAAAGGTCATCAGCCCGGCCTCGGCCCGCGACATGTCGAGGGCATCCGTCAGCAGACGCAAGAGGCTCTGGCCGGAGTCGAGGATCGTGCGGGCATAGGGGCGCATGGCCTCCTGGGTGAGCTCGCGTTCCATCAGGGCTGCGACGCCCAGGACGCCGTTAAGCGGTGTGCGAATCTCATGGCTCATGACCGCCAGGAACTCGGACTTGGCGCGGCTCGAAGCCCGGGCTTCGGCCTCGGCTCGCGAGAGATCCCGTGCCAGGGCGCTCATGGCTTCGGCCCGACGGCGGTGAATAGCGTTGCCGGCCTGAAGCACGTGCACGCCGGCGCCGACGCCGAAATAGACGCCGGCGGCCGTCACGACGAAGCCGTTGAGCAGGCCGCCCAGATTGGTGTCGTCCATCGACTGGAACAGGGTCTCGGCGTCGGCGTCGGCGTCAAGGATGCGCGGGGCCGCATCCATGAAGGTCGAGGCGGGGCGCTTGGCGTAGAGAGCGCGCCCGAACTCGGCCGCCATCTTGAGGGTGAACGCGTTGCGCTCGATCAGTCCGACCGGTCGTTGGTCGCCATCAACAACGGCGATGATCAGGGTGTCAGGTTCGCGCTGAAAGCGGTCGAAAACATCCGCACCGGGCGTGTCCGGTCCGATCGGCGCCGCAGCGCTCGCAAAGTCTCCGATCCTGGCCATGCACAACTCCCGCCTCACAGTCGGGATAGGCGCTCGGCCTTAACGCCAGCTTTTCCGGGCGTGAATGTTTTTCGATATTCTCTTGAATATCAGTCTGTAAGCGGACGAGAAAGGCGGCCCAGGATGTCAGCGGCGAAGACTGACAGCGTGTCGTCCCGCGCCCCCATGACGATGATCCGGTCGCCGGGGCGGGCCAGATCGATCAGGCGGTCGCCGCAGGCCTCGCGGGTGGGCAGGGCTTCGGCGTTGCGGCCGGCGGTGCGAATGCCAGAGGCGATGTCCTCACTGCCGACCGAACGGTCGGTGGTGCCGCCGAAATAGACCGGCTCGGGCATCAGCAGGACGTCGTCCTCGCGCATCAGGCCGGCAAAGCCGTCGATGAACTCGGCCTTCATCAGGCGCAGGGGCCCGAAGCCGTGCGGCTGGAACAGGATCAGCAGCCGGCCGTCGAAGGCGTGCAGGGTTTTCAGGGTGGCGGCGATCTTGTCCGGGTTGTGGGCGAAGTCGTCGATGACGGTGACGCCGTTCGCGGTTCCGACCACTTCCATGCGGCGGCGGATGCCGGCGAAGGTCTCCAACGCGGCGACGGCCTCGGCCAGCGGCACGCCGATGGCGCGGACGGCACCGAGTGCCGCCAGCGCATTGGCGACATTGTGGGCGCCGGGAACGTTGAGGGTCACAGCGTGCCTTGAGCCACCGAGCTCTGTCAGGGTGAAGCGCATGCCGGTAGGCATGGGCACGAGGTCATGAGCGTTGAGGGTGGCCGATTCCTCGCCGAGGGCGAAGGTGATCACCTTTTCCGCCGGGAGGGACTGGGCCAGCGCCTGGGTCTCGAGGTTGTCGAGGTTGAGCACGGCTTTCGCCGCCCGGCCGGTGAAGCCTCCGAACAGGTCGCGCAGCTCCTCCATCGACTTGTGATCAAGCGAGATGTTGGAGACCACGGCGACGGTCGGATCATAGCGGGCGATGGAGCCGTCAGACTCATCGACCTCGGAGACGAACAGGTCGGGGCCGCCGATCAGGGCGCTGGCGAAAGGATGGTCGGCGTCGGCGAAATTCTTCATCACCGCGCCGTTCATGACGGTCGGCGCGCGACCAGCCTGATGGAGAATCCAGGCGATCATGCCGGTGATGGTGGACTTGCCGCTGGTGCCAGCCACGCCGATCGAGGCAGGGGCGGCGTTGAACAACTGGCTGAGGAGTTCGGGACGGGTGACGATGCGGGCGCCGGCGCGCTTCGCAGCGCCGATATCCGGCACGGTGTCCTCGATGGCACCGGTGGCGACGACCGTCTGGCCCGGGCGTGTCACGCCCGAGCCGTCCTGCGGGTGCAGGGTCACGCCATGGGCTTCCAGCCATGCGAATTTCTCGGGCGTGCGGCCCTGATCGCGGGACCGGTCGGAGCCCTCGAGACGTCCGCCACGGGCCTGAACGATCATCGCCAGCGGGAGCATTCCCGAGCCGCCGATGCCGCAGAAGAAATAGTCGTCTTGATTCATGAGGGCGAAACCGGGGAATGTCCGGCGGCCTGACTAGCACGGGCGAGGCTGGAGGCCAGCGGCTGAGCATGAAGATCGGCATCGTCAACGCCAGTTCGCGCCTCAACAAGGCGCGCGCCGAGGCTGTTATGGCCTGGTTCGCCACCAATTTCCCGGATGGCTCGGTCACGGCGAGCTTCCACCCGGCCAGTTTCGGCAAGCACGGCCATTTCGGCGGCGACGACGCCAGCCGGGCCAATGCCTTCGTCGAATACGCCAATGATCCGCGGCTGGACGCCGTCTGGTTCGCGCGCGGCGGCTATGGCTCGTGCCGCATCGCCGAGGCGGTGCTGCCGCGGTTGACGGCGGTGGCGCGCAAGAAGCGATATCTGGGCTATTCCGACGCCGGCAGCATTCTGGCCCTGCTCTACAAGGCGGGCTTCCCACATGTGGCGCACGGACCGATGGCCTCGGACGCGGTGCGCAACGACCCCACGGCGTGGCGGGCGTTGAACTGGCTGAGGACCGGCGATCCGACGTCGTGGGAACCATCGCTGGCCGGAGACCCGCGTCCGGCGGTGGGCTTTAACCTGTGCATCCTCGACGCGCTTGTCGGAACGGCGCTGGAGCCCGACCTTACGGGCCATGTGCTGATGCTGGAGGATGTGTCGGAGCCGATGTACCGGATCGACCGGATGATGTTCCACCTGACCGGACAGGCCTCGATCCGCAAGGTGGCGGGCATCCGGATGGGGCGGGTATCGGACATCGTCGAGAACGATCCCGACTTCGGCCTGACCGCGGAAGAGATCTGCCGCTACTGGTGCGAACGATCCGGAATTCCGTATCTCGGAACCGCCGATATCGGCCACGACCGCCACAACAAGGTGGTTCCCTTCGGCCACAGGTAGGGAGCGATCGGTTCGCGCAAACGGCGAAGCCTGTCGACTCTTCCTCGGTTGCCGCGCCAGATGCATTCAGATGGGACTTAAGTGGTTGTTAACCATGAGTTCGCGGCGCCTTGGGGGTAGGGCGTCCGCGGTGGCGGTCTGGACGGCGTCGGGGGGCGCTGACCGGACCGCCAGCCATCGGCAAGCAATGCGTCCGTCACGATCGGCCGGCTGAGCTGCGGCCATGGAGACGCTGGCGCGGGCCGCGACCAGAGGCCATCTTCGCCAGGCATGAACCGTCGCTCCCTTCTGACCCGCACCATAGGGCTGGCCGCCGTCGTCGGCGGCGCCTGGTGGGCGCGCGAGACCTTGCTGTGGCCCAAACCGGAGCTGACCTTCGGCGAAGGCGGCGCGACGCCGTGGTTGCCTTATGTGCGGTACAGCCTCGTGCCGACCGTTCGGGTCAGACTTGGCGACGTCGAGGTGGTGGCCCTGATCGACAGCGGGGCGCAGTATTCCGTCATCGACCGGGCGCTGGTCGCGGCGCTGCCATCGGTGGGACGGTCACTGTTCGACATGCCGCTGGTGGCTTATGGCGTCGGCGGCGGGGCGCAGGTCGGGCGGGGAACGACGCTTGAGGTCGAACTTCCCGGACTGGCCATTCGCGGCCTCCGCGCGGCGATCCTCGATCTGGGGCCGCTTGCCTCGGAGGCGGGGCTGCAGACGCCGCTGATCCTCGGGCAGGACGTTCTGGGCGAGGCTGTGCTGGCGCTGGATCCGGCCCGGCGGCACGCGCGCCTGGTCCGCCGCGACGCCTTCGTCCGCCCGCCTGATCTGGCCCCGGCGACAGTGCGCCGACAGGGCGGCTCGCTGGTCGCCGAGGTGACAGTCGAGGGATCGACGATTCAGGCCGTCGTTGACACAGGGGCGTCCGCCTTTCTGGGTCTGAGCCGCGAGGCGGCGACCGGCGCGGGCCTGATGGACGGCCGTGCGCAGGGCAGCGGGGTCAGTCTGGTGCTGGGCGGTGCGATGCGCGCCGCGACCGTGGAGGCACGCACCGTGCGCTTCGCCGACCACCTGTATTCCCGTGTTTCGGTCGGGGTGTTCGATCAGCCGCCCCTGCCCAATTTTCCGGGTGGGCTGGTCGGGATGGAAGCATTCAAGGGCCGGCGCGCGGCCATGGATCTTGGCGCCGGCACCCTGTTCGTATCGCGTCCGCTGGACCTGACGGTGGGCTGAGGCGCTACAGCGTCTGGAACGTATCACAGGCGGCCGGGTCGCCTGACTCATAGCCGCGCCGCAGCCACTCGACCCGCTGGGCTGAAGAGCCATGGGTGAAGCCTTCGGGCTGGACCTGACCGCCCTGACGGCGTTGCAGGGTGTCGTCGCCGATGGCCGAGGCCGTCTGCATGCCAGCTTCGAGATCACCGGCCTCGAGCGCTACTTCGCCATTCGAGACCGAGGCCGCGTTGCGGGCCCAGACGCCGGCGTAGCAGTCGGCCTGCAGTTCCAGTGCGACGGAATAGCGGTTGGCCTCGGCCTGACCCGAGGCGCGCTGTTGGGCGGTGCGAACCTGTTCCGAAAGCCCGGTCAGCGTCTGGACGTGGTGACCGTATTCATGGGCGATGACATAGGCGCGGGCAAAGTCCGCGCTGGACGCGCCGAGGTCGGTTTCGAGTTGCGACCAGAAGGAGAGGTCCAGATAAACGTGGCGCCGCAGCCGGTGGGCGTGCCCTGTTCGTACAGGGTGACGGTCGGCGGCTGATAGCCCTGGACCTTGGTCTTCCAGACATCATCAATGTTGGTCCCGATGACGTCGACGAAGGCGCCGGCCTGGTCGGACGGGCTGCCGGCCTTGCCTTCGGACACGCCGGCCCCGCCGAACTGGCTGGCCAGCTGGGTGGTGGTCGCGGGATCGATGTCGAAGACGAGATAGCCGATTGCGGCCAGGATCACGACGCCGATGCCGCCCCCGGCCATGGCCCCGCCGCCCAATCCGCGCCGGTCGTCGATGTTGCCGCCGCGTCGTCCGCCCTGCCACCGCATGATCGTTCTCCCTCAGCCCTGATGCCCAAGCTAGGCCGGAACGCAGGGAGAGGGGAAGGGATGCAACCTGAAAGGCGAACTCTGTTCGGCGGGTAGCGTCGCCGGGCCTCAGTCGTGCGGGCGGTCCAGCCAGGCGTCGATCTGACCTGTGTCCGCCGCTGTGGCAGCCCTACGTTCCGAGGCCGACAGGCGCAGCGTCCGCTCCTCTTCTGGCGAGCGCAGGGCGCGGAGCGCTGGTGGCAGCACCGGTTCGGGCGGTCGCGCGGCCTCGATCCTTTGGCGGCTGATGCGCGCCTCGATTTCCAGCTGACGGGCGAAGGCTTCGCGCTGCTCGGCCTGGGCGCGCAGACGCTCCATCTCGAAACGGTGCTGTTCGGCCTGATAGCGGTGGGGGTCGATCGCCGGAGCGCCGGGCCGCGGCTGCCAGGTCTGAGCCTGCGCCAGACCGGGCGGGGCGGCGAACAGGACCAGAGCGATGAGGAGCCGAAGGGCGGTCATGAGGGGAAGATGGCACCTGCGCCGCCGACCTCCAAGCGTGGGCATCAGCGGACGGGCGTCAGGGTCCAGACGCGGGTGCGTTTGACGGCGTCGTCCTCCAGCTCGCGTGTCGTCGGCACGACGTATTCGGCCAGCAGGTCGAAGCCCTGCTTCGGGAAATAGGTCCTCAAGGGATCGCCGACGAGAACACGCGTTCCGCGGTCCGCCGCTGCCGTCAGCCAGGCCAGCACGCGACCGGCCATGGGCTGCTCGTAGAAGACGTCGCCGGCGCAGATGACGTCGACATCCGGAGGCGGACCATCCAGCAGGTCGGTGTCGGTGAACGCCAGCACCACCGCATTGGCCTGTGCATTCAGCGCGACGGCGGCTCCGCAGAATGGGTCGATGTCGGCGCAGAGCACTGAGGCGGCGCCAGCCTGCATCGCAGCGATCCCCACCAGTCCCGAACCGGCCGCGAGATCCAGCACCCGCTTCCCGGCGACCTCGGCGGGATTGTCCAGCAGCCAGCGCGCCAGCCCCTGACCGCCCGCCCAGGCGAAGGCCCAGAACGGCGGCGGGAGACCCATTTCGCCGAGCTCCTCCTCGGTCAGCCGCCAGATCGGCGTGACCTCATCCGCCAGCCAGAGCGAAATCTCCGGCGCGTGTGGCACGGGCTGGAGGCGGGTGTTGGCGAGGATGAAGGCCGTGGGGTTCGGGATCACGTTCTGGACGAGGCCTCGGCCAGAACCGCGAGATAGCCGCCCGCTACCTCCATGCGATCCCCCTGTGGAGTCGCTCGCACTGCTCGATGCAGGGCCGGAAGCTTCCAGCAGGGAACGTGCATGAACAGGTGATGCTCAGCGTGAAAATTGACCCAGTAGGGGGCGAGGAAGGCCCGCTCCCACCAGGCCGCGCGGGTGGTGCGGGCGGCGCGGAACGGGTCGGTGGCCGATCCCTCGACGCAGGCATGTTCGGCGATGTTCCTCAGTCGGGTAACCATGGGAAACCAGGTGGCCAGGGGCAGCAGCCAGAGGACGAAATACGCCCACCAGACGCCGGCGAGCGTCAGGCCCAGCAGCAGGGCGGCGTTGACCAGCAGGAAGGGCGCGACGCTGCGGCCGGTTACGACGGCACCCTCGGCCATGTCCTCGTCGCGCCGGGTCCGGAAAGCCTGGAAGGCATACAGCACGCGCTGTTTGAAAAAGGTCTGGCCGGTGAGGTCGCGGACGATCTTGCGGCCCAGGGAAGCGCGGGTGACGGGGAAGGGCGCGGACAGGACCAGGTCCGGGTCCTCGGCCTGCTGGGCGTATTTGTGGTGGGCCAGATGGTAGGGCCGGTACAGGGCCAGGGAAGCGCCGACGGGAACCGCGCAGAGCCAGTGGCCGAGGACGTCGTTCAGCCGTCGGTCGGTGGACAGCCCTCCGTGGGCCGCCTCATGCATCAGGATGGCGAGGCCCAGCTGGCGCGTGCCGATGACGGCGATACTCACCGGGATGAGAAGGGGCCAAATCACGGCCGCTGCCATGGCGGCGGCGATGACCGCCCAGCAGTGCAGCACCAGCAGGGGGCCGATCCAGGGAGAGCGTGTCTGGAACGGCGCCCGGTCGTCGGG
>VFBG01000050.1:0-4867 GCA_006515835.1 bacterium | reverse complement strand
TGCGAAAGGCCGGATGCGGGGTGCGGCGGGCATGTCGCACGATACGCCCGCAAGGACCGGATCGGAAGCTCGGCTTGCGGTCGGAGGCGGCCATGCGGGCGCGCCGTTAGTCGAGCAAACCCAACAAAAAGTCAGGTTGACATGACAAAATGCAAATGTAAGGTACGGCTTACATCAAGTCAGGAACGCCTTCCATGCTCGCTCTCGGAAAATCCACATCCTCCGCCCACAAGCGCTACGTCGTTCGGACCATGGCCTTCATGTCCGGCTATGTGGCGGTCAACGTCGCTGCCATCTTCGGCGCGTTTGACGACATCGCCTCGCCGGTCGCGGCATGGGCCCTGGCGCTGACCGTGTCGGCACCCGTGATAGGCCAGATATGGGCGACCCTCTCGCTGATGCGCGAGTCGGACGAGTTCGTCCGGGCCGTCGTCGCCAAACAGTTCATTCTGGCCTCCGGTCTGGCGATGGCCGTGGCCAGTGTCTGGGGCTTCGGTGAAAGCTACGCCGCCGCCCCGCACATCCCGGCCTGGATCATCTATCCGCTATTCTGGGCCTGCTTCGGCCTGATTGCGCCCTTTGTGAAGTCGTCCAACTGATGAAGAACCGCCTCAAACTTCTGCGCGTCGAGCGCGGCTGGACCCAGGAGCAACTGGGGCAGGCGCTGGGGGTCTCGCGTCAGGCCGTCAACGCCCTGGAGACCGAGAAACACGATCCCTCGCTGGATCTGGCCTATCGCATAGCCGTGCTGTTCGCGCGGCCGGTGGAAGAAATTTTCGACAATCCGCACGCCTGACGAAAGTCAGCTGAACCTTACAGGAAAATCGCCATGATGTTCATGTCCCGCCACGGCGGCGGCCGCCGGCTGCGCGCCTTCGCCATCGCCTCTGCCGTCGTTCTTGGCTTCGGCGCGGTCGCCTTCGCGGTTCGGGCCGAGCCGGCGCCCGCGGTCGCCCAGGCCTCATTTGTCTCTGACCGCCTGTCAGTGGAGGTGGTCGGGTCGGGGCCCGACGTCGTCCTGATCCCCGGCTTCGCGTCGTCACGGGAGGTGTGGCGGGTCGAGGCTGACCGGCTGAGGGCGACGCATCGGGTGCATCTGGTGCAGCTGGCCGGTTTCGCCGGAGAGCCGTGGACACATGGCGACGGGCCGTTCGTGCAGCCGATGGCGGATGAACTGGCGCGCTACGTCCGTGAGCAGGGACTGGTGCGTCCGACAGTCGTGGGACATTCGATGGGCGGGCTGACGGCAGTGCTGCTGGCGCAGCAGCATCCGGGCCTGATCGGACGGGTGATGAGCGTCGACAGCCTGCCCTTCTTCAGCGCCCTGTTCGGGCCGCAGGTGACGGCGGAAATGGCGCGACCGTTCGCCGACCAGGCAGCGGCCGGCATGCTGTCGGCGGATGAGGCGGGCTTCCGCGCCAGTCAGGGGCAGGGCGCCATCGGTCTGGCTCGGGATCCGGCGACGCGCACCGCCATGGTCGAATGGTCGATGGCGTCAGACCGGCGGGCGCTGGCCTCCGCCATCCGTGAGGTGATGACGACCGATCTGAGACCCGGACTGGCCGCGATGACGACGCCGGTCTGGGCGATCTATGCGGCCGACGCCGACGGAGGCGCGCCGGCGGCGATGGCCGACGGCCTCTGGGCGCGGGAGTACGCAAGCCTGCCGGGCGTGCGACTGATCCGGGTGGACGGCAGCCGGCATTTTATCATGGCCGACCAGCCGTCGCGGTTCGCCGAACTGATCGATCAGTTGTTGGCGGAGCCGTTCTGAGGCGCCGGCGCGACCGCAGCGACGTTGCCGGGCAGCTGGCAGCGGCCGAGCCGGTTGTTGTGCGTCACCTCGTATCCTTCAGCCGGAATATCGAGGCAGTCGACCCACTGAAGGGGCGAGGTGTCGGAGACGACGAGCCCACCGCCTTCGTTGCAATTGACCTCGACGAAGGGGGCGAAGGCGTTGGACCGGGCGACGACCGCCGCGTCCAGGACCTGGCAGACAAAGCCTGCGCGACGGATTACCCGTTCGGCGTACTCGAGGGTTTCGTCCCGGTTCATATCTTCACGGAAGCCGCGATCACCGCCCCGCCGTCCGCGGTTCATTTCGCGGCGAGAGCTGGCGATGCGGGTCGGCGTGGTGGCGTCCAGACCGAGCGCGCCCGCGGCCCGGGTGCCCTCAATGCCGTAGGTCTCGACGTGGCCGTTCGGCGTAAATCCGCCCGGCGTCGAGTAGGTTTGCGCAAGGACCGGCGTGGCGGCGAAGGCGACGACCGAGGCGGCCGAGGCGATGAGGATATGGGACAGGCGAGGCATGGGCGTCTCCTCCAGCGGATGACATCCCCGATCGCGGCGAACAGCCTGTCAGCGCATGGGCCCCGGGGCAGTCAGCTTTTCACGGAAGATGGTGACGGCATTGGTGATTGCATTCGTACATTCAACTCTGGGTACAGAGTGACCGCCGCTACGGCGAAAAGTCAAGGATCGGCCGGGTTCAGTCGCGTCCGGACCGGGCCCGTTCGGCCAGCCCGGCGTTGCCCGGCAGCCGGCAGGCGGAGACGATCCGCTGACGGCGCCCGGCCTGACCGGTGTCCGGGGCCAGGTCGAGGCAGTCGGTGACCTGAAGCGGGTCGGAATCGGCGATGATGACGCCGCCGCCCTCTACACAGTCGATCTCGATCAGGGGGCCGCCGTCACGCGTACGGCCGATGATGGCGGCCTCGGCGACGGCGCAGGCCAGGCCGGCGCGGGCGACAGCGTCGGCGGCTTGCTCCTGCACTGAGGGTCCAATGGCTGTGTTGCGGCCCCGGTTCATCTCTTCGCGCGAGCCGGCGATACGGCTCGGGGTCTCGGCGACCTCGCCAAACTGGCCCGGGCTATAGATGCGCAGGCCTTCGGGTTCACGCACGCTCTGGGGCAGAGCCATGACGGGGCCGGCGAGGCCAGCGAGGATCAGGACGGCGAGCCGACGCATCAGGCGGTTCCCGGTGACGGGCTGGCGGCCATGACCGGCGTCACGTCGCCGGCCTTGAGCAACTGGCCGGCGAAATCGTCGGCATAGGCGACGGCCAGCAGTGAGCGGAAGCCCGTGACGGGGATAGCGATCTCGTAGCTGCCTTCGACATAGGGTCCTACCTGGTACGCGCCGATGAAGAAGATGAGGCCGGCCGCCCTGCCGTTCACCGTTCCCGGAGCGAGGACGAAGGGCGTGTCAGCGGCGCGGGGGCAGGATGCGCCGGGCGCACCGCCGAGAGAGATTGACGCGCTGTCCGGGACGCGCGCGCGCTTGGCCGCATTGATCGCCGAGCAAAGGGCCTGATCGAGGATGGTCAGGTCGGCGTTCTTGCGGAACAGATCGGCCAGGCCCAGCCGGCGCTTCAACGCCTTGTCCCACAGGATTCCGCTGCTGAGGGTGTTGGGATGGGCGCCGCCCGAATAGTCGAAATCGACCCGTTTCAGGCTGAACAGCTTGCCGGTCTCAAGGGCGGCGGTGACGGTGACGGTCTTTTCGAACTTGGGCCGGTCGGTGTCGGCTCCGGCCTCGGTCAGTTCGCCCTGGGCACCCTCTGCGAACTGGCGCAGCAGCCGCACCTCCTCGGCATAGAGGCGGGCGTGGAGGTCTGTCTGACGCTTCAGCGCGTCGGGCAAGGTCAGGCGGACGTCGGCGTAAGGCGTCTTCGATTCAAAGGCCATCGGCGCGGCAGCGTCGGCCGGGGTCACGGTTGCGGGCGCGCCCGGCGCAGTGGCCGCCGGCGGCGCGGGCTCGAGGTCGCGATTGCAGGCGGACAGGCCGACGGCGAGGGCGGCGGTCAGCAGCAGGGCGCACAGTCTGGCCTTGGGGGCAGCGGTCATGCGGATCTCCTTCAGAACGGCCAGGATACAGCGCCCAGAATGATGGCGGAAAGCAGAATAAGGCCCGCGTCGCGGTTCGAGCGGAACAGCCGCAGGGCCAGCGCCGGATCGTCGGCCCTGACGTCCCGCGCCTGCCGGTACAGATGCGCGGCGAAGGGCAGGAGCGCGACGTAGAAGATCGGGCCGAGGCCGGCGGCCAGGCCGGCGAGGACGGTGAGCGCGACGGTCAGGGCGTAGAAGACTCCGACGCCGACTTGCACGTTCGCGCCGAGGCGGCGGGCTGAGGATTTGACCCCGACCATGGCGTCGTCCTCGATATCCTGGAGGGCGTAGATGGTGTCGTAGCCGAGGGTCCAGAAGACGAGGGCGAGGTAGAGGAGGAGGGCGGGCAGCAGCGGGGGCGCGAACACTGCGATGTTGGACGGCCCCTGCCCCTGCAGGATCGAGAAGCCAACCAGAACTCCGCCGATGGCCGCTGCCGCAAAGCCCATCAGGGCCCCCCAGTTGAAGGTCAGGCCCAGCCATGCCTGCGGCCACCAGGTGATGCGTTTCATGAAGGGGTAGGCGGCCACCAGGGCGAGGGAGGCGACTCCGAGCAGGACGGCAGTCAGGTTCAGGGTCAGCAGGATCAGCAGGCTGATCAGGCTGCACGCCACCACGAAGGCCAGCGCCTGTTTGACCGAGATCCGGCCCGACGGGATCGGGCGCAGGGCGGTGCGGGCCACCTGCGCGTCGATGTCGCGGTCGACGATGTCGTTGAAGGCGCAGCCGGCCGCGCGCATCAGGCAGGCCCCAAGGGCGAAGCCGAGGACCAGCCAGGCGTCATAGACATCTGGCGTCTTGCGGTACTGGGCCAGCGCGAGCGCGATGCCCTGCCAGCCGGGCAGGAGCAGCAGCCAGATGCCGATGGGGCGGTCGAACCGGCCCAGCTTGAGCCACGGCTTGAGCCCTTCCGGCGCGTGACGGTCCACCCAGTTCGTCGGGGCGTCGGGAAGCGGGACGGAGGTCATGGGTCGGAGAT
>VFBG01000049.1 GCA_006515835.1 bacterium | reverse complement strand
CCATCATGCGCCGGTCCTGTCAGTCTCGCTGGGCGATGCGGCGGTGTTCCGGATCGGCGCAGCGGGCGGCGGCCCGACGCGGACGGTGCGGCTGGCCTCGGGCGACGTCTGCGCCCTGACCGGGCCGGCGCGGCTGGCGCGGCACGGGATCGACCGGGTGATCGCCGGCTCATCGACCCTCGTTCCAGGCGGCGGCCGGATCAATCTGACGCTTCGCCGGGCCGCGCCAGCTTCACGGCAATCGTGAATGGACGGCGGACAGGCGCGCGGCCAGTCTCGCCGCTTCGCCAGACCGGAGCCGCCTGATGCCGAACCTGATCCGTCCAGAGGGGCCTGAGGCCGAGGATTTCCGTTTCAGCCGTCGCGCCCTGGCGACCGGTGTGGTCGGCGGTCTGGCCTTTGCCGGCTACGCGCCTGCAGCCCTCGCCCGGCAGGCGGCCCCGATCACCACGGGCGGTGAGGGCCTGATGCAGGAAACCACGACCATCCCGGCTCCGGACGGTTTCGCCCTGCCGATCTTCGTCGCCCGCCCCGCTGGCGACGGCCCCTGGCCGGTGGTGGTGGTCGCGTCCGAGATCTTCGGCGTCCACGAATATATCCGCGACCTCTGCCGGCGGCTGGCCAGGGCGGGTTTTGCAGCCGTCGCCCCGTCCTTCTTCAACCGGGTCGAGGACCCCGCGTCCCTTTCGGACATGACGCGCGTGCAGCAGATCGTCGGCGCTGCGGGTTATGAGCAGGTCATGGGTGACGTGTCGGCGACGCTCGACTGGGTCAGCCAGCAGCTCTGGGCCAATTCCGACAAGGTCGGCATCACCGGCTTCTGCTGGGGCGGCAAGGTGGTCTGGCAGGCCTGCGCCCGCTTCGCCGTACTGGACGCGGGCGTCGCCTGGTACGGCCGCCTCGCACCCGCGCCGCCTGCGACGTCGGAACAGGCCGCCGCCGGCCGGCCCTGGCCCGTCGATCTGGCCGCCGACCTGAAATGCCCGGTGCTTGGGCTATACGGCGAGGCCGACCGGGGCATCCCCATGCCGAGTGTCGAGGCGATGCGCGAGGCCCTGCAACGCGCCGGACAGACCGCCAGCGGCATCCACGTCTATCCGGGGGCACCGCACGCCTTTCATGCCGACTACCGCGAGAGCTACCGCGCGGCGGATGCGGCCGACGGCTGGAGTCGGCTGCTGGCGTTCTTTGGAGAGCGGCTGAAGTAGTCCTCCCCTTCAGGGGAGGGGGAGGATCAGGCCTTCTGGTCGAAATTCCCGCCGGTGGCACCCGCTGCGGCATAGGCGGCGTTGCCCGCCGCCGCGCCGGAGCCTTTGGCGGCGACCACCACCATGGCCGGGCGCACGGTTCGGCCGAACAGGGCGTAGCCGGCTTGCAAGGTCTGGATCACCTGACCGCCCTGCACGCTGTCGGACACCTGTTCCATCATGGCCTGATGCAGGTGCGGGTCGAAGGCCTCGCCCGGCTCGGGCGCGACGCGCTTCAGATTGTTGCTCTCGAACGCCTGCAGCAACGACTTCTGGGTCAACTCCAGTCCGGTGACCAGACCGGCCTCGCCGGCGTCGGCGTCCTTGGGCGCAGCCATCAGCGCCCGCTCCAGATTGTCAGCAACGCCCAGCAGATCGCGGGCGAAGCGCTGGATCGCGTAGGCGCGGGCGTCGTTGGACTGCGTCTCGGCCCGCTTCTTCGTGTTCTCGGCCTCGGCGACGGCGCGCAGGGCGCGGTCCTTCCACTGGTCTCGCTCGGCGATCAGGGCGTCGATGGGTCCAAGGCCGTCATCCAGACCGGCCTCGGCGTTCGCCTCGGCTTCCGCGATATCGGCGGCCAGTTCTTCGGAGTGGGGGAGGTCGTCGTGTGTGTCGCTCAAGTTTCTTGTCCGTCCAGCATTCGCCCCAGCACCCGGGCGGTATAGTCCACCAACGGTATGATGCGGGCATAGTTCAGTCGCGCGGGTCCGATCACGCCGATGGCGCCCAGAACCCGCTGGCGGCCCGTCATATAGGGTGCCGCGATCACGGCGGAACCCGAAAGCGAAAAGAGTCTCGTTTCCGCCCCGATGAAGATGCGCACCCCCTGGGCCGTGGACACCCCGTCCAGCAGGCCGATCAGCTGTTCCTTCTGCTCCAGGTCGTCGAACAGGATGCGGACCTTCTCCAGATCCTCGGCGGTCTCGCGGTCGTGCAGCAGATTGGCCCGGCCGCGCACGATCAGCGACCGTTCGCGCTCGGCTCCGCCCGACCAGGCAGCCATGCCGTCCTCGACCAGACGGGCGGCGGCGGCGTCCAGCTCGCGCCGGGCGGCGTCCAGTTCGGTGCGCATCTCGGTGCGCGCCTCGTGCAGGGGACGGCCCTTGAGGCGGGCGTTGAGGAAGTTCGACGCCTCGGTCAGGGTCGAGGGTGTCACCCCGGCCTTCAGCGGCATCAACCGGTTCTCGACCGAGCCATCATCGCCGACCAGCACCGCCAGCGCCTGATCGTGGCCGAGGGCGACGAACTCCACGTGTTTGACCCCCGCCTCGCGCACCGGGCTGGCCACGATACTGGCCCCTCCGGCGAGGCCGGACAGCAGGCTGGAGGCCTCGTTCAGCGCCTCGTCGAAACTGCGGCCGCGCCCGGCCAGCCGGGCGTCGATCTCGCGCCGCTCCTCGGTCCCGACATCGCCGATCTCCAGCAGGCCGTCGACGAACAGCCGCAGGCCCGCATGGGTCGGAATCCGTCCCGCCGAGGTGTGCGGCGAGCCCAACAGCCCCGCGAGCGTCAGGTCCTGCATGGTGTTGCGGATCGATGCAGGGGACAGGGAAACGCCGGTCATGGACAGGGTGCGCGAGCCGACGGGCTCGCCGGTCTGGAGGTAGCTCTCGACGATGCGGCGGAAAATATCGCGGGCGCGCTCATCCAGCGCGGCCAGACCGGCCGGACTGCCGCTGAACGGCGAAGGGTTGGGGGCATACAGGCTCACGGTTTCAGGATAAGCAGCGCCGCCGCCCCGTCCAAGGAAATCCCGCATGACCACGCCCCGCCCGTCCGACCGCACACCCGACCAGCTCCGCGTCGTGACGCTGGAGACCGGCGTCAACCGCTATGCCGAGGGCTCCTGCCTGGTCACCTTCGGCCATACCAAGGTGCTGGTGACGGCGTCAGTCGAGGAAAAGGTGCCCGGCTGGATGCGCAACACCGGTCAGGGCTGGGTCACGGCCGAGTACGGCATGCTGCCCCGCGCGACCCATACCCGTGGCCGCCGCGAGGCCGCCGCCGGGAAGCAGAGCGGCCGGACTCAGGAAATCCAGCGGCTGATCGGCCGTTCGCTGCGCGCCGTGGTCGATTTGAAGGCTCTGGGCGAGCGTCAGGTGTCGCTGGACTGCGACGTCATCCAGGCCGACGGCGGCACCCGAACGGCCGCCATCACCGGCGCCTGGGTCGCCATGGCCAGCGCCTTCGACTACCTGCGCGCCGAGGGCGTGCTGAAGACCGACCCGATCCTCGATCAGGTCGCGGCCGTGTCCTGCGGCGTCTGCAACGATCAGCCGGTGCTGGACCTCGACTATGAGGAGGACTCCAACGCTGAGGCCGATTCCAACTTCGTCCTGACCGGCGCCGGCGCGATCGTCGAGATCCAGGCCACAGGCGAGAAGCGCGGTTTCTCCCGCGCCGAGTTCGACCGGCTGTTCCAGCTGGCCGAGGGCGGCTGCGCCGAGCTGTTCGCCCTGCAGCGGGCCGCTCTCGGCCGCTGAGCGGATGCCCGGCGCTTCCGCGTCGGGCCGAACCGTGCCTAAGGTGGGGTTTCCCGCGACCGATCGGAGTGCCTGATGCGCCGGACCGTAATCGCCCTGCTGGCTGTGACCGCCCTGGTCTCGGCCTGCGAACGCCCCGCCGAGGCACCGGAAGCCGAACCGGCCGCCACCGCCGTCGCGCCGGCACCCGAAATGCCGGCCGACGCCCCGCCGCAGGAGGAGGTCGATCCGGCTGTGGTCATTGCGCCTGTCGGCGCGCCGGTATCCTGCCTGAATGACATCGGGGAAGCGGCCGCGCAGCGTCTGGTCGACCGGTGTATCGCGGTCAGCCCCGCTACCCACCCGCCCTGCAACGTCGCCAACGCCTGTGAGATGATCCAGGGCGAGATCGAGCGGTCCTGCGAAATGTATGCGCCGGGGGAGGCGAAACCCGCGGAATGCACGGCCTGAGGCCCGCCTGCGGCCCCGTTTAACGGTTCCTGTACCCCCGGTCGGCTAGCCTGCGGGCCATGACGCCCGTTCCGACGCCCCCCGATCTGCGCGCCCTGACGACCCTGCGCTTCTTCGCAGCCCTCTGGGTCGTGCTCTACACCGCCTGGCCGCACCTCGATGTCGCTTTCGTCCCGGTGGCAGTGACCAAGGGTTATCTGGGCGTCGAGACCTTCTTCGTCCTGTCGGGCTTTATCCTCAGCCACGTCTATCTCGAGGCGGCGGGCGAGCAGCGGTTCCGCTACGGCGGCTTCCTGTGGGCGCGGCTGGCGCGGGTCTATCCGCTGCATCTGGTCACCCTGTTCGGCATGATCGGCCTGGGCCTCGCCGCGAGCTTCGCCGGTCTGGCCATCGACGGCAGCCTGACCGACTGGCGGGCGCTGCCGGCCAATTTGACTCTGACCCATGCCTGGGGCCTGGCCACCAGCTCGGCGTTCAACCATCCGTCCTGGTCGATCTCGGCCGAATGGGCGGCCTATCTCAGTTTCCCCGCCTTCGCCTTCGTGGCCTGGCGGCTCAGGGACCGGCCGGTGCTGGCCACGGTGCTGGCCGCGGTCTTCGCCATGGGCCTCTATGCAGCTTTCGAGCCGCTGGCCGGCTATTCCCTGACCGAAGCTACCTTCCGCTGGGGCGCGCTGCGGATCGTTCCGTGCTTCGCCCTCGGCTGCGCTCTCTATCTGGTCCATCGCCGCGGCGGCGTGCCCTTCGCGGGCCCGGTCGCTCTCGTCAGCGGCCTCGCCGTCCTGATCAGTGCCTCGCTGGGCCTGTGGGACGCCGTCACCGTACTCGCCGCCGGGGGTCTGATCCTCGGCCTCGGCTCGCTGGACAACGCCCGCGCGGGCGTTCTCGGCTCGAAGCTTGGGGTCTACCTCGGGGAGATCAGCTATTCGATCTATATGGTCTGTGCGCCCGTTCTGCTGCTGACCACCAACGTCGCGGCCCGGCTGACCGGGGCGGACGACAAGCGGTTTCACATCATTGTGTGGCTGGCGCTGGTCGCGGCGATTCCGGTGGCGGCCATGATCACCTACCACCTCGTCGAACGCCCTGCCCGCAAGGCTTTGAGGGGCTTCGCCGACCGACGCGCCGCACAGGCTGCTGCGGCGAAAGCGCGCACGGACTCGCCCGAAAGGGGACTTCAACCCCCGGAAACTATCGTCTAGGGCTAGCGCACTGAAACGGGTCGGGAACCACGCCAGCATGTTGAAACGGCTCACAGCCGCCGCAACATCTTCGGCGACGCCCTGACCTGGTGGCGTCAGGCCCAGGGCAAGTTCCGCACCGGTGGCCGTCCGGAAACCGGTTCGGTCCTCGCCTTCCAGCCCAGCGGCCGGATGAGCCGCGGCCACGTCGCTGTGGTGTCTGAAATCCTGACCGACCGGGTGATCCGCGTGACCCACGCCAACTGGGGCGGCAGCCGCGGCCGGGTCGAGGAAAACGTCACCGTCGTCGACGTCTCGAACGACGGCGACTGGACGGCGGTCAAGGTCTGGTACAACCCGATCCACGACCTCGGCACGACCGTCTATCCGACCTACGGCTTCATCTACAAAGCCCCGACTGCATCCGATGGCGTGATGATGGCCTCGGCGCCGGCGGCCAACGGCCAACCCTGAGCGCCTGACCCGCTGATCCGGTCTTGACCCGCGGGCGTCGTCCGCGCTTCCTGCGGTCAACCCCCCGGAGTCTCCCATGCGTCCCGTATTCGCCATCCTCGCCGTCCTCGTCCTCGCCGCCTGTTCACCGTCGGAGGAAGCGGTTCAGCCGGAGGCACCGGCCGATGAACCCGCGCCGGTACTGGGCGGGGTCGATCTGGGCCAGCCGGTCCGCGCGCTTGGCACCGAGCCGTTCTGGAACGTCGAACTGACCGGGGCCGAGATGGTCTATACGGCCGCCGGTGCGCCCGAGCAGCGCGCGCCCAAACCCAATCCCGTGGCACAGGGCACGACGGCGACCTTTGAATCGGAAACCACGGACGGAACCGCCCTTCGCGTAACCCTGATCGCGACGGAATGCTCGGACGGCATGAGCGACCGCACCTGGCCGCTGACGGCGATGGTCAAGATTGGCGACCAGGACCTGACCGGCTGCGCCGCCTCGACCGCTGCCGTGATGTCGACCGGTGAAAGCGGTCCGGTCGTCGAATAGGGCTCAGGCCGCCGGGTCGCGCAGCGTCCGCATCGCCCCCAGTCGGCCGAAAGCCACGATAAGCGCCTTGCGCCGCGCCGGGGCGAGAGGCGAGGCCGGCGCATCGCGTACCACGGCCCCGCCGAAGCCGTCAGCGACGATCAGCCCCGGTTCTTCCGGCAGGATGTTGCTCGGGAACTCAGGTGCCACCGCGAAATAGAAGGCGTCGCAGAACGGCCCGTACTCGCCCCATTTGCGGTCGACCCGATAGTCCTCGACCCCCGATTTGACCTCGCAGATGACGATGTCCCCGCGCGGCCCCAGGGCCATCACGTCGGCGCGCCGCCCGTTGGGCAGGCCGACCTCCAGCAGGGGCGCATAGCCCGCGCTGCGCCGCGGGTCACGGCCAGCGTGGTTTGCGGCCGGCTGAAGACAAGGTCGATCTGGAGCAGGGCGGCGGCCATGCCGTCTTTATGTTCGGCATATGTTCCGATTTCAAGACGTGAACCGCCGCAGTGGTCCGCATCTAGCGCCCGGTGTGGACCACGGTCCCGGTATCCAGGCCAAGGGCGCGGGCGCGGGCCAGCAGGCGGGCGCGCTCGGCCTCGGCCGGGCTCTGGCTGCGGTGCCAGACCCACCAGTCGGACTTGTTCGGCAGGGCCATGATGGCCCAGCTGTAGTCGGGCGCATGGTCCCAGACCCAGTAGTTCTGCCCGGCCAGTCCGCCCACGCCCAGCAGGCCGGTCAATGTGAAGCGGAACCGGGCGTTGTTGCCCGGATCGGTGACCCGGGCGTTGGCGCGCAGGGTCTCGACCCCACCGTCCGCGCGCCGGGTGCAGGTGACGACGATGGAATAGCGGTTGGGTTGGCTCTGCGGATTGAAGTCGATCTGGGCTCGCCGGCAGTCCTTCTGGGCGTCGTTGGGACTGCGGGCGATCTCGAACCAGCGACCGTCGAACTGGTCCAGCGCCACATTGCGCGACTGGGCCGCGGCCGGGCCCGCCACAGCGCAAAGGCCGAGGGCGAGGGTCAAGGTGGCGGCGGCGGCCTGAACGGATCTCATCGGGGGCGTCTCTCGCGGCGGTTGGCACCTAGATACGAATGAACCGCGAGAAGGGTTGCCCGTCTAGAGGATGAAGCGGCTCAGATCGGCGTCGCGCGCCAGTTCCGCGACCAGATCCCGCACACGGTCGCCATCGAAGGCGACAGTCTGGCCCGACAGGTCGGACGCCTTGAAGCTGGTTTCCTCCAGCACCCGTTCGATCACCGTCACCAGCCGCCGGGCCCCGATATTCTCGACCGCGCCATTGGCCGCCACGGCCGCGTCTGCCAGGGCCTCGACCGCGTCGGGGGTGAAGGTGAGGATGACGTTCTCGGTCGCGAGCAACGCCTGGTTCTGACGGATCAGATTGGCCTCCGGCTCGGTCAGGATACGCACGAAGTCGTCGCGGGTCAGGGCCTTCAGCTCGACCCGGATCGGCAGACGCCCCTGAAGTTCGGGCAGCAAATCGCTGGGTTTGGCCACGTGGAAGGCTCCCGAGGCGATGAACAGCACATGGTCCGACTTCACCGGTCCGTATTTGGTCGAGACGGTGGTGCCCTCGATCAGCGGCAGCAGGTCACGCTGCACGCCCTCGCGGCTGACGTCGCCGCCGGACCGGTCCGACCGGCCCGCCACCTTGTCGATCTCGTCAATGAAGACGATGCCCTCGTTCTCGGCCAGCAACAGCGCCTCGGTGGTCAGGCTTTCCTGATCCAGCAGCTTGTCGCTCTCCTCGGTGACCAGCGGGGCCAGGGCGTCGCGGACCAGAAGCTTGGCCGTCTTCGTGCGTTGCCCGCCGAGCTTGCCCAGCATTTCCGACAGGTTGATCATGCCGACGTTGCCGCCGCCGGGAATGTCCAGACCCTGCATGGGAGAGGCTGTGTCTGCCAGCTGGAGCTCGATCTCCTTGTCGTCCATCTCTCCGGCCCGCAACTTCTTGCGGAAGCTCTCGCGGGTGGCCGGCTGCGAGCCCGGACCGACGAGGGCGTCGAGAATTCGCTCCTCGGCCGCCGCCTCTGCCTTGGCCTTGACCCCGGTGCGGCGTTTGTCGCGCACCATGACCAGCGCCGCCTCGACGAGGTCGCGCATGATGGAGTCGACGTCGCGGCCGACATAGCCGACCTCGGTGAATTTGGTCGCCTCGATCTTGAGGAAGGGCGAGCCGGCCAGTTTGGCCAGCCGCCGGGCGATCTCGGTCTTGCCGACGCCGGTGGGCCCGATCATCAGGATGTTCTTGGGCGTGACCTCGTCGCGCAGGTCGTCGGGCACGCGCTTGCGCCGCCAGCGGTTCCTCAGCGCCACAGCCACGGCGCGCTTGGCATCGTCCTGGCCGACGATGAAACGATCCAGTTCGGAGACGATTTCGCGGGGAGAAAGGTCGGTCATGGACGAGATATTGGGGCTGGAAAGGTTCATCACAACGGACACAGCGGGAACACAACGAACACAACGGGTTCAGAGCACGAATCGGCGAAAGCCGTCCTTGAGGCGAACTGTGTTGAAGTTGATCAGATAGCCGAGCCGGAGGCCTGAGAAGCGGAGATAGGTCAGCAGCTGGGAAGCATGGATCGACGCCAAGGCGTCGATCGATTTGACCTCAACAATGACAGAGTTGTTTACCAGCAAATCAAGCCGATAGCCCACATCAAGTCGTACTTCGCCGTAGGCGACCGGAATGCCCACCTGTCGCTCGACCGTCAGGCCCGCCTGTCTCAGCTCTTCCGACAGACACCCCTCATAGACCGACTCAAGCAGACCGGGGCCCAGCGCCCGATGCACCGCGAACGCGGCGTCCATCACCGCCCGCCCCACATGGTTCACGCGTGCCGAAACCGGCTCGGTCTCGTCGTGTTCGTTGTGCATCCGTTGTGCCCGTTGTGATGAACCTCAAGGCCCCGCAACGGCTACACAACCATAGATCATCCAAGCGTCTCAACCGTCAGATTGCCATTGGTGTAGACGCAGATCTCCGCCGCGATCTCCATGGCCCGGCGGGCGATGGTCTCGGCGTCCATGTCGGTGTGTTCGATCAGGGCGCGGGCCGCTGACAGGGCGAAATTGCCGCCTGAGCCCACCGCGGCCACCCCATGCTCCGGCTCCAGCACATCGCCGACGCCGGTGACGGTGAAGATCGAACTCTTGTCCGCGACCAGCAGCATGGCCTCAAGCCGGCGGAGATAGCGGTCAGTGCGCCAGTCCTTGGCCAGGTCGACGCAAGCCCGGGCAAGCTGGTCCGGATACTGCTCCAGCTTGGCTTCGAGCCGCTCGATCAGGGTGAAGGCGTCGGCCGTCGCGCCGGCGAAGCCCGCCAGCACCTTTCCGCCCGCCAGCACCCGTACCTTGCGGGCAGCACCCTTGACGATGGTCGGCCCCATGGAGACCTGGCCGTCGCCGGCGATGACGGTTCGACCGTTCTTGCGCACCGCCAGGATTGTGGTGCCGTGCCAGTCCGGGAAGTTGGGGTTCGCGTTCATCATCCGATGCAGATGGCGACCGAAATGCGGCGCGGCAAGCGGAAAGCGACCGAATTACAAGGGCTGCGACCAGCCACATTATAACCAATGAAACCCCTTACATTGCTCGACTGTACCCCACAATTCGACATATGAGGGAAGCATCGTGCTTCATCGCGTGATATACGCCAGCGAAGCCGTTGGCGCGACCGGGGCTTCGACCCTGTCGATCGCCCAGATTCTGGGCGTCTCCGACCGAAACAACCGGCGCGACCGCGTGTCCGGCTGTCTGATGTTCCACCAGGGCCATATCCTCCAGGCGCTGGAAGGTGGACGCGCCGATCTGGACCGGCTGATGCGACGCATCATCGCCGATCCGCGCCACACCGGCCTGCGGATTCTGTCCGACATGCCTATCCCCGAACGCCGCCTGCAGGAGCCGATCGCCCTGACAGCGGATCCCGCCGCCCTGATGGAGCGGATCGGCCTGGCCTGCATCTCCCGCCTGTCCGCCAATGAGGCGGAGGTCCTGCTGGACATCCGCAAGGCCGCCTGACGGCGTGGACGTTCGGGTGCGCACCCCCTAACTGGGGGCGTGACCTTTTCCGACGATGAAATCGAGCGCTACGCCCGCCATCTGGTGCTGGCCGAGGTCGGCGGACCCGGACAGCAACGGCTGAAGGCTGCGCGGGTCGGCCTGATAGGTCTGGGCGGCGTCGGCGCACCAGCGGCCCTCTATCTGGCGGCGGCCGGGGTCGGGACGCTGCGCCTGATCGACGACGACACGGTCGCCCTGTCCAATCTGCAGCGCCAGATCGCCTTTGACGCCGCCGATATCGGCCGTCCCAAGGTCGAGGCCGGGGCGGACGCCCTTTCCGCGCTCAACCCCCATGTGCGGATCGAGCCGGTCGCGGAACGGCTGACCGGAGCGAACGCCGCGCGCCTGATCGAGGGCTGCGATGTCGTCATCGATGGAACCGACGATTTCGGGACCCGGTTCGCCGTCAATTCCGCCTGTGTAAAGGCATGCATTCCGCTGGTGACTGGCGCGCTTGGTCGGTGGAACGGTCAGGTCGGCGTCTTCGTCGGCCGGCCTTGTTACCGCTGCCTTGTGCCCGCCGCCCCTCCGGACGCCGAGACCTGCGCCCGCGTCGGCGTGATCGGGGCGCTGGCGGGCGTGGTCGGCTCGATGGCCGCCCTTGAGGCGGTCAAGCTGATCACCGGCGCGGGACAGCCGCTGACGGGTCGGCTGCTGATATACGACGGCCTGGCCGGCACCGCCCGGACGGTCACGGTCGCCGCCGACCCCGACTGTCCGGACTGTGTTGCGGCCTGAGCCGCCGAAGCGTCAGGCGAAAGCCTGCCGGAGCAGGGCGACATAGCGGGTCACCAGCTCCTGCTCCTTGGCGTCCTCCCAGTCGGCGTGCCCCGCATCCTCGACCTCGATCAGCTCGACCGGCTTGCCGGCGCTGCGGAGGGCGTCGCGCATCCGGCGAGACTGGATCAGCGGCAGAACGGGGTCATCGACCCCGTGCACCAGAATCACCGGGCAGGTAATCTCGCTGGCCCGCCGACGGGGCGACCCGGCCTCCAGTGCCGGCCCCATGACCGCCCGGTCACCGATCCGTTTGGTCCAGAATTCGTAGATCGGCTTGCCGGGGGTGTCGTCCTCCCGATCCTCCCACGCCAGCACGTCTGGCAGGTCATAGACGCCACAGATGCCGATCGCGGCCTTGTACAGGTCCGGCCGCTTGACCGCTCCCATCAGGGCGGCATAGGCGCCGTAGCTGGTGCCCATGATCGCGACCTTTGACGCGTCCAGCCCCTTGGCGGCGATGGCGTGGGCGACAGCGTCCTCGACGTCGTCCTGCATGCGATCGCCCCAGCGGGTCCAGCCCTGTTGGGCGAACGCCTGGCCATAGCCGCCCGAGCCGCGGAAGTTCGGTTGCAGCACCCACCAGCCCTGCGCCGCCAGCACCTGCACCTGCCGGTCCCAGCTCGGCGTGTCGCGCACTTCGGGTCCGCCATGTGGCAGGACCACCAGTGGACCGGGACGACCTCCGGGCGGTGCCGTCAGATAGGCCTCGATGGCCGCGCCGTCCCGGGTTTGCACCTGCAGGACCTCGCCGGCGCCCAGCCGCGCCGGATCCAGATCCCGCGCCTGGCCGAGGTTGACGATCGCCCGCGCGGTCTTGTCGTAGAAGAACCACGCGCCCGGCTCCGCCGGCCCGTCGACTCGGGCGATGAAGCGGTTGCGGGCCATGTCGACGTCGGTGAAATGGACGTTGCACGTATTGCCGAAGAAGCGGTTCAGAGCGCGGTGGTGAACCGCCAGGGCGGGATCGACGAACTCATACTCCAGCCGTTCGCCATAGTAGGCGGCACCCAGATAGTTGCCGGCCGAGTCCGGCAGGCCATAGGCGACGTCCCGGCCGGGGCGGGGATTCAGCGGCGGACCGAGTGCGGTCGTGGTCAGGTCCATCTCGCGGACGCTCTGGACGTCCTCATTGTCGAAACGGGCGATGACCAGCACCTTGCCCGGCGTCTCGCCGGCCCCGACCCATTCGAAATCGGGGGCCTCACGCACCCGCGTGCGCCGCGCCATCTTCCACTCGGTCTCGCCCGGCGCCCGGACCATGATGGTCTCGACCGTGCCGCGGCTGTTGATGTCATGACGCAGGACGGGGACACCGTTGACAGCCCGCCAGTGGTAGGTGCCCGAGCCCCCGCGTTCGATCCGCGTCGCCGCACCCGTCGTCACATTGACGCGGTGCAGGCCCATGACCCCGTCGGATTCCCAGGCGGCCATCAGCACATTGTCCGGATCGCCGGGCAGCATGTCGATGATGCGGCCCATGTCGAACGAGTTGCGCATGCGGTTGCGCTGGTCGCTGAACAGCAGCACCACCTCACCGGTGGTGGCGTTCAGGGAGACCGTGCGGCGCATGTAGTATTCGACGCCCTCCACCCTCCGGTTCGATCCGGCCTGGGACCTGCCCGAGGTCTCGGCCCTCAGGATCACGCTGACCAGAAGGCGCTCGTCGCTGGCCCAGTCGATGAAGCTGACGACGACCGGGCCGAGTGGAACCCGCCGACGCGGACCTTCCGGATCGGCGGCGTCGATGAAGTCGATGGCACTTATCGGGTTTTCATCGGTGCCGAGGTTCTCGGCCACGGCGATCCGGTTTCCGGATGGCGACAGGGCCGCGCCGCTGGTCATGGTCGGCTTGAAGAACTCGGCCAGCGGATAGGCACCGCCCTGGGCCCGCGCCATGCCCGCAGGCAGGGCCGCCGCACCCGCCAGCGCCACAGTTCCAGCCAGCAGGCCGCGCCGCGACAGGGCGGCTCGCGCCGCCTTGCTCAATCCAATTGTCATGGTTCCACCCCGAAACGCTACTGAGCACCTACCAACCCAAGGTTTGACCGGGCGTCAAGCGCAAGGAGTCAGAGCATCGCCGGGATCACCCGGTCCGGCGGCCGGTGACCGTTGTGGAAGGTCTGGATATTGGTGATGACCCGGTCGCCCATATCCTGCCGGGCTTCCAGCGTCGCCGACCCCAGATGGGGCAGAAGCACCACATTGGCGTGGCCCGGCAGGCCTGGGTGAATCGCCGGCTCGTGCTCATAGACGTCCAGCCCGACCCCGGCGATTGCCCGGCGCGCCACGGCGTCGGACAGCGCCGCCTCGTCGATCAGTTCCCCGCGGGCGGTGTTGATCAGGATGGCGTGCGGCTGCAGTCGCGCCAGCCGCTCCGCCGACAGCAGGTGGTGCGTCTCCTTCGTCGCCGGACAGTTCAGCGAGATCAGGTCCATACGCGCCAGCATCTGGTCCAGATCGTCCCAGTATGTCGCCCCCAGTTCTTCGGCGATCATGGCCGGGACGGGTTTGCGGTTGTGATAGTGGACCTGCATCCCGAAGGCCTTCGCCCGGCGCGCCAGGGCCTGCCCGATGCGGCCCATGCCGACGATCCCCAGCCGCTTGCCCCACAGCTTGCGACCGGTCATCCAGGTCGGGGTCCAGCCCTCGAACCGGCCCTCAGCCACCACCTGGGCACCCTCGACGATGCGGCGGCTGACGGCGAGGATCAGGGCCATGGCCAGGTCCGCTGTGTCCTCAGTCAGGACGCCGGGGGTGTTGGTCACGATCAACCCGCGTCCCACGGCGGCATCGATGTCGATGTGGTCCACGCCCGCGCCGAAATTGGCGATCATCTTCAGCTGCTCACCCGCGGCGGCCAGCAGGTCGGCGTCGATCGTGTCGGTGATGGTCGGGACCAGCACGTCGGCGCGCCGCACCGCCGCTTCCAGCGCGGCGCGGTCCATGGGCTTGTCGGTCAGATTCAGCTCGGCGTCGAACAGTTCGCGCATGCGGGTTTCGACCGCGTCGGGCAGCCGTCTGGTTAACACGACCTTAAGTCTGGGCGCGGACATTGGCGGCCTTCGGTTTCAATCGCTTCGGCTTATTGGCGCATCCGGTGTCTGGCAAGACTCGCTCCCGTTTCCAACGACTGGCCGTCCTCGCCGGCGTCATTGCTGCGGCCGCCCTGGCCGGGGCGGGCCAGGCCATGCCCGACGGCCGGCCGACCCCCAGCGGCCAGCCCGTGCCGCGCTGGCTGTCGCTGAAGTCCGACGAGGTCCGGGCCCGTTTCGGCCCCGGCCTCGATTACCGGATCCTGTGGGAATACCAGGTCTCGGGCCTGCCTGTGCAGGTGGTCGCCGAGACCACGGAATGGCGCAAGATCTGCGACCCGGAAGGCGGCGTCGCCTGGGTCCACCGCAGCGTCGTCTCCAGCCGCCGCAGCGCCTTCAACACCTCCGACACCGAGATTCCGATCCGCTCCGGCCCGTCAGCCACCGCCGCCCTGCGCGCCCGGCTGACGCCGCACTCCGTCGTCCCCATGGAGGACTGCGAGGACGGCTGGTGCGAGGTGCGGGTGCGCCGGATGCGCGGATTCGTGCGCCAGGGCGATGTCTTCGGCGGCCAGGACCGGGCCCTGTGCAGCGCCGCCCGGCCGGCGGGCCGTGGGCGCTGATCGCCTCTGTCCTGTCGCACAGCTAAAAAGTTGAGCCGCCGGTTCCCGTCGTGTAACCCGGCGGCAACACCCGCTGGAGAGTTCCCTTGAGCCAGTCGCAATATCCGTCTTCATTCGACTACGAGGCCCTTCTGGCCTCGGGCCGGGGCGAACTGTTCGGCAACGGCAATGCCCGCCTCCCGGCGCCGCCGATGCTGATGCTCGACCGGATCGTCAACATCACCGCGGACGGCGGCGCACACGGCAAGGGCCATATCGAGGCCGAGCTGGATATCCATCCGGACCTCTGGTTCTTCCAGTGCCACTTCATCGGCGACCCGGTCATGCCCGGCTGTCTGGGCCTCGACGCCATGTGGCAGCTGGTCGGCTTCTACCTTGGATGGATCGGCGGCCCCGGAAAGGGCCGTGCCCTCGGCGTCGGCGAAGTCAAATTCGCCGCCTGGTCATGGGCATCGCCGACGGGGTTCTCGAAGCCGACGGCGTCCCCATCTATACGGCGAACGACATGCGCGTCGGCCTGTTCGGCGCGACCGAACCCGTCGGCGGCTGATCACCCTCGTTACAGACCGCGGCCAACGCGGCGATTTCAGACTCTAGAAGGAAACCACCATGCGGCGTGTCGTCGTCACCGGTCTGGGCATCGTATCTTCCATCGGCACCGGCCAGGATGAGGTCGCATCCTCCCTGCGCGAGGCGCGCTCAGGCGTCGTCGCCGCGCCGGACCATATCCAGTACGGCTTCCGCTCGCAGGTCTGGGCACCGCCGGCGCTGGGCGTCACGGCCGAGGACTGGGCACCGCTGGTGGATCGCCGCGCCGCCCGCTTCCTGGCCAACGGGACTGCCTGGGGCCACATCGCCTTCGAGGAGGCGCTCAAGGATTCCGGCATGACAGCCGAGGAGATCCAGTCCGACCGTATCGGCGTGATCGTCGGCGAAGGCGGCCCCTCGACCCAGATCATCCTTCAGGCCGCAGCCACCACGGTCGAAAAGACCTCGCCCAAGCGCATCGGGCCGTTCGCTGTGCCCAAGGCCATGGCTTCCGGCCCCTCGGCCGTCCTGGCCACCTGGTTCCAGCTGAAGGGGATCAACTATTCGATCTCCTCGGCCTGCGCGACCAGCGCCCACTGCATCGGCGCAGCCGCCGAACAGATCGCCTGGGGCAAGCAGGACGTGGTCTTCGCCGGCGGGGTCGAGGACATCGACTGGTCCATGTCCAACATGTTCGACGCCATGGGCGCCATGTCGTCCAA
>VFBG01000048.1 GCA_006515835.1 bacterium | reverse complement strand
GAAGCGACCGGGTGGGGAGGGCGCGGCACGGCAAGCACGGTCGATGAGTTGCCGAAACGCCCCCACCCCGTCGTCGCTGCGCGCCGACGACCCTCCCCCGGAGGGGGAGGGAGACGACCGGACCTAAGCCGCCGTCTTCCGCCGCAACCGCGCGATCCGCCGCAGCCGCCGCCAGAACCGCCCGCGTTCGGGCTCCGGATAGGGCTGAAGGTTCTGCACGAACTCCTCGGCCGAGGCGCGCCAGCTGAATTTCTCGGCATAGGCCCGCACCGCCTTGCGGTCGCATTTCAGCGCTTCAAGGCATGCGGTGCGCAGGTCTTCGTCGATCGCGCCGGCGTTCGAGCCCGGTATGATGTCGATCGGCCCGTGCGCCGGATAGGCCGCGACCGGCGTCCCCGCCGCCATGGCCTCCAGGATCACCAGGCCGAAGGTGTCGGTCCAGCTGGGGAAGACGAAGACGTCCGCGTCGCGGAAACACCGCGCCAGCTCCTCACCGAACCGGGCGCCAAGGAATTTGGCCTCCGGATATTTGAGCTCCAGCTCGGCCCGGGCCGGACCGTCGCCGACGACGATCTTCGTCCCCGGCAGGTCGGTCTCGAGGAAGGCCTCGATATTTTTCTCGACCGCCACCCGGCCGACATTGAGGAAGAAGGGCCGCGGCCAGTCTTTCCCACCCAGCTCTTCATAGATGCGCGGCAGATCGGGATGGAACTGCACGGTGTCCACGCCCCGCGACCACGGCGAGACATTGCGGAACCCGCGCTCAAGCAGCTCGTCCCGCAGCGTCGGCGTGGCCACCATCAGCCGCCCCGAAGGCTTGTGGAACCACTTCATATAGGCGTAGCCGACCTGCACCGGGACCGGGAACCGCGCCGAGATATATTCAGGGAATTTCGTGTGATAGCTGGTCGTGAACGGCAGCTTCCATTCTACGCAGATGCGCCGCGTGGCGATCCCGATCGGCCCCTCGGTGGCGATATGGACCGCTTCCGGCTCATAGGCCCGCAACCGCTCGCGAATCTCTTCCTCGGCCCCCAGCGCCAGCCGGATTTCCGGATAGGTCGGGGCGGGGATGGTCTTGAACTGGCTGGGCTCGATGACCTCGACCTCATGACCCATGGCGCGGCATTCCGCGATGGTCCGGGTCAGGGTGCGGACGACGCCGTTGACCTGGGGCTCCCAGGCGTCAGTGGCCAGTACGATGCGCATATGGGCCGGATGGCTCCGTTTTGAGGTCCGCCTGCATAACCCTTCCCCCTTCACGGGGGAAGGTGGGCCGCGAAGCGGGTCGGAAGGGGGCTCTGTCCGCATCCAGACTTGCCGGTACCCGGCCGCCGCCGACAGCCCCCATCTTTCTCGCTCTGCGAGCCACCTTCCCCCATGAAGGGGGAAGGGATATGTGCCGCTCATGAACGCACACGTTTCTCCGCCCGTCACGCTCTCGCAGGATTGGGATGCGCTGGACCAGGGCAAGTTCGCGGACGAGACCGCCACGGTCCGCGGCCTGCTGGCCAACATGCCGCTGGACGGGCCCGAACGCGCAGCCGTGCTTGGCGAGGCCATCGGCCTGGTCGAACGCGCCCGCGCCAGCGTCAAGAAGCAGGGCGTGGTCGAGAGCTTCCTGCAGGAATTCTCGCTTGGCACCCGCGAAGGCCTTGCCCTGATGTGCCTCGCCGAGGCCCTGCTGCGCACGCCGGACGAAGAGACCCGCGACCGGCTGATCGCCGAAAAGATCGGCTCAGCCGACTGGTCGTCCCACCTCGGCCAGTCCGACAGCCTGTTCGTCAACGCCTCGACCTGGGGCCTGATGCTGACCGGCAAGCTGGTCGATGTCGACGAGGAGGCCCGCACCGACCTGCCCGGCTTCCTCAAACGCATCGTCGGCCGGCTGGGCGAGCCGGTCATCCGGGAGGCCGTCGCGGCGGCCGTCCGCATCATGGGCGAACAGTTCGTGGTCGGACGCACCATCGAGGCGGCGCTGAAGCGGTCGAACCGCGAGGGTTGGCTCTGCTCGTTCGACATGCTCGGCGAGGGCGCCCGCACCGCCCATGACGCCGAGCGCTACGAAAAGATCTACGCCGACGCCATCACCGCCGTCGGCAAGACCGCCAAGGGGCAGGGGCCGGAAGCTGGCCACGGCGTCTCGGTCAAGCTGTCGGCCCTGTCGCCCCGCTATGAGGCCACGCACGAGGCGCGCGTCTGGGACGAGCTCTATCCCCGCATCCTGCGGCTCGCCCGGATCGCGGCGCAGTACGACATCAACTTCACCATGGACGCGGAAGAGGCCGACCGGCTGGCCCTGTCGCTGAAGCTGCTGGACCGGCTGGCGCATGAGCCCGATCTCGGTGGCTGGACCGGCCTCGGCCTCGCGGTTCAAGCCTATCAGAAGCGCTGCCCTGAGGTGATCCTCCGCGTCGCTGAACTGGCGAAGACCTCGGGCCGCCGCCTGATGGTCCGTCTGGTCAAGGGTGCCTACTGGGACACCGAGATCAAGCGCGCCCAGGTCTTCGGCCGCACCGACTATCCGGTCTTCACCACCAAGGCCGCGACCGACCTCAACTACCTCGTCTGCGCCAAGGCGATGATCGAGGCCGCGCCCCACATCTACAGCCAGTTCGCGACCCACAACGCCCACTCCCTGGCCGCTGTCTACCGGATGGCGTCCGAGCGCGCGGTGAAGATCGAGTTCCAGCGCCTGCACGGCATGGGTGAGGCCTTGTACGACGCCGCCCGCGACGCCTTCGGCCCCGTGACGGTCCGCGCCTACGCCCCTGTCGGCGGGCATGAGGACCTGCTGCCCTATCTGGTGCGCCGCCTGCTCGAGAACGGGGCCAACTCCTCCTTCGTCCACGCACTGCTGGACGAGCGGGTGCCCGCCTCGGCCGTCGCCGCCGACCCCATCTCCGCCGTCGAGGCTCACCCCGACCGCCACGCCAAGATCCCGACCCCGAAGGACATGTACATGGACCGCCAGAACTCGCTGGGCCGCGACTATTCGCAAGCCGCCGACCGTGAGCGCCACGCCGTCGCGCTGCAGAAGGTCGACAGCGAGACCCTGACCGCCGGCCCGATCATCGGCGGCAAGCTGAAGGCCGGGACCAACCCCCAGCCGGTCGTCAATCCATTCGATACGACGCGCGTACTGGGCCATGTCTCCGAGGCGACCGAGGCCGACATCGAGGCCGCCGTCGACGCCGCCGCCCGCGCCCAGATCGCCTGGGACCGCAAGGGCGGGGCGGGCAGGGGCCTGGTCCTGCGCGCCATGGCCGACGCGCTGGAAGCGAACATGGACCGGCTGGTCGCCCTGCTGTCCCGCGAGGCCGGCAAGACCCTGAACGACGGCGTCGCCGAGATCCGTGAGGCCGCCGACTTCTGCCGCTACTACGCCATGCTGGCCGAACGTGACTTCGGCGGCCCGACCGAGCTCAAGGGCCCCGTCGGCGAGATCAACCAGCTGGTCCTGCACGGCCGGGGCGTCTTCGCCTGCATCAGCCCGTGGAACTTCCCCCTGGCCATCTTCACCGGCCAGATCGCCGCGGCCCTGGCCGCCGGCAACGCCGTTCTGGCCAAGCCCGCCGAACAGACGCCCCTGATCGCCGCCGAGGCCGTGCGCCTCTACGTCAAGGCCGGGCTCGACCCGGACCTGCTGGCCCTCGTCCCCGGACGCGGCGAGACGGTCGGCGCGGCCCTGGTCAACCACCCCGGCATCGACGGCGTCGCCTTCACCGGCGGCACCGATACGGCCAATCTGATCAACCGGTCGCTGGCCGCCCGGCCCGGCGCCATCATCCCCTTCATCGCCGAGACCGGCGGGCTGAACGGCATGTTCGTCGACACGACGGCGCTGAAGGAACAGATCATCGACGACGTCATCCTGTCGGCCTTCGGCTCGTCGGGCCAGCGCTGCTCGGCCCTGCGCCTGCTCTACGTGCCGCATGACGCCGCCGACGCCCTGATCGAGGGGTTGAAGGGTGCGCTCGCCGCCCAGGTCGTGGGCGATCCGACGGATCCCGCCACCGACATCGGCCCCGTCATCGACGCCGACGCCAAGGCCTCGCTGGACGCCCACCTGAAGCGGCTTGAAGGCGACGCGAAGATCATCGCCCGCGCCGAACTGCCCGCGGGCGCCGACAAGGGCCATCTGTTCGCCCCGACGATCGCCGAGATCCCGACCCCCGACTATCTCGAACGCGAGGTCTTCGGCCCGATCCTGCACGTCTGCCGCTATGAGCCGTCGAAGCTGAAGGAGACGGCCTCGAAACTGGCCGCCCGCGGCTACGGCCTGACCCTCGGCGTCCACAGCCGCATCGAGGCCTTCGCCGAGGAGGTCGCCCGTCTGGTCCCGGCCGGCAACGTCTACATCAACCGCTCGATCATCGGCGCCGTCGTCGGCGTCCAGCCCTTCGGCGGCGAGGGCCTGTCCGGCACCGGCCCCAAGGCCGGCGGCCCCTACAGCCTGATCCGCTATGCCGCTGAAAAGGCCATCAGCAACAACATCTCCGCCCAGGGCGGCGACCCGGCGCTGCTGAATCTCTGAACGACGAAAGCCGGCTCCGCTCGCGCGAAACCGGCTCCCGTCATCCCTTGACGCACACCACCTGACGCAGGGTGTGCACGACCTCGATCAGGTCGGTCTGGGCGGCGATGACCGCGTCGATGTCCTTGTAGGCCATCGGCGTTTCGTCGATCACCTCGGCGTCCTTGCGGCATTCGACGCCTTCGGTGGCGCGGATGTGGTCCTCCACCGTGAAGCGCCGCTTGGCCTCGGTCCGGCTCATCGCCCGACCGGCGCCGTGCGAGCAGGTGCAGAACGAATCCGCATTGCCCTTGCCGCGCACGATGAAGGATTTCGCCCCCATCGAGCCGGGAATGATGCCCAGCTCATTCAGCTTGGCCGACACCGCGCCCTTCCGGGTCAGGAACACGTCCTTGCCGAAATGGCGCTCCTTCGAGACGTAGTTGTGGTGGCAGTTCACCGCTTCCTGCGTCGTCTCCAGATCCGGCCAGAATGCGCGCAGCACGTTCAGGACGCTGTCCATCATCACCTCGCGGTTGGCGCGCGCGTATTTCTGCGCCCACGACACCGCCCGGACATAGTGGACGAAGCCGTCCGTCCCTTCCGGGAAATAGGCCAGGTCCTGATCCGGCAGGTTGATGTGCCAGCGCCGCATCTCATGCTTGGCCCGCTCGATGAAATAGGTCCCGAACCGGTTGCCTACGCCCCGCGAGCCGGAGTGCAGCATCACCCACACGTACCCCGCCTCATCGAGGCAAAGCTCGATGAAGTGGTTGCCCGTGCCCAGCGTCCCCAGATGGCCGAAGCCACGCGGGTGCGCCGCCTTGGGGTGAGCCTCGACCACGGCGTCATAACCGGCCTTCAGCTCGCCCCAGCGGGTGACCGCGGAGGCGGGCGGCTCACCGGCCCAGGCGCCCTTGTCGTTGCGCCCGCCATTGTCGGTCCGGCCGTGCGGAACGGCCGCTTCGATGGCGGAGCGGATGCCCGACAGGTCGTCCGGCAGATGCTCGGCGCGGATCGAGGTCCGCACCGCCATCATGCCGCAGCCGATGTCCACGCCCACGGCGGCCGGGATGATGGCCCCCACGGTCGGGATCACCGACCCCACGGTCGCGCCCACGCCCCAGTGCACGTCGGGCATGACCGCGACGTGTTTGTGGATGAACGGCAGCGAGGCCACGTTCTTCAGCTGCTTCAGCGCCGCATCCTCGATGGGCACCCCCCGGGTCCACGCCTTGATCGGCGCGCCCGGGCTTTCGATCACGTCATAGCCACTCATGGCCGACGTCTCCTTCTCTGTCTGATCCTTCCGGACCGACCGTCAGGCGCCTTGCGGATACAAGAAACCCCTCCGGCCGGTGGCGGGAGGGGTTGCTGGAAAAACCGAAGTCGAAATGACCGGCTGTTCTCCTATGCACCCTCCGCACGCGCGTCCTTGCCCTCGACCGGCTGGCGGTCGAGCGACATGGGCAGGCTTGCGTTTGTGCGATAGGCGAACATGGGTCGTCTCGTTTTCGGGAGGCCGCAGATATCCGAAGCTTGTCGGAAAGACCACCCCCAATCCACGCCGCGATCTCCGGCGTGGTGACGGTGCGTCAGTCCAGCAACCCCGTCTCCCTTGCCGACCGTTCCAACTCCTCCCGGAATCTCGGGTCCGCGATGGCGATCAGCGCCCGCGCGCGTTCGGCGTTGCTCCTGCCCTTCAGCTCCGCCCGGCCATGTTCGGTGACGATGATGTGGGCGTCGTTGCGCGGGACCGTCACCGGCCCGTCCAGACGGGCCACGATGCGCGACACCGTCCCCTTGGCCGCCGTCGAATGGCAGGCGACGATCGACCGCCCACCGGCCGAGGCATAGGCCCCGCGCACGAAATCCAGCTGGCCGCCCGAGGCCGTGAACTGCCGCCCGTTCAGATGCTCGGAACAGCAGGCGCCGGTCAGGTCGACCTGAAGCGTAGCATTGACGGACACCATCCGGTCGTTGCGCGCGATGACGGCCGGATCGTTCACATAGTCGACCGGCCGGGCCTCCATGTCCTGGTTGCCGTCCAGGAAGTCGTAGGTCGCCCGCGTTCCCATGCAGAAGGCGAACACCCCCTTGCCGGGATGCAAGGTCTTGCGGGCGTTGGTGATGACGCCCTGCTGCATCAGCTCGACCAGACCGGGCGTCAGCATCTCGGTATGCAGGCCCAGATCTCGGCGGCCATGCAGGGCGGCGCAGACCGCGTTCGGCAGGGCACCGATGCCCATCTGCAGGGTCGATCCGTCCTCGATCATGTCCGCGATCAGGCCGCCGATGGCGAGGTCATTGGGCAACGATTCGACCACCGGCAGTTCGAGCAGCGGCGTGTGGTTCTCGACTACCGCCGTCACCCGCGAAACATGGACGGTGCAGTCGCCGAACACCCGCGGCATCGCCGGATTGACCTCCAGGATGATCCGTCCGGCATGCGTGCTGACCGGATGGTTGTAGTCGGTGTTGATCCCGAAGCTGAAGAAGCCGTCCTCGTCCATCGGCGAGACGGTGCAGATCAGGGTGTCCACCCCCGCCTCCCGCATCAGCCGTGGAACCTGCTGGAACCCGGTGGGGATGAAGGTCACCGGATTGGGTCGGCCCGCCGCCCGCGCCCGCGACTCCAGCCCCCGCTCGATGGCGCTGTGGAACAGGCTCATGGGGCGGATGCGGCCCATCAACTCATCCTGGAACACCGTCCCGCCGGCGATGCCGGTGGACAGCAGATAGTAGAGGCTGACGTCATCGACCTGCCCCGCGCGCGCCCTGTCCGCCACAGCGGCGAGGATGGCCGGCGGCTGGGAGAAGCCGAGACCCATCGCAATCCTGGCACCCGACGGAATGAGGCCGGCGGCCTCGGTCGCCGACATCAGGCGCTGCTGGTAGAGTTCATTCGACATGGGCTTACCGTTCCGGACGCCGGACCATAGCCCAGGGGACGGCACCCCGGGGATCAGACTTTCGTCGAACCCCGCCACGCGGCGACGGGTTCAGCGGCGCAACCCTATTTCGGCCAGCCGCCCGCCCGGCTCAGCGCGCTCGGTGCCGGACGGCCGATCTTTTCGCCGATCCAGCGGGCCGTCTGGATCAGGGCGTCGAGGTCATAGCCGGTCGAATAGCCGGCGCGTTCCAGCATGTAGACCAGGTCCTCGGTGGCGATATTGCCAGTGGCCCCGGGAGCGAACGGACAGCCGCCGATCCCCCCTACCGAGGCATCCAGTACGCTAACCCCCGCCTCGATCCCCGCATACGCATTGGCCAGGCCGGTGTTGCGCGTGTCGTGGAAATGCAGCCTCAGGACGGCGTCGGGGGCCGCCTGGCGGGCCGCCTCCACCTTACGCGTCACGGCCCAGGGATCCCCGGCGCCGATGGTGTCGGCCAAGGCGATTTCCGCGACGCCCAGTTCTGCGATCCGCCCGACCAGATCGGCGACCTGTCCGGCAGAGACCTCGCCGTCGAACGGACAACCCCAGACGCAGGACAGGGTGGCCGACAGTGACGGCGTCGCCCCCGGCTGACCGGCGGCGTTGGCGCGGCCCGCGATGATGTCGGCCAGCATCTGCACCTGCTGCTCGACCGACAGGCCCTGGTTCTTCAGCCCGAAGCCGTCGGTGGCGGACATGGCGACATTGACCTCGTCCACCGCCGTGCCGAGCGCGCGGTCATAGCCCTTGCCGTTCAGGACCAGCCCGATCCGGCTGCGCTCCGCCTCATGGGGCAGCGCCGCCATGACCTCTTCAGCCCCGGCCATCTGGGGTACGTATTTCGGATGGACGAAGCTGACGGCTTCGATACGCCGGGCACCCGCCGCCTCAAGTCGGCGCACCAGATCGGCCCGGACCGCCGGTTCCAGAATGGCCTTCTCGTTCTGAAGTCCGTCGCGGGGTCCGACCTCGACGATGGTGATCGCACGGCTCACCGCGGCGGCTCCGCGGCCGGTCCCCCGGGCGGCGCATAGACGGTCAGGCTGACGTCATCGCCCTTGGAATAGTTGTGGCCGTCGACCTGCCCGACGACCCGGCCGGTGATGCCCAATTCAGCGGCGGCCGCCCGAAAGGCGTCTGCGTCGCGGCCTTCGACAATGACGGGCCTGCCTTCGGCGAGGGCTCGCGCGGCACCGGCTGCGTCGGTCAGTTCTGTGTCGCGTCCGGTCAGGAAGACCAGACTGGGCTCATGGAAGCCGGTTACGGCGATCGGCCCGGCCCGGCCCTGACGCGGGTGCAGGTTGGCGGCCATCAGGACCTTTTCCAGCTGGGGTGCGACCGACAGAGCTGCCGCAGGGTTCCGGCCAGGGCACCATGGGCCACGACGCCCAGCGCGATTGAGGCGATCACGGCGGTCATCGCTGCCCGGTGCAGCATCAGGAAGGCCCCGATCAGACCGGCCAGGATGGCAAAGACGATGGTGATGGTTGCCCATGTCTGGGCTGTGGACCGGCCGTATTCTGTCAGCAGCCAGACCGAAGCGACCGACAACAGGGCACCGACGGCGATCGTCAACCCCGCTCCGGCGTAGCGGGACATCTTGCCAATCGGGCGGGTCAGGGCGGCGGCGGCCAGCAGGGCGACGGCACCGAAGGTCGGCAGGGTATAGTGGGGCAGCTTGGTCGGCGTCAGCTCAAAGATCAGCCAGGCCGGGACCAGCCAGCAGACCAGGAAGCGGACCGCAGGCTCCGTGCGCCGGCTCCAGGCCGTTGATAGTGCGGCGGGCAACAGCAACGCGGCCGGGAAGAACAGCAGGGGCGCGATCAGGAGATACAGGCCGGGCGGGACGCCGTGGCCTTCGTCGCCGCCTGCGACCTTGGGTGCCAGATCGCCGGCTATGGCCTCGCTCCAGAAGCCGCCGTCGGTGGCGATGGTGATGGCGATGGCCCAGGGGCCCACGATCAGGGCGACCAGCGGCAGGCCCCAGCCCCAGCCCAGCCGCTTGAGCCAGCTCACATCCCTGTCCCAGACCGAAAGGGCGATCATCGCCGGCACCACGACGATAAGGCCGATGGGACCCTTGATGAGGACCGCCAGCCCCAGTCCCAGCCAGAATATCAGCTTGTGAGGCCGGATCGGGACCTCGCCGGCCCGCGCCGCCAGATAGATTCGCGCCAACCCGGCCATGGCCAGGGTCACGGAGCCGCACAACATGGCGTCGGTCTTGGCGATTCCGGCCTCGGTCGAGAGCAGGAAGGTGGCCCCCAGCATGGCCCCCGCCAGAAATCCCGCTCTCTGTCCGAACATCGCGGCCCCGGCCCAGGCGCAGGCGGCGGCGGCCAGCATGGCGCCGAGGATGGAGGGGATGCGGTAGGGGGCGATGTCGCGGTTCTCGACGCTCGAGGTCACGGCGACCGCGACGGCCTGCATCCAGTAGATGCCGACCGGCTTTTTCCAGCGGGGGTCGTCCTGGAAACGGATGTCGACGAAGTCGCCCGTCTCCAGCATCTGCGACGTGGCCTGGGCATACCGGCTCTCGTCCCGATCCAGCGGCGGCAGCAGCATGAGCGCGGGAAGGCCCGCCAATAGAGCCACCAGAGCTGCGAGCAGCGGTCCGCGCCAGCCGGCGATGAATCGGTCGAGATCGGAAGGCGTCATGTTCATCTTCCTAACACGGCGCTTGGCGGTGCGTCAGTGTTTGCGCGCTACCGCTCTCCGCGCGGCGGTTCCCTGCTTGAGCGCGGCGCATCTCCCGCCCGACCACGAAACCCGCTAGACACCCCGGATGAACGAAGCGATCCCCGATATCTCCGTCGTCGTCCCGGTGCATGACGAACAGGGTGCCGCCGGGCCCTTGGCCCGCGAGATCGCCGCTGCGTTCGAGGGCCGATCCTACGAGATGGTGTTCGTCGATGACGCCTCCCGGGACGGCACCCTGGCCGAGCTGCGGGGCCTGATGACCGAACTGCCGGCGTTGCGCGTGCTCAGCCACGGATCGAATGCGGGCCAGAGCCGCGCGGTGCGAACCGGCGTTCTGGCGGCGCGGGGAGCCATCGTCGTGACGCTCGACGGAGACGGCCAGAACCCGCCGGCCGACGCGCCGAAACTGGCCGATCTGCTGGCCGCCTCGCCGTCCTCGGTGGCCCTGGTCGGCGGCGTGCGGGCCAAACGGCAAGATTCCGGGGCCAAACGGCAGGCCTCGCTGTGGGCCAACCGCATCCGCCGCAAACTGCTGGGCGACGACGCCGACGACACCGGATGCGGTCTCAAGGCCTTCCGCCGGGAGATCTTCCTGCGTCTGCCCTACTTCGATCACCTGCACCGCTATCTGCCGGCCCTGATGATCCGCGAGGGCTATCAGAACCTGTATCTCGACGTGGACCACCGTCACCGCGAGACCGGCCAGTCGAAATACACCAACTGGGGGCGGCTTATGGCGTCGCTTTCAGACCTGCTCGGCGTGATGTGGCTGAAATCGCGGTCTCGCCGGCCGGGGGCGATCAGCGAATTCTGACTTTCCCCTGCCGCGCGAGCGGGCGTAGCGGTATGGAGCGAACCGGGGTAAGCATCGTTAACAAGCGCGGCCGTTAAGCGCGCTGCCCGTCGATGGAGCCCGCCATGCTGATCGCGATCCCGCTGCTGTTCATCCCTGTGGTGATCTACACCATCGTCGTCCTGTCCGGCCTGGTCGGAACGGGCGGCCTCGCGGCGGCGGAACAGGCCCTGCGCGATCCGCTGTTCTCAATCCCCATGGTCTCGGGCAGCGGCTGGAACGTCGGCACGGGCGACCTGATCCTGTTCCTGTCGCTGATCCTGCTGTTCTTCGAACTGCTGAAATCCACATCGAGCCAGAAGGTCGCGATCATCAATCACGCCCTCTCGATGATCCTGTTCGTGGTCTGTCTGGTGGCCTTCCTTCTGGTGAAGGGTTTCGCCACCTCGACCTTCTTCCTGATCATGACCATGGTCATGCTGGATGTCCTGGCCGGCTTCATCGTCACCATCATCTCGGCCCGCAAGGACCTGGACTTCGCCAGCGGCGCCTGATCGGGCAGACAGCAAACAGCTATCGTCATTCCGGCCTTCGCCGGAATGACGATAGCTGTTTGGCGCTGGTCGCTCTGATCACCATCCGCCGATTGCCAGCACTTCCCGCGCAGCCAACCTGCTGACTCCACTCGCTTTCCAAAAATTACAGCGTCACGAACCATCCGCGCC
>VFBG01000219.1:2005-3992 GCA_006515835.1 bacterium | reverse complement strand
ACTTCCCCGGCGGTCGATATCGGCCGTCATTCAACATGGAACGGGCCTGTCGAGGGCGGTAGCGCCCGTTCTTCGACCCTGACAAAGCGTGGCGGGGCCTGAAAGTCGCCCCATTCACGGCCATGCTGGTCTTATGCGCACGCTCTGGCGATAAGGAGCGGCGTGGATTGAAACTAGCGGGAGCCCCTGATGCGTTTGAACCGACTTCTGGCCAGTGTCGCCATTCTGGCGATGACGGTGAGCGCGGCCACCGCCCAGACGCCCCCGGTTCCGCCGCAGTCGACCGATCCTGTCGAGGTCGAGATCGATCAGGGCGTGCTGCGGCCGATGCAGATCGCCGTGGTCAATTTCAACGGCCAGAACGGCACCGACCTCGGCGGGGTGATCCGGGCCGACCTGCGCCGCTCCGGCTATTTCGAGCCGATGGACCCGGCGGGCTTCGTCGAGACCGGGCTGACGCTGGCCAATGCCCCCAACTTTCCGCAGTGGACCTCCATCGGGGCCCAGGCGGTGCGACCGGACGGCCGCAACGACTTCGGCTTCCGCCTGTACGACCCCTATCGCCAGTGCCAGCTGGCCTCCTACCAGTTCACCGCCACGCCCGAGCAATGGCGCCGAATCGGTCACAAGATCGCCGACCTGATCTATCAGCGCATGACCGGCGAGAGCGGCCTGTTCGACAGCCGCGTGGTCTTCGTCTCGGAAAGCGGCACCCAGCTGAACCGCCTGTCGCGCCTCGCCATCTCGGATCAGGACGGGTTCAACCCCGTCTATCTGACCCAGGGCGACGAGGTGATCATGTCGCCGCGCTTCTCGCTGAACGATCCCAATGAGATCACCTATGTGGCGCTGGGACGGGATTACAGCCGCATCTATCTGTTCAACCTGTCGACCGGCCGGCGCGAGAGCCTGGGCGAGTTCGATGGTCAGGTGCTGGCCCCGCGCTTCTCGAACGACGGGTCGAAGATGGCCTTCTCGATCATCCGGGGCGGCAATACCGACGTCTATGTGATGGATCTGGCCAGCCGCAATCTGCGCCGCCTGACCAGCGACCCGGGCATCGACACCTCGCCGTCGTTCAGCCCGGACAACAGCCAGATCGTTTTCACATCGGACCGGTCAGGCAGCGCCCGGCTCTACACCATGCGGGCCGACGGCACGGGCCAGCGGCCGATCTCGCGCGGCGGCGGCCTCTACACCGCTCCGAACTGGAGCCCGCGCGGCGACCTGATCGCCTTCACCAAACAGGGCGGCGGCCGCTTCTCGACCGGCGTCATGAACACCGACGGCTCGGGCGAGCGCATCCTGTCGTCCAGCTATTTCGAGGAGGGCCCGTCCTGGGCCCCGAACGGCCGCTACATCATGTTCGCGCGACAGTCGCCGGGCGGTGACACCCGTCTGTGGACCGTGGACCTGTCGGGGCGCGTCGTGTCCCAGGCCGGCTATTCGGGCCGCGGCACAGACCCGGCCTGGTCCCCCCTTCTCGACGAACAACCCGCAAACCTCGGCGGAGGCGGCCCGGACGGATGTCCCGCCTGATCACGAACGGAGCCAATCGGCTCAAACCCGCGTTATCGCGACTGGCGAAACCGCTGGTGCGTCAGTAGCAACCGTTTAAAGCCAAGCTGGAGGCTCCGCCCTCCACTCAAGGAGACGACCCGATGATGAAGCCCTCCACCCTGGTCCGTCTGGCCGCCGTCGGCCTGGCCGTGACCGCGATCGCCGCCTGCACCCCGCGCACCCCGGCGGACACCGGTGCCGGCAACAACGTCCCGCCCGCCGGCAATGACCAGTACACCGACAACGGTGCCGGTCCGGTCTCGGGCGGCGCCATCGGTGCCGCTGCGCCCGGTTCGGAGCAGGACTTTGTCGTCAACGTCGGCGACCGCGTCTATTTCGACCTCGACAGCTATTCGATCCGTTCGGAAGCTTTTCCGCGCCTCGACGCCCAGGTGGCCTGGCTGCAGCGCTATCCGGGCGTGACCAT
>VFBG01000219.1:0-1961 GCA_006515835.1 bacterium | reverse complement strand
GAGGGCAATGCCGATGAACGCGGCACCCGTGAGTACAACCTGGCTCTCGGTGCCCGCCGCGCTGAATCGGTTCGCACCTACCTCGTGGAGCGGGGCGTGAACGCCGGTCGTATCGACACGATCAGCTACGGCAAGGAACGCCCGATCGCCGCCGGCTCCAACGAGGAAGCCTGGGCCCGCAACCGCAACGGCCACACCGCCATCGTTTCGGGTGCCACGCGCTAGGCTCCACGAGGCGTATGAAACGGGAGGGCGGTCGGGTTTCCGGCCGCCCTTTCTTTTTGACCTGGGTTTCGCCGCATCGCACAATCAGTTGCTTGGGATGCGGGGACGGTCATGGACGTTATCGAAGCAGCAGGCGGTCTGGTCACGGGCGGCCTGATCGCCAAACTGCTGTCGCGGCGCGAGAACCGCCGCACGGATTCGGCTGAGCAACACGCCGGGGTCTGTAGTGACTGCGGCGCAGCCGTCACCGGCAAATTCTGCTCCGAATGCGGCCAGCCCACTCATGTGCATCGGTCGCTCCTGCACCTGGGTGAGGAAATGCTGCACGGCGTGCTGCATTTCGACGCCCGCATCTGGCGGACCCTGCCGTTGCTCGCGTTCAACCCCGGACGGCTGACCCGTGAGTGGGTCCAGGGCAAGCGCACCCGCTATGTCTCGCCGCTCGCGATGTTTCTGTTCAGCGTCTTTCTGATGTTCTTCGTTTTCAGCTTCAGTGGCGCGCTGGAGCCGAAGATCACGACGCCGCTGCCGGAACGGATCGCCGACGCAAGCAGTGAGCTGGACGTCGCCCGCACCGAACTGGGCAAGGCCGAAGCCGCCGCGGCGGCGAACCCCGGGTCAGAGCCCCTTGCGCTGACCGTGAGCGCACTTCGCACCCAGGTCGAGGTGCGGGAGCGTCGGCTGGCGGCCCTGTCCGGCACGGGCGAGGCCGCGGCCCGTTCCGACGGCCTCACGGCCGGCAGCTGGCAGGCCGAGATGTCCGATGCGGTCCAGGACGACCGGGTTCGGGTCCGTGGTGACAGCAAATGGGTCGAGAAGGTCAAGCACAAGCTGAGAAATCCCGACCTCCTCCTCTACAAGATCCAGCAGACGGCCTACAAATTCAGCTTCCTGCTGATCCCGCTTTCCATCCCGTTCGTCGCCCTGCTGTTCCTGTGGCGACGGGGGGTCACCCTGTATGATCACGGCGTCTTCGTTCTGTATTCGCTGACCGCCATGTCGGTCCTGATGATGATCCTCTCGATCCTGGGCGCGATCTGGAGCGGGTTCGGCCTGCTGGGCGTCCTGGCCATCACCCTGTGTGTCCCGGCGCATATGTTCGCCCAGCTGAAGGGGGCCTATCAGCTGTCGTGGTTTTCCGCGGGCTGGCGGACCGCCCTGCTGCTGCTGTTCTGCATCTTCATTCTGACGCTGTTCCTGGTCGGCATCATCATGCTCGGCCTGACGGGGTGATGCCTTGCAGACGCCGCAAATCGGTGGGACGACAACGATCATGCTGAAGTTTCCCGCCGCCCTTCGTTCGCGCAACGCCCTGATCTCGGTTCTGGGCGTCGTCCTGATCGCGGGCACGACCACGGTCGTGGCCCAGACCACCCCGCTTGAGCCCGTGCAATGGGACAAGCGGCGGCTGGATCAGCTGGACCGCAACGTCCGCCGCCTCGAGCGCGCCGTGACCCAGCGCAACGCCGCCGGCCAGCCCGTCATCATCGAACCCGACCCCGAGGTCATCGCCCTGCAGGGCCGCGTCGGCCTGATGGACCGCCGGCTCGCCGACATGGAGGCGACGGTCCAGCGCGTGAACGGCGACCTCGAACGCCTGACCTTCCAGCTGGACGAGGCCGGACGCGACAACACAGCCCTGGCCACCCGCGTTCGCGACGCCGAGGGCCGTATCCGCACCATGGAAGCCGCGGCAGCGCGCGAGGCCGAGCTGAATGCGCCGATCCCGACCACCT
>VFBG01000218.1 GCA_006515835.1 bacterium | reverse complement strand
GCCAATCTCCAGAGCGGAGAGGTCGAGGACCTGATCGGCGGTCGCCAGATCGTGGAAATTCCGACCTCGACAGCCCTGCGTCAGACCGCGCTGCTTTACACGTCATCGGTCACCCATTCTTGGACCAATGTCCCAGACGCCTATCGGGCTTCGGTGACAGTGCAGATCACCAAGGTCAGTCCGTCGAACGCGTCGGTGTACAATACGATCGCTGACCGGGTTCTGTATTTTGACGACATCTACGGCCGCAAGCTGGTCAATGAGCGTGGCGAGGCCACGGTGCTGGCCAGCTATACGGCCAATGAGAACGCCAGACTGAGCTATGGCCAGGTCAAGCTGACTGTCAACGCCCCCTATGCGGCGACCGGAAGCGGGGCGGCGGGCACCTATATGGACGTCTACTCCGCCAAGGATGTCGTCTACGCCCTGCCGTTCACCATCGTCGCCGGCTGGGGCGAGACGAGCCGCGGCCTGGTCTCCAAATGGGGCTCGCGCGCCGACATGGTGCTGCCGATGCAGGTCAATCCGCAAGGCTGCGAGACCTGCGGCACGGGGCTGCCGGCGACCGCCGGAGACAGCCGCCGTGAGCAGCTGGCGGTGGAGTGGCTGGCCCAGGCGTCGCGCGCCGGCGCGCTTCATGCCCAGCTCGCCGGCAGCGTCTTCCAGTCGCACTATTCCGTCGGCGTGGTCAGCGCGGATGCGTTTGTCCGCAACTCCGAATGGCTCGGTGTAAGCGGGCCGGGTCAATCCTGGTACAGCATCGGGGACAGCTACGACCGACTGGACATCGACACCGGCTTCAGCCTGACCAGCCGGACGTCAGACACCGTGGCGCGCCGCGCCGGTGTCCACGCCATCGCCGCGACCATCAATGCGCTGGAGGGCAGCGTCGCCGCCCAGATCGCCGACCTTCCCGATGTGACTTCGACTGCGTCGCGCTTCGCCTGGGGCAATGCGCCCCCCAGCGGAGAAGATCTTGCGGCGGCCGGCACCGGTCCGCGTCGGTTCTACGCCTTCTCCAGTTCGAACGCCGCAGCGGCAGAGAGCCTGGTCAAGACTGAAGGGCGCGGCCAGACCGCCTGGCAACTCTATGACAACTGGCACAGCGGATCCGGCGAGCCTGTCATTGGTTCTGAGGAGGTCAATCAACGGCGTGGACGTCTGGCCAGCACGATCAGCGCCTATGCGGCGGCCGGTTATTCCGTGGTGTCCTCCGAGGACGCCTTTCTGGGGCCGGGACAGCGTGGTGGGGCCTATGTTCTGGAAAGCACCTTTTCGCCCAACCAGAACATGTCAACGCAAACCTACAGCCACCGCGCCAGCTTCCAGCGTGGCGGCGCCCTGATCGCCACGCGTTATGATGCCAATGGCGATCCGCTTGAGATCGCCCATGTGACGGTCGGCGCCTATGACAACGCCAAAGGCGGCGGAGGCGGCGCCCAGGTCGACCACAATGCGCGGTACGATCCGTCCAAAATGGCCGACCTGTTGAAGGACGAATTCGTCGACCGCTCCGCGGCGGCCGGCGTGGATCTCGGCAGCGGCAATATGAGCTACACCAGCCCGGCCGCGCTTTCCGTCGGTCAGGGCGACTTCCCCTACAGCCTCTCGGCCGGCCTCACCTGGCGCGGGGGCCAGCCTACAAACGGGTTGACCAGTCATGTCTCCAACGTCGAGCCGAACGGGGCCTGGACCACCAACTGGAACAACACCCTGAACGTCTCGGCCAGTGGCCTTGAGGCCATGGGCGAATCCGATGTGCGCGCGGTCGCCGGCACGGTCGCCGCCTTCCTGGTTATGCAGGACATCTATCGCGCCACGCCGACGACCGAGCGCGAGGTGGCGGCGGCCCTAACCGCGGCCTGGTGGATGAAGCATCTGGCCGGCAATGTGGTCACCGCCACGGTCGGTAGCAACTCCCAGCAGTTCCTGCGGCGCGCGGACGGACAGTGGTTCTCGCCCGGCGGCCGGTTCGCCACCCTGACCCAGACCGGCCAGCGCACGATTGTGACCGAGCAGCCGGCGTGTTCGACCACCAACGGCTATGTCAACACCCGGGGCTGGAGCTACAGCGCCGTCTCGTTCCAGCTGAAGTCCGCAAACGGGGATATCCAGTCCTTCCAGCCGTGGTCCGTCGATGTCTCGCCCTACGGCACGGAAGAATCGAACTGGACCTTCCCCCAGGGTGTGACGATCAACCTGACCTACGCCATGACGGCCGGCAGCGATCTTCCAAACCTGACCGAGGTCAGCAACACGCTCGGCTACAAGATCGTCTTCAACCAGAGTGGCCGGCTCGGCTTCTCGAACGGCCTGACCGGTGCCAGCCTGCGGGCGGTAAGCGTCGACCGCGGCCCCTACAATGAGGAGGCGGTCAGCCACACGGACCCGGTTGGCAACGTCACCCAATTCACCACGCGCATCGACGGCCCCACGCTTTACAGGCGCTATCTGTTCGATCGCGCCTATCTGGCGCGGGATCCGTCCAAACCCTCGATCGAATACACCTACGACGTCTTCGGTCGGGTGACCGAGGCGCGTGACGCCATCGCGGTGGCCACGCCCGCCGCCCGCGGATCGCACAAATTCTTCGTCGCCGAAGGCTTCCGCGGTCAGCGCGAGGATCCCGTCGGCGGCCGGTATACGGTGGAGACAACGGACGGCGGCCGCGGATCGCGACAGATCGACGAAGAGGGCCGGGTCTCCCTGGCCAGTTTTGACGGTCGGGGGCGGGTCACCAGCCGAACCGCGGCCTGGGGCAATGTCACCCAGTTCGAATACGATGAACGGAACAACGTCAAACTGTTGAGACGGCTGCCGCGGGCCGGATGCGGATCCGATCCTCAGTACCATCACCCTGCCGGCGACGACGCCCGACGCCCAGACGACCAGCACCTGGACCTTCGCCTATGACAGCCAGGGGCGTCTGACCACCCAGACCGGCCCCACCGTCCCCAGCGGCGGTGGAAGCGGACAGGCGGTCTGGAGCACGCTTTATGACGCCTTCGGGCGGGTTCGCTGGACCCAGGATCCAACCGGGATCGAGGCGCGGATGGTCTATGGGGCGAGCAATCAGGGCCCCTGCATGACGGAACAGCATGCGGCGGATCAGTCCTCCGGCTTCCGTCAGACCACACAGTTCACCTGCAACGCCGCGGGGGATGTGGTGTCGATGACCGACGCCCGCCTGAATGTCTCGACCACGGCCTATGACAACAACCGGCGCAAGACGTCGACCACCGGCCCTGCCTCGACGGGCATACTGACAACCTGGGCCTATGACGCCGACGGCAATGTCACGGCTGAAAGCCGCTGGGACTCCACCGCCGGCCTGTTCCGCACGGTCGCGACCACCTATTCCCTGACCAACACGCCGCTGAC
>VFBG01000047.1 GCA_006515835.1 bacterium | reverse complement strand
GATTCCCCACTGCTGCCTCCCGTAGGAGTTTGGGCCGTGTCTCAGTCCCAATGTGGCTGGTCATCCTCTCAGACCAGCTACTGATCGTAGCCTTGGTGGGCCATTACCCCACCAACTAGCTAATCAGACGCGGGCCGCTCTAAAGGCGATAAATCTTTCCCCCGAAGGGCACATTCGGCATTACCACCCGTTTCCAGGAGCTATTCCGAACCTAAAGGCACGTTCCCACGTGTTACTCACCCGTCCGCCACTAACCCCGAAGGGTCCGTTCGACTTGCATGTGTTAGGCCTGCCGCCAGCGTTCGCTCTGAGCCAGGATCAAACTCTCAGGTTGAGTTGACTTCTGACCTAAGCAGATCGGACCGAAATCCGATTTGGCATTAGTTCTACGTATTATTGACGAGATCCCACGAACGCCTCTCCGAAGAGCGACGTCATGGTGTCTTTTCAAAAAGACCGCAGATGTCAGTGTCGATAGACAGTCCCGAAGGACTATCGCTAGGACACCGCCGCCTGCGTTTCTCTTTCCAGATCAACGATTTCAAAGACCGTAGAAGCCGGAGAACCGGCCCCACCGTTTAACGCCCGGTGACGGCGGAGGCGGCGATGTAGTCGCCTCGCTATTCCGTGTCAAGCGGTTATTCCGAAGAACAACCTCTTTCCAGTAGTCCCGCCCGGAGGCGAGGGAGGCGCTGTTTAGCGTCTCAGTTTTCCGCGTCAAGTGGTTCTTTTTAAAGAAGAACCTCTGTCTGCGAACCCGCCCCGGAGGGCGGCGGAGGCGGCTGTCTAGAGAGAGCCATTCTCCGTGTCAACCGGGCTTTTCAGCCATTTTGCGGAGATTGAAATCCGGGGACTTCAGGCCGCAAAAAACCGTCTGGAAAGCCCGAGAGGCTTGCCTCTGTTTCGTTACCGACGATTCGTTTGGAGCGCGGAACCTAACCGAACACCCTTAAGGAAGCAACCCGCTTTCGCGACTTTCTTCCCGAGGGACCCTGGAGGCTTTCGTCTCCGTGGCCCCGGTGGCCGGCCCGTTTCCGAGCGAGGCGGCGATATACGCAGCGACTGTTTTGTCCGCAACCGGAATCCGACAGATTCACGAACTTTCTCGCGGATTCACGATCGACGAAGCGTGGCCGTAAGGTGGCCGCCCTATCCCGCTATATACGTACGCAGGGATTCCGCTTCCTGGGTCGCTTCCGCGATCTGGCATTTGACGACGTCGCCGATCGAGATCACCCCGGCCAGTCGGCCATCACGCAGAACAGGAAGGTGCCGGATCCGGCGGTCCGTCATCCGGCCCATCAGAATCGCCACTGTCTCTCCGGGCGCGGCGAAGATGACTTCAGCCGTCATATAGTGTGACACCGGGCGGGCCAGAGCGGGCTGGCCGTCCCGGGCCACGGCCTTGACCACATCCCTTTCGGACAGAACCCCGACCACCTTGTCCTTGTTGCAGACCATGAGGGCCCCGACCCGCAGCCGGTCCAGCTCACCGCAGGCGTCCCCCAGCGGCAGGTCCGGCCCGATGGCGAAGACTGCATCGCCCTTGTCCTTGAGAATCTCGGCGACCAGCATCGCGGCTCCTCCCTCTCTATATAGAGCGTGGCCGCGGACGGCCCGCTTCAGAGGTCAGGTTCGCGCAGATCGGGCGAGGAAGCAAATGGCGGGCTGCGGGAGCCAAACGCCTTGGCCCACGGTCCGATCAGCAGGGTGCCGCACACGAATCCGAATGCATGAGCCTCCCAGGCGATCCGGGCGCCCTCCATTCCCGGCGCGATTCCGGCCAGGCCGACGGCGGCGTTCACGGCCATGAGGACCGCAGCAGGCATCAGGAAGCGACGATCCCCGAGCGACGTCAGCCTGTGATCGCGCCGGCCCAGCAGCCGCAGGGCACCGCCCATCAGGCCGAAGACCGCGCCCGACGCCCCGACCAGCGAATCATAGCTGTCCGGGTGAGCCAGGCCGTAGCCCCCCGTGGCGACCAGTCCGCACGCAATATAGAAGAGAAGAAACCCGACCACCCCCCTCGCCCCGCCCACCAGACGCGCCAACGGCGGTCCGAAGGCCAGGGCTCCGACAGCGTTCATGGCCACATGGGCCCAGCCGTCGTGCAGGAACATCGAGGTCAACAGGCCCGGCCACCACTCCCCGGTCCACAGGGACGAAGGCCGGAACGCCATGGACAACCCCCTGTCCGGCAGCCGTTCCTGAATCAGGTACAGGGCCGGCATCGACCCCGCGACCAGCACAGCCACAGCCGGGGCATTCAGAATTCGTTCGGCGGGCGGCTTGGTCAGGATGGGCTCCGTTGAATGACGTCGTCTCCCTGTCGGACGCCAAACGACATCATGGCAAGCGCTTCTTAATAACCATGACCCAGATTGGCACGCAGGGTCCTTGCCGGCCCGTAAACCATGTTTGCGTGGAGTTGCCTGCCATGACCGACCGGACCAAGGCCCTGTCAGCCCTCGCTGTCGCCGCCGCGGCGACGATGGCCCTGCCCGGCGCAGCCTCCGCGCAATCCGCTGGGTCCTCCGGCATGAGCGCCTATTCCGCCGGCTATGGCGGCGCGCGCTACACGACAGCGCGTCCGCAGTCCGGTTCGACGCGGGACGCCAACGGCAACCGGTTGATCGTGGACGGCATCATCCAGGCCGGCGCCAGCACCTATTCCAGCGCGACCGGCGGGGTGTCATCCAGCTTTTCCGGAGCGGGAGGCGCAGGCGGAACGGCCATCGGCGGCTCCACCGCCATCGGCAACAACCTGAACGTTGTCGTCCAGGGCAATCACAACACGGTCATCGTCAACTCGAGCCAGGTCAACAACGGTGCCGTCACCGCCGGAACCAGCCTGAACGGCACGCTGAGGCTTCCATGATCGCTGGCTCCCACTCACGGCGCCTGAGGACGGCTGGCGTCGCCTGTGCAACGGCTGCGCTGCTCAGCGGCTGCATCTCGGCCTCGGCGGGTCCCCAGGGCCTTTACGCCACGCCGATCGGCAATGCGCCGGTCACGGCCAACCCGACTCCGTACTCGGCCGCTCTCTACTGCATGGCCGACTACGCTCGCCGCTATAACCTGCCCTCCCCGCGCATCGCCGTGGGCCGCATCTCCGACTACACCGGCACGGTCTCGGCCGATGGCGGTCGCCAGATTACCGGCGGTGCCTCCCTGATGGCCATGACCGCCCTGGCCAAGTCGGGCGCGCGGATGGTCGAGCGCTATGACACCTCCGTCTCCGAGATGGAGCTGCGCTACGCCAATAACCGTCTGATCGGCGACGACGGCCCCGCCGGCGCCGACGATGTCCAGTATCGGCGCATTATTGCGGGCTCGGTGCCCGGCACCGACTTCTACATCATCGGCGGCATCACCGAGGTGAACTACAACATCCGCTCGGGCGGATTCGACGCCGCAGCAGGCCAGGCGACCAGCCAGACGCCGTTGTCGACCGCCTTCGCGGCCAAGGCCTATGTGATGAACATCGGCATCGACCTGCGCCTGATCCAGACGACCACACTCGAGGTGGTAGACGTCGTCTCCTACCAGAAGCAGATCATCGGCCGGGAGATCTCGGCCGGCGTGTTCGACTTCCTGAACGGCAATGTCTTTGACATCTCGGCCGGCGAAGGCGGACTGGAGCCGGTCCAGCTGGCCGTTCGCGCCCTCATCGAGCGCGCGACGGTCGAGTTCATGGCCAACCTCTACGGCGCACCCGGACCGGAAGTCTGCCTTAACGCCGGGCCTGACCCGCTGGGCGGCACGGTCGGCCCGACCGGAGGATATTATGCCGCTTACCCCAACACGGACACGAACAATGGCGAAACCCGCGCGGATCCGTCTCGCTGGCACGATCGCCGTGACGGTGCTGTGCGCCGCAGCCGCTACTGAGGCTTCGGCGCAGGACGGCACAATCGTCCTGAACCAGCAACTGCAACTGGGCGACGTCTTCGCCGGCCAGACGCTGAACGTCGTCGATTCGCAGGACCAGGTGACCGTCGAGACCTCGGCCCAGGGCAACAGCGCCTCGGGCGCGGTCTACAATGGCTCGATCACCGTTCAGTCCGATCAGACCATGCAGGGCGACGCGGTGGCCACCACCGACATCACCCTTGGCGGCGACACCTATGGCGTGGTCAACGCCACAACCCAGGCCGGCGGCAACTATCTGGCCGTCAGCGCCTATGACGCGGCCCTGACGCTCGATGCGACCCAGACGGTCGATGACGGCCTGATCAGCGCGACGACCGAAGTCGGCGACAGCTCCGCCCGCCTGCATGCCGGAGCCGCCGTCGGAGCCTCGGCCATCTCCAACACTGTGGCCGTCTACGGCCAGACCTCGTTTGTCAGCGGGACAATCGACCAGTCCTCGTCCGCCATCGTTCGCTCCTTTGGCCGGATCGAGAGCCAGTACATCCCGGACGAGGCCAGCGTGACCAGCCAGGCCATCGCCAACGCCATCGCGGTCAACAGCGACAACACCTCCGGCCAGGACCTCAGTATCGCGCAGCGCTCGTTCGGCAGCTTCATCGAGGCCGAGGCCAGCGCCAACTCGGGCAACGCCTGGGATCTCGCCGCCCGGGCCCGCGCCACCGCCAACCAGGCCGTGCTGTTCAATGAGGGCGGCTCCGTTGTGAATGCGTCGGACCAGCGGAACTCCAGCTTCGTCCGGGCCTCCGCCCTGACCACCGCCTATGACTACGGTCGCGCCGAAGCCTATGCCCGCGGCGCGGCGAACGAGCTCTCGGTCGGCAACAACGACATCTACATCCAGATCGACAACACCCAGTTCAACACGGGCGGCGTCGATGTGATCTCCACCTTCTCCGGGACCAATGGCTATGATGTCTCGGTCGGGGCCGATGCCGTCGGCAACAGCGTCACCGGCTACGCCTGCTCCGAGTGCGAAGGCTATCTGGAAGCGAGCAACACCCAGACGAACACCGGCGACGTGTCAGCGGTCGCCAACACAACCGTCGCGGGTTCCAATCGCTCGGTGATCACCGGGGCCAACGCGGTCGGAAACTCCGCCAGCTCCTACGTGTCGCGACCCGGGCAGTAGCGACTTACGTAAAGTTCACTTTACACTCAACGGGGTTTAGGCGACGTTGGTGTCAGAGACATAGATCCCTGTCTGTTGTCCACCCGGGCCGTGCCGTCAGGCGCGGCCTTCAATTCGCCCGGAGCCCTCATGACCCTTCGTCATCTTCTGCTGACCGCCGTGTCCGGCGTCGCCCTCCTCACCGGTCCGCTTACGGGTACGGCCCTTGCCCAGGAACAATCGGGTGCCACGCCTTCCGATCCCTGGGCACAGGCGTCCAGCGACATTCCGGTCGACACCAATGTCCGCTTCGGCGTTCTGCCCAACGGCATGCAGTACGCGGTCATGCGCAACGCCACGCCGCCCGGACAGGCCTCCCTGCGCCTGCGCATCGACGCCGGCTCGCTGATGGAGAACGAGAACCAGCTGGGCCTCGCCCACTTCATGGAGCACATGGCTTTCAACGGGACGACCAACATCCCCGAGAATGAGCTGTTGCGGATCCTGGAGCGCCTGGGTCTGGCCTTCGGGGCCGACACCAACGCCGCGACAGGCTTTGACCAGACCTTCTACCAGCTGGAACTGCCGCGGACCAACGACGAGACCGTCGATGCCGCACTGCGCATCATGCGCGAGCAGGTGTCCGAAGCGCTGATGGACCCCGCCGCCGTGGACGCCGAACGCGGCGTGATCGAGGGCGAGGAGCGGACCCGCAACACGCCCGGCCTTCGCTCTGCCAAGGCGCAGCTGGCGCTGCTGGCTCCCGGCCAGCGCCTGTCCAACCGCTTCCCGATCGGCGACCTGAACATTATCCGCACCGCCCCGCGCGACCGGTTCGTGGAATTCTATAACGCCTACTACCGCCCGAACCGGGCGACCTTCATCGCCGTCGGCGACTTCGATGTCGATGTCATGGAAGGCAAGATCCGCGCGGCCTTTGAAAGCTGGGAGCCGAAGGCCGCCGAGGGCCCGGAGCCGGATCTGGGCACGGTCCAGCCCCGCGGACCCCAGACCAGCATTCTGGTCGAACCCGGCATTCAGTCGTCGATCCAGCTGAACTGGGTCCGCAATCCCGATCTGGACCCCGACACCGTCGCCGAGCGCCGCTCGAATCTGATCCGCAATCTCGGCCTCGCTGTGCTCAACCGGCGTCTCGGGGAGATTTCCCGCCAGGAGAATGCGCCGTTCATCAACGCCGGCGGGTCCAGCTCGACCGTGGTGGACAGCCTGGAAATCGGCGGCATCAACGCCACCTTCAACCCGGGCGGCTGGAAGCGCGCGCTCGAGACGATCGAACAGGAACAGCGCCGTCTGGTTCAGTTCGGCGTGTCGGACGCTGAACTGCAGCGCGAGATCACCGACACACGCACGGCGCTGGAAAACGCAGCCGCCGCCGCCGCGACCCGCACCACGCCGGGGCTGGTCAACGGCCTGCTGAATGCCGCGAACAGCGAGTCGGTCTTCACCACTCCCGCGACGAACCTCGCCCTGTTCAACCAGGCCGTCGAGGGTCTGACGTCAACGCAGGTGAACAGCGTCCTGCCGCCGGTCTTCGAGGGTCAGGGTCCCGTGATTCTGGTCATCACCCCGGTCGAGATCGAGGGCGGCGCCGACGCCGTCACCGCAGCCCTCGAGGCCTCTCGTCAGTCGCCCGTCGCAGCCCCCGCCGCCCAGGCGCAGCTGGACTGGCCCTACGCGAACTTCGGCGCACCGACCGCGCCGACGGACCGTACAGAGCTGGCCGCCGTCGGCGCCACAGTTGTCACCTTCCCGAATGGCGTACGCCTGACGGTGAAACCGACTACCTTCCGCGACGAGCAAATCCTCGTCAGCGTCCGGACCGGCATCGGCGAGCTGTCCCTGCCGACCGACCGCTCCACGCCGCTGGCCTTCGCCGGCTTCGTGTTCCAGGCGGGCGGCCTCGGCAAGCTGACGGCCGATGAACTCAACCGCGTCCTCAGCGGCCGCATCTACAGCGTCGGTTTCAGCGCTGACAGCGATGCCTGGCAGCTGTCGGGCGCCACCCGCCCGCAGGATCTGAACCTGCAGATGCAGGTGCTGACCGCCTATCTGACCGATCCCGGCCTGCGCCCTGCGCCGTTCCAGCAGATCCAGGCTCTCTTCCCGCAGATCATCGCCCAGCAGATGGCCACGCCGGGCGGGGCCTTCGCCCTTCAGTCCGGCGAGCTTCTTGCCAGCGGCGACAAGCGCGAATCGCTTCCGACGGCCGCAGAGGTCGGCTCCTGGACGATCGAGCAGCTGCGCAGCGGCGTTACCGCCGGCCTGGCCTCTGGTCCGATCGACGTGACGGTCGTCGGCGACGTGACCGTTGAGGACGCCATAGCGGCGGTCTCCACGACCTTCGGGGCCCTGCCCGCTCGTGGCCCCGCGCCTCAGCCGGCGCCGGGCGCCACCGAGCGGCGCTTCCCGGCCGGAACGTCCGAGCCGGTGGTGCTGAAACACACCGGCCCCGGCGAGCAGGGACTGGCCTATATCGCCTGGCCGACCACCGACTCGGTCGTGGACCGCACCGAAGCCCGGGTCATCCAGATCCTCGGCGAGGTCATGGGCTTGCGCGCCACTGAAGAGATCCGTGAGCGCCTGGCCATCGCCTATTCGCCAGGTGTCGGTGCCAATACGTCTGACACCTTCACCGGCTACGGCTCGATTTTCGTCCAGGCACTGACCCGTCCCGAGTCGTTCACGGCCTTCTATGACGCCGTGAACGCCATCACTGCTTCGCTCAGGGATACGCCGATCACGGAAGACGAGCTGAACCGCGCCCGCCTGCCCGAGGTGGAGCGTCTGAAGCGTAGCCAGGCCGGCAATGAATACTGGCTGGGCCAGTTGTCCGGGGTCGCCGGCAATCCGGCCGACGTCGAGCAGATCCTGACCCACGTCTCCGACCTGGAGGCCATCACCGTCGCCGACATTCAACGGGCGGCGCGTCAATATCTGCGGCCTGACACGGCCTGGCGCGGCGTGGCGGTTTCCGACAACCCCGTCGCCCCGGCCGCGGCAGCCCCGGCCCAGTAAGTCAAATAAGGCCCCGGCTCTTGCGAGCCGGGGCCAGTTTGCTTCTCAGGATCGTCGACGGAGCCGACGGTCACACTTTGGGCCGCCGCGACTGACGCGCGGCTGAACGCCGGTGTTCACTCAGCGGTCAGGAAGGCGGGGCGTCAGAATACCCGGCCGCCGACGCCACCATCGAGCGTGATCGTGGCACCCTGCACGGCATAGCCGGCCTGTTCGACCACTTCCTCGCGGTATTCCGTGTAGGTCTCCTCGCGGACCCACGTCAGGACCTTCACGCCCGCGCCGTAGCGGCGCAACAGCGAGCGCTCATTGCACTCGCGTTCGGCCCGCTGGGCCTTGCACTCGATCCGGCCGCCGCGACCGTGCCACAGGGCCTCGCCCTTGCGGCAGTCCATGGTCTCGCCATGACCGAAGTCGGCGTCGCCCGTATATTCCGCCCAGGTGATCTGCAGCCAGGTCCCGGCCAGACAGCGGTAAAGCTCGCCTTCATAGTCGCCATCCACATCCCGGTCGGGACGCACCTGCGACGCCGGATGCGGCACATTGCGGTCGTCGATGCAGAAGGCGCGGATCACGACCCGCTTCTCCCACCGACGCCGCGCTTCATAGGGCACCCGGATGACCTGGCGGACGCGCGCGCCCTCGACCATCAGGCCGTTGATCGTGGTCGGATAGGGCTGGTCCACCGTCACATAGGCCGAGCCGCCGCCGCCGCCGCCCGTGGAGAAGCTGCCGGCGCGGGCACCGATCCCCGCCCGGGCGCCGGCGCTGGAGTTGGAGTTGGAACTGGAGTTCACATTGACGTTGACGTTCAGATTGCCGCCGCCGCCGCAGCAAGGGGGCGGAGGCGGATTCTCGCAGCAGGCCGGCGGCGGAGGGGGTGGCGGCGGCGGCGGCGGAGGTGGCTCGCAGCAAGGCGGCG
>VFBG01000217.1 GCA_006515835.1 bacterium | reverse complement strand
CGTCCTTTCGAGGGGCGGACTCTAGCTATTCCTGGAGGAGTTTAAGGGGGTCACGTCACCGGCTATGAAACGCGCTGGCAAGCCGGGACCATCGGTCCGGAAGACTGACGTCGCGACTTGCAGCCGTGCGGCGCCGTGCCGATAAGGGGCGGTGACCCGACAAGCCCTCATCATCGACTGTGATCCCGGCGTGGATGACGCCGTGGCTCTTATGCTCGCCTTCGGCTCGGAGGCGTTCGACCTGCTGGCGATCACGGCCGTGGGCGGGAATGTGCCGGTGGCGAAGACGGCGCGGAATGCGCGGATCCTGAGACAGATCGCCGGGCGCGAGGATGTTCCGGTGTTCATGGGCGCCGATCGGCCGCTGCGGCGCGAGCCGGCGGGGGCGGGGGAATTCCACGGCGCCGAGGGGCTGGGCGACATGGCGCCGTTCGAGCCCGGTGCGCCGTGCGCGGACGGGCATGCGGCGGATGCGATCATTGCTCTGGTGATGGCCCGGCCGGCGAAGTCCGTGGCGCTGGCGGTGCTGGGGCCGCTGACCAATCTGGCGCTGGCCCTGCGCAAGGAACCGGCGCTGGCGGACCGGCTGGGGCCGGTGGCGGTCATGGGCGGGGCGCGGTCGGAGGGTGGAAATATCACCGCCTCGGCCGAGTTCAACATCTGGGCTGACCCGGACGCGGCGGCCGAGGTGCTGGCGACGGGCTGCGACGTGATCCTGTTCGGCCTGGACGCGACGCATCAGGTGCGGGCGACCGAGGCGCGGATCGCGGCGCTGGAGGCCGTGGGCACGCCGATGGCAGATGCGGCGGGGTCGATGATGCGGTTCTCGCAGCGGGTCGAGCGCAAGATCGTCGGCTGGGACGCGCCGCCGGTGCATGATCCCTGCCCAATCGCCTGGATGTTGCAGCCCGCGCTCTTCGAAGTGCGACCATGCCGGATCGCCGTGGAGACCGAAAGCGATCTGACCCGTGGCCATACGGCCGTCGAATTCCGCGAGGGCGTGGCCGGATCGCTGCCGCACCGCTGGGCGATTTCGGCGGATGCGGAAGGGGTGTTCGCCCTGATCGCCGGGGCGGTCCGGTAACACCGGACAATCTGCCGCAGCGCCGTAGGGCCAAGGTTTGCGCTGACGCAAGGTCGCCGGCTGCGCGCGGGACCACGACAGCCCCGACGCCCGCACCGGTCGCATGTCGCTTCCGGACCGCGTCGTGGAAGAACGAGATGAAACGGAACATGACGCTGGCGGCCGCATTGGCGGTGATGACGCTGGCGGCCGGTGCCGCGACCGGCGCCTCGGCCCAGACCGCCAACGACTGGCAAGTCGCGCGCAAGGGCGACTGGATCGTCACCGGCAGGATCACCGACGTCTCGAGCGGTGCCGATGATTCCATCTTCACCGCGGCCGGCGTGGATACGGGCCTGAACGTTGATGTCGGCAACAGCATCATGCCGACCTTGGGCTTCACCTATTTCCTGACCGACAACATCTCGGTCGAGGCCATTCTTGGTACGACCCAACATGAGATCCGGGCCCAGGGCGGGGCGACCGATGTCGCCGTGCACGAGACCTGGGTGGTGCCGCCGGTGGTGACCCTGCAATACCGTCCCGCCCCTGAGGCGCGCGTCAGCCCCTATGTCGGCGCCGGCATCAACTACATGCTGTTCTACAGCGGCGAGGACAAGAACGGCTTCACCGTCGATCTGGAAGACGGCTTTGGCTACGCCCTGCAGGCCGGCGCCGACGTGGCCCTGACCGGTCCGTGGACGCTCAACGTCGACGTCAAGAAGGTGTGGTTCGACACCCAGGCGACCATCAACGGCGGCACCCTGACCAGCGATGTCAACCTCGATCCCCTGGTCGTGTCGGTCGGCATCGGCCGCAAATTCTAGAACGAAGAGGCCCGCCGCCGGCGTGATTGCCGGCGGCGTTGCCGTGGTGGCCCATCGGGCTGCGCAGGGGCTATAGAAGGGCGTCGGT
>VFBG01000046.1:2808-17850 GCA_006515835.1 bacterium | reverse complement strand
CGCCGTCCAGGCGGGGCCGCGCCCATCGGCGGACGAGGCGGTGTTGGCGGAAATCCGGCAGGCTATCCTGGCGGGACAGCCGCTGGGCTTCATCTACAGCCGCCCGGGAGCCGAGGCGCGGCGGCGCAGCGTGGCACCGTGCGGGGTGATGTTCGGCCGCGCCAACTATCTGGTCGCCGCCGACCGGGAGAGCGGGCGCATCCAGACTTTCCGCCTCGACCGGATGAGCGCAGTGCGGGCCGAGGACGGGGTGGCCGCTCCGCCCGCCGACTTCGACCTTCAGGCCTTCGCCAGCCAGTCGTTCGGCATCTATCAGGACGAGATCGAGGATGTGGTGCTGCGGGTCACGCCGGGCGGCGCGGCGGAGGCGCGGGCGTGGCGCTGGCACCCGACCCAGACGGTCGAGGATCTGCCGGACGGCGGGGTCGAGGTGCGGTTCCGGGCATCGGGCATGCGGGAGCTGGCCTGGCATTTGTTCAGCTGGGGCGATCAGGTGCAGATCGTCGCGCCGGCGCGGCTGAAGGCGGTGATGGCCGGGGAGCTGGCCGCGGCTCAGGCTGCGCTGGAGCGCGCCTGAACGTCAGCAGGCGGCCCTTGCGGTGAGCGGGCCGGCCAAGGCCGGGCGTGATGAGACGGGCATGCAGGATCACGACGAACCTCGCCCCGGGTCGGACCAGATCCGGGGCTCCGGGCCTAACCCGGTCGCTGGCGCCGATCGGTCCCAAGCGTGACCAAAGCTTAAGCTGACGCTTGCCGCCGTACTGCGTAGTTCCTGATTTCAAGCGGGGGGATATCATGCGTCCTTTGTTGATTGCAGCCTTGGCCGGTCTCGCGTTTGCGACGGCCGTATCGTCGGTGGAGGCGCGTCCGCCGGCGGCATCGCCATCGCAGGAGGCCGAAGGCTCGAGGCCCGCCGTGACGGTCACCCGCGACGGTGACAACTGGACGACCGAGTATGAGCTGGACCGCGACGCCCCGGTCTGGGCCTTCTTCAACTCGGCGCTGCTCGAGGAAACCCACCTTCCGTGGCGGCCGGATCAGTGGCGGGTCGTCACGCCGGGGGTGGTGCTGGAGCGCTCCGCCGCCCGCGATATCCTGCGCACGACCGACGGCGGCCCCGTTCCGCGCCGGGTGCAGATTGCCTTTACGCCGAGGCCCGAGAACCTTGAGGCCGAATATGAGGTGCTGGTCTTCACCGACGGCTCGGTGGCCATGCCGAGCGGCCTGTTCGACGTGTTTCCGCTCGCGTCGGTCGCCGCCGCAGCCGACGTCCCGCTCGATCTGACCGACTATCCGCTTGAGACCGGACCGTCCTCGGTGACATGGCGTGACCGGGCCGGGCCGATCCTGTTCCGCGGCCAGCGCGTCGCCTCCGCGACAGCGGTGGAGGCAGAGACCTACGTCCTGTTTGGAGAGGCGGAACTGGCGGAGAGCGAGGGCCTGGTCACCGTCATCGACCCGCAGCTGCCGCATTGGATCGGCGCAGCCGTCAAGGACTTCGCGCCGAGCATCGCCGAGGTCTATGCCCGCCGCCTGGGCCCGGGACAAAGCGATCGCCCGACGGTCATGATCAGCTGGAACGGTCCCACGCCCGGTCGCACCTCGATGGGAGGCAGTGTCCTGCCCGGTCTGGTCGTGATGAAATTCGACGGCATCGGCGTGGTCGAGCCGAACGCCAGGGTGCGATCCATGGCGCGCTGGTTCATCGGACACGAGAGTGCGCATTTCTGGCTGGGGCAGGTGGTGCGCTACGAGCGCGCCCGCGACGCCTGGATCATGGAGGGCGGGGCCGATCTGATGGCCATCCTGGCGGTCAAGGCGATCGACCCCGCCTATGACGCCCGGGCGGAACTGCAGAAGGAAGTCGACGACTGCATCCGGCTGGCCGACCAGCCTGTGGTCGAGGCCGCCGAACGCGGCGAGCACCGGGCGAACTACGCCTGCGGGGCGGTGTTCGCGATGGTCGCAGAGGGCGCGCAGGGGCGGGCGACCGGTGGCGACTGGTTCGACTTCCTCAGGCCTCTCATCGACGCCAATCGGGCGGATGGCGTGCTGACGCGGGATGAGTGGCTGGACGCCCTGGATGCGGTGTCGGGAGATACGACGCTGCGGCGGGATATGGAGACGCTTCTTGACCAGGGGTCGGCAGACCCGGCCAGGATGGTCGCCGGCCTGTTCCAGCGGTCGGGCGTGGCCCATCGGCTTGAGATGGGGCGGGTGGTGCTGTCGTAGCGCCGGCCTGGCGGGAGGCGGCACAGGACCAACAGGGCAAGCTTACGGGTTCACCAGGAGCGCCGTGCGCCTTGCTGACTCGAGGGCGGCGTCGTTGATGACGCCGCCGATCATCCAGGTCATACCGGAAACCATGCCAGTCAGCGTCGAATATTCTACGCTGCTGATTCCGCGCTGATCACGTATGATATCCGTGAGGCATCGTAGAAGCGATGACAATATACCGGTTCTATCGTTGTCACACATCATTAGGTTCCGTGCTGCGATGCGACGTTCGCGGTACAGAAGATCGGACATTTTGCTTAAAGTTGGAGGAACGTTGTTAGTTTAATTTCAGTATCGAAACATGATTGACGAAAATAAACTCTGTCGGGCCGGCCGGTGGTCCCGACCGGTGTTCCAGATCGGGCTTGAGCAGCCTTTGCCCGCGGGCTGACCACAGCGTGATATTTCATGGCTTCGAAGCCAGCCTTGCCTCCAGATTGGCGCGAACGGCGTTCAACAAATCCTCCGCCACGCCCGGACCGGGCGGCCGCTATGATTGGCGATACAGGCTGTCTTCGGGCAGGGCGTCAGCGCCGGCGGCGTCTTCCACGCGCGATGCGGGCGCCGGATTCAGGCGGATCGTCAGGCCAAGGTCGTTCAAGGGCCGATGCCAAAAGCGCTTTCGCTGACAAGCCAACGACCGGCTGCAGCGTTCCCTCACCCACCCGCGAACGGATACGGACTGACCGACTTGGCCCAGTCGTCCACCACCAGCGGGCGGTCGATCGGGGCCGCGGCGCGTTCGGCGCAGGGGTGGCGGTGGCAGAGGCGGCAGGCGGGGCCGATGGGGGTGACCTCGGGGGCGATGAGGTCGAGGCCGCGGGCGTAGGTCAGGCGGTGGGCGTGCTTCAATTCGCAGCCCAGGCCGATGGCGAGGTCTTGGCCCTCGGTGAAGGCGTCATGGCCCTGGCGGTCCACCGTGCGGGCGAGGGTGAACCAGCGGCCGCCATCCGGCGTCTCGATGATCTGGGTGATGATGCGGCCCGGCGTGCGGAAGGCGCTGTGCAGCCGCCAGCGCGGGCAGGCGCCGCCGAAGCGGGAGAAGGGAAAGGCACCCGAGGCGAACCGCTTGGAGATGTTGCCCGCCTGATCGACCCGCATGAGGAAGAAGGGCACGCCGCGCGCCGTCGGTCGCGACAGGGTCGTGAGGCGGTGGGCGGCCTGCTCATAGCTGACCCCGAAGCGGGCCTGCAGGCGGCCGAGGTCGTAGCCGGTCTCTTCCACCGTGCGCTGGAAGGGGCCGTAGGGCATCAGGATGGCGGCCGCGAGAGTGTTGGTCAGTGAGACCTTCAGCAGGCGGCGCGTGGCCTCGTCCGGGGCAGAAGCGGCGTCGGCGAGGGCCGTCAGTTCGGCGTCATGCTCGGACAGGGCCAGCTGGAAGGCGACGGCGAAGGCGCGGGAGGAGGGGCCCAGGCTCTCGGACAGGAGCAGGCGCTTGCGGTGCGGGTCATAGCGGCGGGTCCATTCGACCATGACCTCGGCGGGCAGGGTGCGGACGCTGAGGCCGTGGCGGGTCTGCAGGCGGGCGCGGACCTGGGTCTCGAACGGCTCCCCGGGGGTGTCGGCACAGAGGAGCTGCGCCAGCACTTCGCCGTGGCCATCCAGTTCAGGGAAGTGGTTGCGCCGCGACTGGATGTATTCCCGGACCCATTCCGATGGACTGTCGTCACCGCCGGCCGCTTCTGCACCGTCACGGGCACGGCGGTCGGAAAAGGCGCGGTAGAGGCGCAGCAGGGCGTCTGCGGCGGCGGGCTGGTCCTCGGCCAGCTGGACGATCTCGTGCCGCGGCACCGCCAGACCCTGGAAGACCGGATCGGCGAAGGCCTCGGCCAGTTCGGCCTCCGACGCCGGGCCGGTGGACTGGCCGAGGGTGCGCAGGTCGACGTCATAGGTGTCGGCAAGCCTCAGCAGCAGCTGGGCCGAGACGGGGCGCTGGTTGCGCTCGATATGGTTCAGATAGGATGGCGAGACGCCGAGGTCGCCGGCCATGGCGGTCTGGGTCAGGGCCAGATCGCGGCGCAGCCGCTTCAGCCGGCCTCCAAGGAAGAGCTTGCGATCCGGGGCGAGGGTCATCGCCACAGATAGTCATAAAGTGACTTAATAATCTATGTCATAGTGTGACTGAATGACACGAAATGACTGCCACTTGCTGTGTCATTCATGACTGTGACGTGTTCTGCTCCTCGAGACCCGCGGCGATGGCCGCCCTCCCGAGCCGAGATCGACATGACCAGCTTCGCCCACCTCGTTCCCTCGCCCGTCGGCCGCTTCGACGGCATTGAACGGCCCTATACCCCGGAAGACGTGCGTCGCCTGCGCGGTTCGGTGCCGATCACCCATACGCTGGCCGAGCGCGGCGCAAACCGGCTGTGGGAGCTTTTGCACGAGGAGCCCTTCGTGAACGCCCTGGGCGCCGTCACCGGCAACCAGGCCATGCAGATGGTGCGGGCGGGGCTGAAGGCCATCTACCTGTCGGGCTGGCAGGTCGCCGCCGACGCCAACACCGCCGGGGCCATGTATCCTGACCAGTCGCTGTACCCGGCCAACGCAGCGCCCGAACTGTGCCGCCGCATCAACCGCACCCTGCAACGTGCCGACCAGATCGAGCATGCCGAGGGCGGGGCGAAGCGCGACTGGTTCGTGCCGATCGTGGCCGACGCCGAGGCCGGTTTCGGCGGGCCGTTGAACAGCTTCGAGATCATGAAGGCCTTCATCGAGGCGGGCGCCGCGGGCGTTCACTTCGAGGACCAGCTGGCGTCCGAGAAGAAGTGCGGCCATCTGGGCGGCAAGGTGCTGATCCCGACCCAGGCGCATGAGCGCAATCTGATCGCCGCGCGCCTGGCCGCCGACGTCATGGGCGCCCCGACCCTGATCGTGGCCCGCACCGACGCCGAAAGCGCCCAGCTGATCACCTCTGACGTGGATGAGCGCGACCGGCCGTTCATCGACCGCGACAATCGCACGCCTGAAGGCTTCTTCCGCCTGAAGGAAGGCACCGGACTGGACCACTGCATCGCGCGCGGCCTTAGCTACGCCAAATATGCAGACGTCCTGTGGTGGGAGACCTCCCACCCCGATCTGGATGACGCGCGTCGCTTCGCCGAGTCCGTGCACAAGGAACATCCCGGCAAACTGCTGGCTTACAACTGCTCGCCATCGTTCAACTGGAAAGCCAAGCTGGACGACGCCACCATCGCCAAATTCCAGCGTGAGCTGGGGGCCATGGGTTACAAGTTCCAGTTCGTGACCCTGGCGGGCTTCCACAGCCTGAACAACGCCATGTTCGAGCTGGCCGACGGCTACCGCGACCGCGGCATGGCGGCCTATTCCGAGCTGCAGCAGCGCGAGTTCGCCAATGAGGCCGCCGGCTACACCGCCACCCGCCACCAGCGCGAGGTCGGCACCGGATATTTCGACCAGGTCGCCACCGTCATCTCGAACGGCCAGTCGTCCACCACGGCCCTGAAGGATTCCACCGAGACCGCCCAGTTCGTGGCGGCCGAGTAAGGAGAGAGACCATGCAAGCCCTGAGCAGCCCCACAGCCATCATCGACTTCTGCCTCGCCCCGCTGAATCTGGATACGGGTACCGAGGCCGAACGCGAGGTGCGCCGCCGTCTCGAACACGTCATCAAGACCTTCCGCGCCAAGGCGGCGCAGCCGGTCAGTGTCGACTTCTCATCGATGCCTTCGCAGGTCATCAACGAGGCCGCGCACGGCTACGAATAGGGCGTCGACCTAGGCTGCGAGGGACGCTGCGACGGCCAGCGGCAGGGTAGCAACCAGCTGGAGCAGTTCGGCGGCGTCAAACGGTTTGGCGAGGTGACGATCTGCGCCGGCGGCCTCGGCTGAGGCGATATGCTCAGCCAGGGCATTGGCAGTCAGCATGACGATCGGGGTCCGGGGGAGCCCCATCGCTGCCTCATGCAGGCGAATCTCGCGGGTCGCGGTCAGGCCGTCCATGACCGGCATCTGCATGTCCATCAGCACGATGTCGAAATCGCCGTCCCGGCAGGCCTGGACCGCCTCGGCACCATTCTCGACAGAGGTGAGTTCGACGCTCGCCTGGGCCAGGATCATCTCGACCACCTTGCGGTTCACAGGGTGGTCGTCGGCCAGCAACACGCGGACGATGGCGGGTTCGCCATCCGTCGGGTAGCAGATTTCATCGACTTTGGCCGCGGGCGCTTCGGCGGCGTTGAACGGGATGGTCAGGATGAAGGCCGAGCCACCACCGGGCTCGCTCTCGCAGTCCAGATAACCGCCCATCATCTCTGCCAGCTGACGCGAGATGGCGAGGCCGAGGCCCGAACCGCCAAAGCGACGCGTGATGGCACCGTCGGCCTGTTCGAAGCGGCTGAAAAGACGGTCGCGGGTATCGCTGTCGAAGCCGATGCCGGTGTCCTCGATCGAGAACCGCAAGGTGGGCGATCCGGCCCGTTCGGGGCCGGGAGCGGCGGTCAGGCTGACGAAGCCCGTTCCGGTGAACTTGACCGCATTGGACACGAGATTGGTCAGAATCTGCTTTATGCGAACCACATCGCCGATGATCCACCGGTCCGCTTCGGGCGCGATCTCCACGAAGAACTGCAGACCCTTGGCCTCGGCGGACGTCTCATACAGCTGGGCGGCCTCACGGACGGCGCGGCCGAGATGGAAGGTGTCGCTGGCCAGTTCCAGGCGGCCGGACTCGACCCTGGCAAGGTCCAGAATGTCGCTGAGCAGGACCTGAAGCGTGTGGCCGGAGGAGTGGATCAACTCCAGCATCTCTTCCTGCTGCGGCGACAGGGGCGTTTTGGCCAGCGCCTGCGCCACGCCGATCACGCCGTTCAGGGGCGTGCGGATCTCGTGGCTCATGTTCGCGAGGAACTGGCTCTTGGCGCTGTTGGCCGACTGGGCCACGTCGCGCGCCTCGGCCAGGGCCCGGGCGTCGTTCTTCAGGTCCGTTATGTCGGTGCAGACGGTGACGATCCCGCCGGCGGAGGTGCGGCGGTCCGAGACCCGGAGCCAGCGGTCGCCGGCGATCCGTTGCTCGATAGTGGTGGTCAGGCCCCGCCGTGAATCGAGGCGCTCCTGGATCCATTCGGCCTGACGCCCACGCGCATCGGCATAGAGATCCTCATCCAGGCCGATCTGGATGATCTCGCGGAAGGTCATACCGGCCTTCAGCGTCGATGACAGCTCGGGGTTCACCTCGGCATAGCGCTGGTTCCAGAGAACCAGTTGATCGTCGGCATCATAGAAGGCCATGCCGTCCGGCATGGCGTCGAGGGCTTCCCGAAACCGCCTGAGGGCACCCGACTGAGACGCCCAGGTCGTCCAGGCGAGGGCGGCGGCGACGCCGGCGATGGCTACGGTCATGGCGACGATCACGCCGGTCATCACGGTGCTCGAGACGGTGAGGCCCTGATCGACACCCGCGGTCGGCGCAATCACCAGCCCGCTCATGGCGGTGAAATGCAGGAATGCGACCGCCAGGGTGCCGGCGAGGGCGGTGGCCAGCCGGCGAGGCAGGCCTGGCCCGTAAACCGCGCCGCCTCCCAGAAGAGCGATGGCAAGACCGCCACCGATCGCGAACGCCACGGCCTCCGGCTCCCAGCTGATGGCACCGGCCAGACGGAGTCCTGAAATGCCGAGGAAATGCATGCCCGCCACCCCGGACAGGGCGACGACGGCTGACAGGGCGCGGAAAAGGCGGGTCGGCCGCGACATCACGGCCGTGGCGGCAAGCCCGAAGCTGGAAAGGGCGAGGGCGAAAGAGCCGACCGTCGGCCAGACGGCGTAGCGAATCTCGTGACCCGGCTGATAGCCGTGCAGGGCGACGAAATGGGTGGTGAAGACAGCGAGGCCCGAAATGAAGGCAGCCAGGATGATGCCGTTACGGCGCCTGCTACCGGTCTGCTGCCGGGCTGCGGCCAGCAAATGCAGGGCTGACGCCATGCCGAGAACGCAGATCAGCGCCGCGGCAAGAATCCAGCGGGCGTCATGCTCGGTCGTGATGGAATACAGGATGTGGTCCAAAACGCCCCCCTTCGGCACCCAATCTGGCGCCAAGGGGTGAAGAAACCGTGGGCGATCGGTACGCTTGCGGTCAGACGGCGACGACGACTTCGAAGGATCGGCCCATGACCTTGGCGGGATTGACCTGACGATCGCCGCGGCGAACCTCGAAATGCAGGTGGGGGCCGGTCGAGCGGCCCGTTGATCCGACCAGACCGATGCGAGCGCCCGCCTCGACGGCGTCGCCTGAGGCAACGTCCAGGCGACTCAGATGGCCGTACAGGGTGGTCATCCCGTTCGGGTGACGGATCTCGACAAAGCGACCGTAGCCGGCGGGATCATAGCCGGTCCGCAGGACTGAACCCTCGGCGGCGACAAAGACGCCGGTGCCCCAGGGCGCGGCGATATCCACACCCTCGTGATTGCGGGCCGCCTGACCGGGCAACCGCCTCAGGCCGAAGGGTGAGTTGATCTCGTGGTTCCGAACGGGCGCTTCGAATGCGATCAGCCGGGTAACGGGCCCGGCGGGCTCGGCGACGGCGGTCATCGGCGGCGCCTCCGGCGCGGCGAGGGCTGCGACCGGGGCGTTGTCATGCGCGGTCGTCAGCGGCGCGGCGGCCATGGCCAGAACGGCGACCCCGGCCAGGCTGGCGGCCTGGCCTGAATGAATGAGAAACGACCGGGCGGTCGGAAGAGCGCCGTTCTAAGACTCCGTGGGGCGACTTTGGGGCAGGCGGGGGCGGCAGGTCGTCGCAGGCCGGGAACGAAAAAGGGCGCGCGACCCGAAGGCCGCGCGCCCCTTCCGAAGTCCCTGGACGCCTTACTGCAGCGGGAGGCTGAAGGAGATGGCACCGACGTGGCTGTTGGCGGTGTCGCCGAAGCGGCCGCGGTAGCCCACAGTCATCTTCACCGGTCCCAGATCGGCATCGATACCCGCCGAGGCGATCATTGAACCGCCGAAGGGGTCCTCGATCTCACGCGCCAGGATCTGCGCCGGGTTGCCGGCGATGCCGGTGCGAACGGCGTCGCTGCTGTCGCCAAAGCTGTCGCGATAGCCGCCTTCGACGAAGAAGCTCATGCCTTCGCCGCCGCCTTCGGCCCGCAGGGCAATCTCGCCGCTCGCGGCCTGGACCGTGCGGTCCTGGTAGCTGTACTGGGCCGCCGGGCCCGTTTCGATATAGCCGTTGACGTCCGTCGAGACCCAGTTGACGGCGACGCGCGGCGACAGGCCGATGCCGCCCATGTCCATCCAGAAACCACCCTGGACGCGGGCACCGATGCTGCCACCCGTCGTGTCGCCGGTGTGGATGATCGGAGCCAGCGACGTCACGCGGGTGATGTCGTCATAGTGTTCGACCGAACCGCCGGCAGTGGCGTTTATGAAATGGCCGCCCGAGCGCCAGCCGCCGTAGAGGTCGAAGGCGTAGGACTTGACGTCAAAGGCCATGGCACCGGCCTGTACATCAGCGGTCCGGTAGGTCGCCGCGAACCCGAAGCGGGCGTTCGGCGACATGACGTGATCCAGACCAAAACGTCCGCCCCAGCCGGTGGTGTCGGACGCGGCTACGGAGCCGCGGGCGTCGGTCTCGATGCTGTCGGCGATGGCCCCGACTGTCAGGTGGGTGCCGGCCTGCCAGTCGGCGCGGCCGGACATGCCTTCGCTGGCGAGATCCAGCAGGTCCTCACGCTGGCGGAAGCCGGTCTCGGCCTGGACGGTCGATTGGGCGCCGATGTCGCCGTAGTAGAGGTAGTCGTTGGCCAGTGTGGCGATCAGCTGGTGGCCTGCGGCGGTCGGGTGCACGCCGTCCCAGAACAGATAGGTGTTGGGCGTTGCGCAGACCGTGATCCCGTTGAAGCAGGCGTCGGTGACGTTGGTCAGGCCGAAGGCCCCGGGGTTTGCGGTCAGGGCCGCGCCAACCTTGTAGATGTCGAACAGGATGATGTTGGTGCCCGGGCGGGCCGCCGCCGTGGTCATCAGTCCGGCCAGCAGGGCGCTGTTGAACGAAGTGCCCGCGAATTCTGCGAGCGGTGCCGCGACGGTCCCGCGGAACTGTGGAGTAGCGCCGAGGCTGGGAAGGTTGCCGACGAGAATCGTGCCGGCGCCGGCGGCCGCAATGCTGTTGACGAGGAACGTCATATCAGCCGCTGCGGCCGTGACAACAGGGGTGATGGTTCCGGTCGGGTTTGGAGAGGCTCCCGCGGCCGGCAGGCCCTGGAAGATGTTGTTGGCGCCGCCCAGAATGCTGACCAGATCGGTTGAACGGAAGGTGCCGCCGCCGCCCGTATAGGCCAGCAGCTGGTTGCGCATGCCGGGGGGGAAGGCCGAACTGTCCGTGCGGGCACCGCCGTAGGCATAGTTGATGCTGCCCGTCACCGAGGCACCGGCCGCCGAGCGACCGGCATTGAATCCGAGCAGTTCGGTGAAGACCGGACCGTTGGAGAACCGGCCCTGGAAATAGGGCGGGGACGTCGGGCTGGCGCCGCCGGTCGCAGCAAACAGGTTGCCGTTGTCACTCAGGCTGTCGCCGAACACGACAAGGCGGTTGTAGGTTTGCGCGCTGGCGGCGGACGCAAATGCTCCGGCAGCGGCCACGGTCAATGCGGCAAGCGCAGCATTGCGCAGGAAACGAGACATCGATGATCCTCCCTCGGCCGTCATCATGCGACCGTTGTTGAACACTGTGCGCCCGTTTCGCGCGCGCGCAAGATGCCGCCGGGGAAGGTTTCTAGTGCAACATCCGGAACCGCAGCGTTCCGGCAACACTTCGCAGGGTTTGCAGGGCCTCCGGATCATAGTCGCGATCGACGTCGGTGATGACATATCCGGTGCGTTCGTCGGTCTTCAGGTGCTGGCCGAGGATGTTCAGACCAGCGGTCGCGAGCGCGCGGTTCAACTCGGCAAGGACACCGGGCTGGTTGCGGTGGATGTGCAGGATGCGGTGCGCCCCGTCGACCTCGGCCAGCTGCACATTGGGCAGGTTAACGCAGAAGGTGGTGTCGCCCCGGTTCAGATAGGCCAGCAGCCGTTCCGCCGCGAATTCGCCGATGGCCTCCTGGGCCTCTTCGGTCGAGCCGCCGATGTGGGGTGTCAGAATCACATTGGCCAGACCGCGCAGGGGGCTGTCGAACGGGTCGGCATTGGTGGCGGGTTCCTCGGGGAAGACATCCACGGCCGCGCCGCCGATCCGTCCCGACCCCAGGGCCTGCGCCAGGGCACCGACCTCGACGACATGGCCGCGCGACAGGTTCAGCAGCAGGGCCCCTTCCTTCATCCGCGAAAGCCGGGCGGCGTCGATCAGAGCGGTATTCTCTACACGGCCGTCCACGTGCAGGCTGACCACATCGCTTTCGGCCAGCAGGGCGTCGAGCGAGGCCATGCGACGGGCGTTACCCAGCGCCAGCCGCTCGGTCAGGTCGTGGAAGATCACCCGCATGCCGAGGCCCTCGGCCAGGACGGACAGCTGCGAGCCGATCGCCCCGTAGCCGACGATACCCAGGGTCTTGCCGCGCAGCTCGCGTGAGCCGGTCGCCGACTTGTTCCAGACGCCCCGATGCATGGCCGCGGACTTGTCGGCCACGTCGCGCAGCAGGGCGATGGTCAGGCCGACCGCCAGCTCGACGACCGAGCGGGTGTTGGAATAGGGGGCGTTGAACACCGCGACGCCCTTTGCCGCCGCCGCGTCGAGGTCGATCTGGTTGGTGCCGATGCAGAAGGCAGCCACGGCCATCAGCCGGTCGGCGGCCTCCAGCACGCGGGCGCTGACCTGGGTCTTGGAGCGGACCCCCAGCACATGCACGCCCCGGATCGCCTCGATCAGGGCGTCCTCGTCGAGCGCGCCCTTCAGCGATTCGACGGTGTAGCCGGCCTCTTCCAGGCGCTCGATGGCGGCGGGGTGGATGTTCTCCAGCAGCAGGATGCGGATGCGGCCCCGCGGGTAGGACCAGCGGCCGGCGAGGCCCTCGGCGTGCAGGAACTCGTCCATCGACGGTGCTTCGGCGTCAGCGGAGGCGACCACCCGCTCGCGGCGGACGATTTCGGTGAAGGCGTGGAAACGTTCAGCGGCCCCGGCCAGCTTGACCTCGGCGTCGGTCCAGCCGTCGCCGATCATGACCACGGGGCCGGGCCGGCCGAGGACGCGGAGGGCAACGGGTTTGCCGCCGGCCTGCGACAGGGGATTGGCCTGGTCCACACCGGTGACCCTGCCGTCCGCATCATAGGTCAGATCGTTGCACAGCACCTGATCCGGCGGGATATGCAGGTGGGCGGCGAGGGGGGCGATGATTTCGCGGAAGCCGCCTGACAGGATGACGATCTGGCCCGCGTTCTCGCGGAAGAAGCGCAGGTTTCGGCGCACCGACGGCGTGCCCTCGTCGAGGATGCGGCTGGCCAGTTCCTCGACGTGGGCGCGGGTCAGGGGCAGCAGGGCCAGACGACGGCTCAGCGCTTCGCCGAACGGCAGGTCGCCGCTCATGGCCTGATCGGTCAGTGCGGAGATCCGGTCGCGGATAGCCGCCGCTTCGGGCACGCCTGTCAGGGCGATGTCGGCAAGCGACTCCAGCGTCTCGATGCGTACGAGCGTGGAATCGAAGTCGAAGACATAGGTGGTCGGCTCAGCCATGACGCGACCTTGGCCGACCTTCGCACGTGCAGCAATAAGAGAGTGGTCCGGGCCCTAGAACTTGCCGAGACTGCGGAGGCGGCTATCGGGACGTCGGACGTCGAGGGCCGCGGCGCCGATGGCGGCGGCGATGGTCGCGACGGCCAGCAGGGCACCGCCTTCCTTCGCATGGTCGCGGGCGAAGTCGCCGGCATCATGAGCGTAACGGCGAGCCGTCTTGCCGTGCTTCTTCAAGGCCTTGCGCGAGGTATGTCGTGCGCCGTGGAGGAGTTTTTCACCGCGATGCCGGGCATCCTCGCCCAGATCGGAGGCGCGATCGCCGGCTTCGGACAGGCTGTGGCGGACGGTTTCAGCCAGATCGCCGAAGCGATCGCGAAGGCCGCCGGTGTCGATCCAGCCGCGCGGGTCCAGCCGGCCCCGGATGCGCTCATACCGCGTCGGCCCGCTGCGCTGGCTCAGGAGGAGGGCGGCGATTCCCACGCCGGCGAGGACGGCGATCACGCCGCTGGAAATGCCGGGATGTTTGCGGACTTCAGCGAGGGCGGAGAACTGGCGGACCATCGGATAGTGAACCTCTTCTGCGAGGCCGTCTTCGGTCGGGTCGTACAGCCCGTCGTCGAACGGCTCATAGGCGGAACGCCTGTCCCGCATAAGGGAAGGAGCGAACCGGGCGAAGAGTGGTTCCGCCAGACCGGGCAGGACGGAATAGAAGCTGGCGATCAGACGGCCGCCGCCGCCGACGGTGATCTCGCGGATCGGATGGCTGGCGCAATACAGGATGGTGTCGGCCACGACATGGGTCGCATAGACCGGCTGGGGGTTCTGGGTGGCGTAGCCGGTCAGATTGCGGGCGTGTTTGCTGTAGGGGCTGTCGACCGCCGCCGGTTTGACCAGGCTGACGGTGATCGCGGCGTCCTCGCGCATCAACTCCATGCGCAGGGCGTTGGTGAATCCCTTCACCGCGTGTTTGGACGCGGAGTAGACGCCCTGGATCGGCAGGGGCGCGTCGGACAGGATCGAGCCGACATTGACGATGGCACCGCCGCCATAGCGCTTGCGGAGGTGTTCGGCGGCGACCAGCGAGCCGTTCACCACGCCCCAGTAGTTGGTCTCGAACAGCCGCCGCTGATCGTCGAGGGTGGTGTCCTTGATGGCCCCGTAGATCGATACGCCGGCGTTGTTGACCCAGGTGTCAAAGCCGCCGAACAGCCGCACGCATTTTTCCGCCGCCTCGGCGAGCGCGTCATGGTCCGCCACGTCCGCGACGGCCCAAGCCGCCCGTGCGCCGGTCGCCTGCAGTTCCTCGCACAGCGCTTTCAGGTCGCCTTCGCCGCGTGCGATCAGGAAGACGCAAGCGCCCGCGCGCGCCGCCCGACGCGCTGTCGCCAGGCCGATGCCTGACGTGGCGCCGGTGATGACGATGGACTGTTCGTTCAGAGGCTTGAGCGTCGCTTTGGTCATGAAACCGCCGGGTCGGTGTTTTCGTATCGGGCTGCTGGAACGGGGTCGCAACCCCGCCGGTTCCTGCTTTAGCACGCAGGCCTTACCATTCGCGACTGGTGCGCCTATCTGACGGCGCTTCCCCTGTTTCGCCGTTTCGAGGACCGCCCGTGACCGATCACGCGCATGACCACGCTGCACCCGCACCCGTCGACGATCTGGCCGCAGCCTTCCAGATCGAGGGCTGGCCCGTGCGCGGCCGTATCGTGCGACTGGGCGAGACCATCGACGCCATCCTGTCGGCCCACGCCTATCCCGAGCCGGTCGCCGCCCTGCTTGGCGAGGCCTGCGCGTTGGCGGCGCTGGTGGGTTCCAGCCTGAAGTTCGAGGGCCGGCTGATCGTCCAGGCCCAGGGCGACGGGCCGGTTCGCTACGTCGTCGCCGACTATGACACCAACGGCCACATGCGCGGCTATTGCCGGTTCGACGAGGACGAGGTCGCCGCGGCATCGCAGGGCTTCGCCCGGCCGGGTGCGCGCTCCCTGCTGGGGCAGGGGGTGTTTGTCATGACGCTCGACCGCGGCCCCGACTTCGAGCGGACGCAAGGCATCACCCCGATCGAGGGCGAGAGCCTGTCGCTGGCGGCGGAACACTATTTCCAGCAGTCCGAACAGATCCCGACCAGGGTGCGGCTGGCGGTCGGCTCG
>VFBG01000046.1:0-2795 GCA_006515835.1 bacterium | reverse complement strand
CTGATCGCGGGCGATGACGCGCGCGGCTCGACCGAGGAGGCGTGGGACCGGTCGCGGGCCCTGTTCCAGACCCTCGCCGACGACGAGTTGCTGGACCCGACGATCACGCCGGAGACCCTGCTGTATCGCCTGTTCCACGAGGACGGCGTGCGGCTGGAGGATGCCCGGGCGCTGGTGGCGCAATGCCGCTGTTCGCGCGAGCGGATCGCGGGGGTGCTGACCTCGTTCGACGCGGCGGAGCGGGCGGATATGGTCGAGGCTGACGGCAAGATCCGGGTGACCTGCGAATATTGCGCGACGGTCTATGAGCTGGAGCCGGAAGAGATCGCGGCGGGCTGACGGTCGACTTTTTTCCGCCTCATTGCGAACATGAACGCGCCACAACGCGGCGTTCCCGACGGTGTTCATCGAACGCGGATTACTCCTTGTTTCGGGCCATTCAGGACCCAAGAGGAGCAACTGCCATGAACACCCTTTCCATCGGCGCCGTCTGCGCCTTCACCACAGTCCTTGCCGGCGCGGCCATCGCGCAGGATCGTCTTCCCGCCAATATCGAGGCCGTTCCGGGCGCGCGTTTGCCGGCCGGTGCCACGCCGCGCGTCTTCCCGGGCGTCACGCCGCGCTGCCAGGTCAATCCGGGCGTCGCCAGCGTCACCCTGACCAAGGGCAGCCGGCGCGGTCAGGTCAGCGTCAGCTACGAGATCGTCAACCAGGGCCGCGGCGCCTGGAGTTCGGGCCCGCGCCAGCAGGGCGTCCAGCTGGTCGCCCAGAACGGCAATACCGGTCGGGCCTACCGCAACCATCAGCGCATGCCGGGGAGCGCGGCGGCGGGTGGGACCATGCTCAGCTTCTCGTCGCCCTACATCAGCAACGCCTTCGACGATTTCGAGTTCGGCGGCCACGTCGATGTCGCGATCAGCTACGATCCAGACATCTATATCGACGGCAACAACTGCAACGACGACTCGAGCTCGACCAACAATCAGGTCCGGATCGAGAATGCCGAGATCCTGGCCTTCATGCAGGGCACGGCGACCAGCCGTACCTTCCGCTGAAGCATAGTGAAGCGTCCATGCCGCCTCCCCCGGGGATGACCCGCGGGAGGCGGATCGCTGTCGGGCTGGACCTCAGTAGGCCAGCGCGATCCCGTCCTTGCGCATCTCCGTCGCCGCGCCATAGGTCCAGGGGCCACGGCCGTTCACCTGCCGGACCACATTCTGATAGCCACCGAACCCGCCATTGGGGCCTCCCGTGACCCAGCCCATGGCCTCCAGTTGAGCCTTCGTCGCCTGCGGGACTCCGGTCTCGAGGAACAGGGTGCCGACGCCTTCTGACGGATGGCCCGTGGGCTCGGAAGACCCCTCATGCTGCCAGCGTCGCCGGCCTCCTGCGGGTCGAGGCCGTAGTCGACCATGTTGATGATGATCTGGGCCTGTCCCTGCGGCTGCATGCCGCCGCCCATGACGCCATAGGCCATCCACGGTTCGCCACCCTTGCAGGCGAAGCCCGGGATGATGGTGTGAAAGGGCCGCTTGCCGGGGGCATAGACGTTGGGATGGCCGTCGGTCAGGGCGAACAGTTCGCCGCGATCCTGGAACATGAAGCCCAGCGTCGAGCCGTCGGGGCCGTCGGGGACCAGACCCGAACCCATGCCGCGATAGTTGGACTGGATCCAGCTGACCATCATGCCGTCCTTGTCGGCGACGCTGAAATAGGTGGTGTCGCCCTGGGTCGGCGCGTCGCCGGGGAAGGCGCGGTCCATGACCCGGTCGGGCCGGATCAGGGCGGCGCGTTCGGCGGCATAGGCCTTGGAGTTGAGGTATTCGACCGGGGTGCGGCTGAACCGCTCGTCAGCGAACCATTTCGCCCGGTCCTCGAAGGCCAGTCGTTTGGCCTCGGCCTGGTGGTGGATCGAGGCGGCGGACTGGAAGCCCATGCCCTTGAGGTCGAACCGCTCGCAGATGTTCAGGATCTGGTTGGTCGATAGGCCCTGGGTGTTGGGGCCCAGCCCGTAGACGTCGACGCCGCGATAGTCGGTGCGGATCGGCTCCACCCATTCGGTGCGGTGCGGAGCCAGGTCGGCCTTCGTAAATAGCGTTCGATGTGGTCGGCAATGACGCCCTCATAGAAGGCGTCGCGTCCGCCCTCGGCGATCAGGCGCAGGGTCCGGCCTTCGGGCGCGTAGACCTTCTTGCGGTTGTCGTTTTCCTCGATGATGGCGGCGCGGCGATCGAAGCCGGCCATGTTTCGCTGCAGGTACCAGGCGATCAGCTGGGGCATGGGCACGCCCTCTTCGCACAGCTCGGCGACGGGCAGCAGGACCTCCGCCCACGGCAGTTTGCCGTAGCGCTGGTGCGCGCTCCACCAGGCGTCGACCGTGCCGGGGACGTTGACCGTGACCGCGCCATAGGGCGGCAGATAGCCGTCCTCGGCCTTCTTCGACCGTGCCGTCTCCAGTGACAGGCCGCGGGGGCTGTTGCCCGAGCCGTTGAAGCCGACGACCTTCCGCTGCGCCGGGTCCCACAGCATGCAGAAGGCGTCGCCGCCGATGCCGTTGGCGGTCGGCTCAAGGAAGCCAAGGGCCGCGTTGATGGCGATGGCCGCATCGATGGCCGAACCGCCGCGCCGCAGGGTGTCGATGCCGATCAGGGTCGCACGCGGATGGGCCGTGGCGGCGGCGCCGTGCTGGCCCCAGACGGTGGAGCGACCGACGAACTGGACGCCGCTGTTGCGGTTTCCGGGGCCGATGCCGGCGTAGGGATCGGCGGGGGCGGTCTGGCGAGGGCGTGCCGGAG
>VFBG01000324.1:567-1070 GCA_006515835.1 bacterium | reverse complement strand
CCAGGCCGGCGGGGCGGAGGCGATCGCCACCGGCCATTACGCCCGCGTGACGCATGACGCCTCCGGCGGCCGCTCGGTGCTGCGCCGCTCCGCGGATCCCTCGAAGGACCAGTCGTACGTCCTCTTCAACCTGACCCAGCCGCAGCTGTCCCGGTCGCTGTTTCCGCTGGGGGAGCTGTCCAAGGCCGAGGTCCGCTCGATCGCGCGGGACCTGGGCCTGGGCACGGCGGAGAAGCCGGACAGCCAGGACATCTGCTTCGTGCGCGACCGCGACAAGAATGGCTTCCTGCGCAAGCATCTGGAGGCGGCGGAGGCCCCGGGGCCCATCGTGGATACGCAGGGCCGCGTCCTCGGCACGCATCAGGGGCTGCTGGGCTACACCGTCGGGCAGCGGGAGGGGCTGGGGTTGGCGCTGGGGGTGCCGATGTACGTGGTAGCGGTGGACACGCCGCGCAACCGCCTCGTCGTCGGCGCCCGCGAGGCGCTGTTGACGCGCCGCTGCC
>VFBG01000324.1:0-506 GCA_006515835.1 bacterium | reverse complement strand
CGCCCCCGCCGCGATCGAGCCCTCCGGCGACGGGCAGGCCCTCGTGACATTCGACGAGCCGCAGTCGGCCGTCGCGCCCGGCCAGGCGGCGGTGTTGTACGACGGCGACGTGGTGCTGGGCGGCGGGTGGATCACAAAACATAATGATGCGTGATGAATGATGGATGATGGAGTCCAAGGAAAAATAGAGAAGGCGGCGGCGGTCCTGAAGGAGCTGCGGCGGGTGGTGGTGGCGTTTTCCGGCGGGATCGATTCGACCGTCCTGGCCGTCCTGGCCCAGCGGACCGTGGGCGCCGACGGCGTGCTGGCGGTCACGGCCGATTCGCCGTCGATCGCCCGCCACGATCTGGACGACGCCGTTGCACTGGCGGGGCAGCTGGGCCTGCGGCACCGGGTGATCGCGACGCGCGAAGTGGAGCAGCCGGGCTACCGCGCCAACACCGCGCGGCGCTGTTACCTGTGCAAGCAGGAGCTGTTCGCCGAGCTGGAGGGCCTGGCGCGGGCCG
>VFBG01000045.1:20041-27393 GCA_006515835.1 bacterium | reverse complement strand
AGCCGAGGACCGCGATGGCGATCACGCCTGCGAACATCAGGTTTGCCGGATTGCCCTCATCCCCGAGCAAGCCGACCGCGCCATTGACCCAGATCAGAAGAACACCGGCCGCTACCGCCAGACAGACGCCCGCCCGATAGGTGAGACTGCCAGAAGCCCGCACCACCAGTTCCAGAAGCAGCCCGGCACCGCCGAGAAGCGAACCCGCAACAACGTAGTCGAACAGTGTCCAATCCGCGCCCGAAACCAGGGGCAGCAACAGGATCAGCCCAACGACGCCCCAGCCGATCAGTCTCCAGGGAAGTCCGCGCCGCGCGCCATCGGTGTGGGTCGTCATGGTCATGTCCAGCCGCTTCATGTTCGAGATGGCCATCCGATAGGCGCCTGTCCGGGTGAGCGGCATGAGAGAGTTGTGATCAATCCCTGAAAGGCGTTCATCCAACCCCGGAAGCGCTGTCCCAATCCCCTAGACTGCGACCTTACCCGCGATCACCCGCAGCACGGCGTCGGCCGCGATCTCAGACGGGTCCCGCCCCTCGCGGCCCATCAGATCCAGTGCCGCCGTCTGTCGATCGGCCTGGAGCCTGCGGGCATCCGGATCGCCCAGCAGCCGCCCGACCTCGGCTGCGACCTTCTCCGGCGTGGCGTCGTTCTGGATCAGTTCGCGGGCGATCTCTTCATCCGCAGCGTGGTTGAACAGGGTGGCATATTTCCCCGTGAAGAACGGCCTCATGATCGCATAGCTGAGCGGCTGGAAGCGGTAGGCGATGACCGTCGGCGCGCCGGCCAGCGCCAGTTCCGTCGAGACGGTGCCGCTGGTAGCGAGGGCGACCGTGGCGGCCCGCATGGCCGCGTATTTCCGCTCCTCGCCAACCACATGCGCGCGGAATGGCCAGGTCGCGACCCGCGCCGTGACGTCCGCAGCGACCACCGCGACCGCCAGGGCTGGATCAGCGGCTTTCAGCCGCGCGATGGCCGCCTCATAGACGGGCGTCATCAGTCGGATTTCGGACGGTCGACTGCCCGGCAAGACGACCAGCAAGGGCGCTGCGGCCGCAATGCCCTGCTCCGCGCGGAAGGCGGCCGGATCAGCGCCGCTCATGTCCACATGCAGCGCCTGCGACCCCACGACCGTGGTCGGCAGGCCTTCGCGCTCGAACCAGGGCGCGTCAAAGGCGTAGAGGGCCAGCAGGTGGTCGACCGCTCCCGCCAAGGTCTTCGCCCGTCCCGGCCGCGAGGCCCAGACCTGCGGCCCGACATATTTGATCAATGGAACGCCCGGCAGCGCTGCCCGCAGGGCCTTTGCGACCCGGATGGTGAAGCCCCAGCTGTCGATCAGGACGACGGCATCGGGCTTCTCCGCCACGCCCAGCGCCACCGTGTCGGCGACACGCCGTTTGACGATGCCGTAAGCCTTCACGCCCTCCAGCCAGCCATGGATGGACAGCTCGGCGATATCGAAGGGGCTCTGGACGCCCTGTTTCGCCATCCTCGGCCCACCGACGCCGACGAAGCTGACATCCGCCCCCAGCCGCGCCTTCAATGCCACGGCAAGCCCGGACCCCAGCGCATCACCCGAGGCCTCGGCGGCGACCAACATGATCTTCAGGGGGCGGCTCATCGGCTGCTTCCGGGGGCCTCGCCCCAGACGAATAGCCCGAGCCGGTCGGCAGCCTCGATCAATCCGGCCTGGTCGATCAGGATCAGCTTGCCGGCCACCCCGCCGACCCCGGCCAGTCCGGCGGCCGCGGCCATCTCGACCGTGCGGGCGCCGATCACCGGCATGTCCACACGCAAGTCCTGAATCGGCTTGGGCGCCTTGCCCAACGCGCCCTTGCGATCCACCGCCGAACCGCGCAGGTCGGCGGGCAGGCCCGCGACCCTGACCAGCATGGCGTCCGTGCCCTCCTGGGCTTCGACGGCCAGCACCAGTCCGTCGCACACCACTGCGCCCTGGCCGATATCCAGTTCACCGGCCTTTTCCGCCACGTGCAGCGCCTTCCGCAGGTCCGCCAATTGCGGCTCGGTGGGCGTTATTGCGCCAAGTGCTCCGCCTGGCAGGGTCTCTCCGCCGAGGATGTCGTCAGCGCCCTCGATGCCGTAGCCCTGGCCCTCGAACACCGACAGAATCTTGCGCAACAGGGCGTCATCGCCCTTGGCCGCTGCCGCGATGATGCCGGGCAGCAGTACCGCGCCCCTCAGATCGGGCTTCAGGGTCTTGAAGTCCGGGCGGCTGACCGTACCCGCGAAGCAGACGCCGGCGCAGCCGGCCTGCTTCAGGGCCGACAGGATCTTGCCGAATTCGGCGATGCCCGCCTCAATGCCTGGATAGCGGGCCAGATGAGCGTCTGCGAACCCGGCCAGTCGCACCACAAACACAGGCCGTCCTTCAGCCTCGCACCGCGCCGCCACCGACACCGGCAGAGCTCCGCCGCCGGCGATCAGGCCCAGCTTGCTCATTCCGCCAACCTTCTCACTCGCCCGGCAGACAGAGAGGCCGTTTGCCGTCCTCACGGATGAAGGCCGTAATCTCCATGATTTCAGCCAGGTCCGCATAGCCCGTCTCGACAGCATCAAGCCGGTCGGCGAAGGTGCCAGCACCCTCGAACAGCTCGCGATAGGCCGCCAGCAGGCGACGGATCGCCGTCTTGTCGTAGCCCTTGCGCTTCAGCCCGATCAGATTGAGCCCGTGAAGCTGCGCGTGATTGCCCCAGGCCGAGCCATAGGGAATGACGTCGCGCGTCACGGCCGCCAGCCCGCCGACGATCGCCCCCTGCCCCACGCGACCGAACTGGTGCACGGCGCACAGCCCGCCCAGGAAGACCCGGTCGCCCACTCGGGAGTGGCCGCCGAGGGTGGCGTGGTTCGCCATGGTCACCCGGTCCCCGACGATGACGTCATGGCCGACATGGGCACCCGTCATGAACAGGCCGTTCGAGCCCACCGTCGTCAGCTTGCGATCGCCCGGCGTGCCGCGATTGAAGGTGCAGTGCTCTCGAATGACATTGTCGTTGCCGATCTCGAGGCGCACCGGCTCGCCCTTGTACCCGCCGTGCTGAGGATCGCCTCCGATCACGCTGAAGGGATGGACGATCGTGCGTGCCCCGATCGATGTGTCCTGTTGCACCACGACGTGGCTGACCAGCCGCACATCCTCGGCCAGCGAGACGCCCGGCCCGACCACGCACCACGGCCCGACCTCGACCCCCTCGCCGAGCACGGCCCCCGTATCGATCAGGGCTGTCGGATGAATACGGCTCACGACGCAGCCGACTTGTCGACGGTGACCATCATGGCCGCGAAATCGGCTTCGGACGCCAGTTTGCCGTCGATGAAGGTCTCACCCCGGAACTTGAAGATGTCGCCGCGGATCTTGGTCACGATGACCTTCATGTGCAGCTGGTCGCCGGGTCGGGCGGGTTTGCGGAAACGGACGCCGTCGATCGACATGAACATGATCACCTTGCCCTCGACCGTGACGTCCATCGATTTGGACATCAGCAGGGCGCCGGTCTGGGCCATGGCCTCAATGATCATCACGCCCGGCATGACCGGATCGATCGGGAAATGGCCCGGGAAATAGGGCTCGTTGTGAGTGACGTTCTTGATGCCGGTGATCGAGGTGTTCGGAACGAAGTCCTCGGCCTTGTCGACCAGCAGGAAGGGGTAGCGGTGCGGCAGCCTCCGCATCACCTCGGCGTAGTCAATCTTGCCGTCGTCACTCATCCTGCGGCCTTCCTCGCCGTCGGCGCTAGGAACGCGCCTTTCCTGTCGCCTGTTTGGCGAGCCAGACCGCTTCGCGCAAGGACTGTCGGATCGGTTTGGCGGGATAGCCTGACCAGGTCTCGCCCGGCGGTATGTCCGCCAGAACCCCGGCCCCGCCCGCCACGCGGGCTCCTTCACCGATCTTCAGATGGTCGCCGATGCCCGCCTTGCCGCCGAAGATGACGTTGTCGCCGACAATGCAGGAACCCGAAATCCCGGTATGGGCAGCCAACAGACAGTTGCGACCGATGACACAGTTGTGGGCGATCATGACCAGATTATCGATCTTGGTGTTCTCGCCGACGACCGTGTCCTCATAGGCGCCCCGGTCGATGCATGAGTTGGCTCCGACCGTGACACCGTCCTGCAGGATCACGCGACCCAGTTGAGGCACATCGACCGGCCCGGCCTTTGACTGCGCCGCGCCGAAGCCCGCCTCGCCGACCCGGACGCCGGACAGCAGACGGACGCGGTCGCCGATCAGGGCGAATCCGACGCTGACGTTGTTGCCGATGACGCAATCACGGCCGATCTGGACCCCGGGCCCGATCACGCTGTTTGCGCCTATACGCGTGCCCCGGCCGATGCGCGCACCGGCACCGATGACGACGCCCGGCTCGAAAACGACCGTGCCATCCTCGGCGACCTCGTCGCGATCGGCCTCCACCATCGGGACCGGCCGGTGAAGCGACAGGGACGCTCGCGCCCAGGCGGCCTGCGGCTCTTCCGAAACGATGATGGACGCATCCGGCGGCGCGACCTCGACAGCGGCAGCAGGCAGGATGACGCACCCGGCCCGGGTCTGGCCGAGCGCGACCACGAATTTGCGAGCTCCGAGAAAGGCGACGTCCCCCGCCGCCGCAGACCCGAGCGGCGCGATGGCGGAGACCTGACGGTCTCCGCCCCGCATGACTTCGCCTCCAATCCGCCCGGCCAGCTCTGCGACGGTCAGAGCCGGCAGGCTGTCGAAAAAGCGCGGATCGGGCATGGCGGCCTTACTGCTGCTGTTGGGCCGGCACTTCGAGACGGTTGAAGGACAGCGACGGCAGGCTGGTGTTCAGGCGCTGGATGACGATGTCAGTCACATCCATGGCCGGATTGAAGATGTAGACCGCCGAACGGTCCAGCAGCAGGCCGCAGCCCCGCTCCTGATAGACGGCGACCAGGATCGGGTCGGCGGATTGGGCGATCGTACGGATCTGCATTTGCTGGGTGTACTGCAGCTCCGCCTGACGGCGTTGCTCAAGCTGCTGGGCTTCCTGCGCGCGGGCCTGCCATGCGCGCATGCGCGTACCGTCCGGGTCGGCCGCCTGGCCACCCTGCTGCAGGGCCTGGGCCTCGGTCTGCAGGCTGGCACCGTAGGGGGCGAGTTCGCCCTGTACTTCGGTGATCAGCCGCTGCATGCCGGCCTGGACGGACTGACCGGCCGTCGACTGGGCCAGCAGACGATCGTTGTGGAAGACGCAGACGCCGGGCAGGACCGGGCCCGGATTGGCAGGAGCCTGGGCCTGGGCGGCGGCGGAGCCGGCAGCCAGGGACGCGAGAGCGAATGCGCCGATTGCGAACAGTTTCATCTTGAACCTTTGATGCGGAAAAATCGCCCGCGCTAGAACTGGGTGGACGTCGAGAAGCGGAACGTTTCTGTTTTGTCGTATTCTTCCTGGCCGATGATCTGGCTCAGGTCGAAGCGGATCGGACCCATCGGTGAACGCCAGTGGATGCTGACGCCGGCGGAGGCTCTCATGGCCAGGTCGTCGACGATGTTGGCGTTGGGCAGGCCGCTGGCATTGGTCGTGTAGCGGTCATCGAGCACGCCCAGGGTCCCCACGTCAGTGAACACCGAGGTGCGGATGCCGTACTCCTCAGGCAGGCCGTTCGGGACGGTCATCTCGAGCGTACCGATGGCGTAGAAATTGCCGCCGAGGGCGTCGTTGTTGGTGCCAGGGGTCAGATCGCGCGGGCCGATGGTCTCGAAGCCGCGGAAGCTGTTGCCGCCCTTGAAGAAGCGGTCGTTGATCCGGATCGGATCGCCACCCCACCCTGCGATGTAGCCAACCGAAGCCGTCGCGGTGACGACCCACGACGGGGTGATGCCCCAATAGGCCGACACGTCCGCCTCGGACTTGATGTAGTTCACGTCGCCGCCGACGCCGGCGAAGTCCTGGCGAAGGGTGCCGGTCCAGCCGCGGGTCGGGCGGACCGGATCGTTCCGGCGGTCAACCAGCAGGGTATAGCCGGCCGAGGAGTTCAGGAAGGAACCGACCTGGTCGCAAAGCGCGCTGGCGCCCTGGCGGCCGCTGCCGCTGCAATAGCCGTCCGGCACGATGATCTCATCGCTCTTCAGGAAGTAGCGGGTGCTCAGGAGGGTGTAGCCGTTCAGCGGATAGGACAGGCGCAGACCGGCACCGGTCGAACGGTAGTCGTACGAGGAGTATTCGCTGAGGTCGTAACGCGAGTGGAAGGCGTCGAAGCCGGCGCGCAGGTCACGACCGAGGAATTTCGGCTCGGTGAAGCGGAAGTCGATCTGCTGGCGCAGTGAGCCCCATTCGACGCGGGCGACCACGTTCTGGCCCCGGCCCCGGAAGTTGCGCTCGGTAATGCCCAGGTTGACGACGAAAGAGTCGACCGAGCTGAAACCCGCGCCAACGGAAAGCTCGCCGGTCGGCTGTTCCGTAACGGTGACGTTGACCAACGAACGGTCGGGGGCCGTGCCGCGCGCTTCCTCGACCGTGACGTCCTTGAAGAAGCCAAGGGCGCGCAGGTTGTTGCGCGACCGCTCAAGCAGGGTGCGGTTGAAGGCGTCGCCCTCGGTCAGCATCATCTCGCGGCGGATGACGTTGTCCAGCGTACGGGTGTTGCCGATCACATTGATCCGGTCGACGTAGACCCGTTGGCCTTCCTTGACGTTGAAGGTGACGTCGACGGTGTCGGTCTCGGGATTGGCGCGATAGGTCGGCTCGATCTCAACGAAGGCGTAGCCGGCCGAACCTGCCGCGAAGGTCAGGGCGTCGACCGCTGACTCGATCTTGTCGCTCTCGTACAGATCGCCCGTGCGGATCGGCAGCAGCAGCTTGAGGAAGTCGGGGTTCAGCCGGTCGTTTTCGGTGACCACATCGACGGTGCCGAAATTATAGCGGTCGCCCTCGTCCAGCGTCAGCGTGATGCCGAACGCGCTGTCGTCAGGTGCCAGCTCGGAAATCGCCGACAGGACCCGGAAATCGTAATAGCCGCGGTTGGTGTAGAATTTCCGCAGCTGCTCCCGGTCGTAATCCAGCCGGTTCGGGTCGTAGTTGTCATTGGTCGTGAACAGACGGTACCAGGCCGACTGTTGCGTCACCATGACCTCGCGCAGGTCGCTGTCCGAATAGGCGCTGTTGCCGAGGAAGGTAATGGCGCGAACGCCTGTCTCGGGACCCTCGTTGATCTCGAACACCACGTCGACGCGGTTCTGGTCCAGCTGGACGATCTTCGGCGTGACGGTGGCGGAGATGCGGCCCGACAGCCGGTACAATTCGACGATCTTGCCGACGTCTTCCTGGATCCGGGCGCGGGTGTAGATGCCGCGCGGCTTCAGGGTGACTTCCTCG
>VFBG01000045.1:0-19976 GCA_006515835.1 bacterium | reverse complement strand
CGCGCCGTTCCCCTCGAACACCACCTGGTTGATGATCGGGTTCTCGACGATCTCGACGACCAGGTCGCCGTTCGGCTGGACGCCCAGCTGGACGTCCGCGAACAGCTGGGTCCGGGTCAGGGTGTTGACCGCGACAGCCAGGACAGCCGCATCAACCGTGTCACCCGGCTGGATCGGAAGATAGGACAGGACCGTTGTCTGGTCGATGCGCTGGTTGCCGCGCACGAGGATGCGGTTGATCGTGACCCGCTGATCCTGCACAGGCGCAGCCTGCGCCGGGGCCGGAGGGCCGACTTCGGCGGGCGCCGGCTGGATCACCGGTACAGCCGGGGCCTGGCTTTGTGCCATGGCTGGACCGGCCAGCCCCGCCGCGGCCGCAAGGACCAGCAGGCTGGGGCTCAGGACCCTGGCGAAATGAAGGGCGGACGCATCTTGTCGGATCATACGGGAAACCATCGGGGGCTGGCGTCGGCTCGTCATGCGAGCCCGCCGAGGAATTTGAACAGGCTCAGCTTTTGCAAGTCGTTCCAGGTGGCGAACAACATCAATCCCGCCAGCAAAGCAAGACCGACGCGGTAGCCGACCTCCTGAACGCGAGCGGGGACTGGCCTGCGGGCCACAGCTTCATAAGCGTAGAACAGCAGATGTCCCCCATCCAGAACCGGAATCGGCAGCAGATTAACAATGCCAATTCCGATCGAAACTATGGCGGCGAACTGAAGAAACATCAGGGCTAGGTTCACAGCGATATAGCCAGGGTCGGGATCCGCAGTCACAGCCTGACGGGTGGCCCCGCCTGCGGCCCGTGCGATTCCGATCGGGCCGCTCAGCAGATCGCCCGATTCCTTGCCCGTGAAGATGCGGCCGATGTAGGTGCCGGTCGTCGCGACCGTCGTCCCGATCATCTCCGCGCCCTTCCCGGTCGCCTCGAACGGATTCAGGCGACGGAACCGGTAGTCCTCTTGCAGGGGCAGAAGTGCGAGGCCGACCTGGGCGACGCGCACCCGGCCTGACAGTTCGTCTTCCTGGATCACCCGCCGCGGCGTCGCCACCAGTTCAACCCGCTGGCCGGCGCGGTCGACGGTGAATCGCAGGGGATCGCCCGCGCTCATCATCACCGTCTGGGTGACCTCGGTCTGGTCCTGGATTGCCCGGTCGTTGATCGCGAGAATCTTGTCACGCGGCAGGAAACCAGCCTCGGCGGCCGGGCTGCCGGGGGCGACCGCGGCGACCCGCGGTGCCGCGATCCGCTCGCCGATCACGCTGAACAGAATGGTGAAGAGGACCAGCGCCAGCAGGAAATTGGCCGCCGGGCCCGCCGCGACGATCAGGGCCCGCTGCCAGATCGGCTTGAAATGGAAATAATCCCGCTCGGCCCCTGGGCCGTTCTCGGCGATGACCCGCTGCTTCAACTCCGCCAGACCGGCCTGATCCGGCACGCTGGAGGCGTCCAGATCGCCCGAAAACTTGACGTAGCCGCCCAGCGGCAGCCAGGCCAGCCGCCACTCGGTCCCGTGCTTGTCGGTTCGGGCGACGATGGTCTTGCCGAAGCCGATCGAGAAACGGTCCACCTTCACGCCGAACGCGCGGGCCACGAGAAAATGGCCGAGCTCATGGATGGTGACGATAAAAGTCAGCACCAGCAGGAAGGGTACGCTGTAGAGCAGCACCTGACCGAGGAATCCCGTCATGCCGTTATCGGTCCCTCCGCCATTCAGGCTGCCGCCGCGATGCCGCGGATGATTGATTCCGCCATCCGCCGCGCCTGCGCGTCGACGGCCAGGGCCGCGTCGCAGGCGTCGTCAGAACCGGAATCCACCCCCGAGGCCGTCACGCGCGACAGTGTGTCGGCGACGACTGCGGCAATATTGAGAAAGCCCAGTCGACGGTCAAGGAAGGCCAGGGCCGCAACCTCATTGGCCGCATTGAACACGATGGGCGCCGCGCCGCCTGCCTGTAACGCCTGTCGCGCGAGTTTCGGGGCCGGGAACCGCTCGTCGTCCGGGGTCTCGAACGTCAGCCGGCCGAGGGCGGCGAGGTCCAGCCTCGGGGCATTCCAGGCGATCCGCTCCGGCCACGCCAGGGCGTAGGCAATCGGCGTCTTCATATCCGGGGGGCCCATCTGGGCCAGGGTCGAGCCGTCGATGTACTCCACCAGGCTGTGGACGATGGACTCCGGATGCACCACGACGGCGATCCGCTCGACCGGCATGTCGAACAGATAGGCCGCCTCGATCGTCTCCAGCCCCTTGTTGGCCATGGTCGCGCTGTCGACCGAGATCTTGGCCCCCATGCTCCAGTTCGGGTGGGCGACGGCCTGCTCCGGGGTGATCGACTTCAGCGCCTCGAGCGACGCCTTGCGGAAGGGTCCGCCCGAGGCGGTCAGGACCAGCTTCGCGACCCGCTCCGGGGCTTCGTGCGGGAAGACCTGATGGATGGCGGAGTGTTCGGAATCGACGGGCAACAACCGGCCGCCGGACCGCTTGACGCGCTGGATCAGGGCCGGGCCGCAGCAGACCAGACTTTCCTTGTTGGCCAGCGCAAGGGTCGCGCCAGTCGCCGCCGCCGCCCAGGCCGATCGCAGGCCCGCCGCCCCGACGATCGCGGCCATGATCCAGTCGGCGGGCCGGGCTGCGGCCTCGATCACCGCCTGATCGCCCGCGGCAGCCTGGACCCCCGTCCCGGCAAGCGCCGCGCGCAGTTCGTCCAGCCGCGCCGGATCGGCCGTGACCGCCAGCCTCGGCTTCCAGCGCCGGGCCTGTTCGGCCAGCCGCGCGATATTGGCACCGCCGGTCAGGGCCTCGACCTCGAAAACGCCGGTCCCGGCGGCCTCTGCCTGATCCATCAAATCCAGCGTCGAACAGCCCACGGAGCCGGTGGCGCCCAGCACCGTCACCCGCCGCCGGATCATGCGGCTCCGCCCGTCAGACCGACGATCAGCCGTCCGCAGGCTACCACCACGACAGCGAACATCAGCCCGTCCACCCGGTCCAGCAGGCCGCCGTGGCCCGGGATCAGCTTGCCCGCATCCTTGACGCCATAGCGCCGCTTGAGCGCGGACTCCCACAGGTCGCCGCCCATGGTGGCGAGTGCGGCCGCCAACCCCAGGGCCGCGCCCCAGTAGGGACCGATACCCATGTCGAGAAAGGTCCCGAGGGCCGCGCCCGCGACGGTGCCCGCGGCCAGGCCGCCGATGAAGCCGGACCAGGTCTTGTTGGGTGAAAACCGCGGCCACAGCTTGGGCCCGCCGACCAGACTGCCGACCAAATAGGCCATGATGTCCGACGCCCAGGCGATCAGGAAGGCCGACACCGTCCACGCCAGGCCGCTCGCCGTATCGACGTCGCGCAGCCAGATGAGCAGCACGGCCGGCCAGCCGAGGTAGAGCACCCCATAGGCGGCATCGAGCGCCTCCTGCCCGCGGTTGCGGGCGAACAGGCCGGCTGCGACCGCACCGAACACCAGCATGACAAGGCCCAGTGAAAGCTGCCCGGCGTGGGCCGCGACCACGCCCGCGACGAGGCCGAAGGCCACGGCCCCCGCCATCACCCGCCAGGCCTTGGCCGCGCTCATCATCGCCCATTCGACGGCCAGCAATGCGCAGGCCAGAAGCATAAGGGCGAGGAACCACAGGCCGCCGGCCCAGATGGCCAGAACCGCGGCGGGTGCCAGAACGATCGCCGATGCGGCCCTGAGGCCTATGTCGCGGGCCCTGACCGCCATCAGCGGGCCGCAAGGGCGGGCGCGGCGGCCTCAGCTGGTGCAGCCCGGCCGCCGAAGCGACGGTCCCGGTTGCGGTATTGCTCGATCACGTCGGCCAATCCCTCGGCACCGTAGTCGGGCCAAAGTATGTGCTGATAGACCAGCTCGGCATAGGCGGCCTCCCACAGCAGGAAGTTCGACAATCGCTGCTCGCCCGAGGTGCGCACGATCACGTCAACCGGCGGCGCGCCGGCGGTGGACAGGCCCAGGCCCAGCGTTTCCTCGTCCAGCGGCCCTGTCGCCTGCCCGGCCAGCACGGCGTCGACATGGCGCTGGGCCGCATCGACGATGTCGGCCCGGCCGCCATAGTTGAAGGCGACCTGAAGCAGGAATTTTTCGTTGTGGGCCGTGCTCGCCTCGGCCCGGTCGATGATCGCGATGATATCGGCGGGCAGTCCCGCCCGACGACCCAGCACACGCACGCGAACGCCCGCGCGCTCCAGCCGCTTCAGATCGCTGGCGACATAGGAGCGAACCAGCCCCATCAGGTCGGACACCTCGTCCGCCGGCCGGCTCCAGTTCTCCGTCGAGAACCCGAACACCGTCAGGCAGCGAATCCCGAACCGGGGCGCGGCTTCGACCGTGCGCTTCAGGGCCTGCACGCCCTCGCGATGACCCATCGCGCGCGGCAGCCCACGCGCCTCGGCCCAGCGCCCATTGCCGTCCATGATCAGGGCGACGTGTCGCGGGCCGTCAGTCGGCGCGGTATGAAAGGGCTCGGCGGGCATGCGGCGCGTATCCTACGGCAATTCGCGCCGTCAAACCTGCATGATCTCAACTTCCTTGGCCCTCAAGGCCTCGTCGATGCGCTTGATCGCCGCGTCGGTGTCCTTCTGGACCTCGGTCTCCATCTTCTTCTGTTCGTCCTGGCTGATCTCGCCGGCCTTCTCGGCCTTCTTCAGGTCCTCGTTGGCGTCGCGGCGGACGTTTCGGACGGCAATCTTCTGCTGCTCGGTGTATTTGCCGGCCAGCTTGGCCAGGTCCTTGCGGCGCTCCTCGGTCAGCGGCGGCACCGGGATGCGCAGGGTCTGGCCGTCGACGATGGGGTTCAGACCCAGGCCGGCGGCGCGGATGGCCTTTTCGACCGGGCCGACCATCGACTTGTCCCAGACGTTGACCGAGATCATGCGCGGCTCGGGCACGCTGATGGCGGCGACCGAGTTCAGGGGCGCGTTCGACCCGTAGGCCTGCACCTGGACCGGATCGAGCAGGCCAACGTTGGCGCGCCCGGTACGCAGGCCGTTGAACTCTTCCTTCAGGGCGGACACGGACTTGTCCATCCGGTCGCGGTAGGTCTTCAGATCGGGCTTGGCCATGGTCGTTTCTCTCGCGTTTTCTTGTCTTTGGCGGCTCAGGCGGCTTTTTTGGACGAGATGACCGTAAAGGTCCCCTCTCCTGTCAGCGTGCGGCGCAGCGAATTGTTCTCACGGATCGAGAAAACCACGATCGGAATGCCCGAGTCACGCATCAGGGCGATGGCCGAGGCGTCCATGACCTTCAGGTCTTTCGCCAGCACATCGTGATAGGTCAGGGTCTCATAGCGGGTGGCGGTGGCGTCCTTCTTGGGGTCGGCCGTATAGACGCCGTCCACGCTGGTGCCCTTCAGAAGGGCGTCGCAACCCATTTCCGCGGCCCGCAACGCGGCGCCCGAATCGGTCGTGAAGAAGGGCGCGCCGACGCCGGCGGCGAAGATCACCACCCGACCCTTTTCGAGATGACGCAGGGCGCGGCGGCGCACGTAGGGCTCGGCCACGGCGTTCATGGTCAGGGCGCTCTGCACCCGGGTCTGGACGCCGATCTTCTCAAGCGCCGCCTGCATGGCCAGGGCGTTCATCACCGTGGCCAGCATGCCCATATAGTCGGCCGTGGCCCGTTCCATGTCGCCGGCGGCCTTGCTCAGCCCGCGGAAGATGTTTCCGCCGCCTATGACCAGGCATATCTCGACGCCCTCGCGCGCCACGTCGGCAACCGCCTGGGCGACCCCGGCGACGGTCTTCATGTCGATGCCATAGGACTGGTCGCCCATCAGCACCTCGCCCGAGACCTTCAGCAGGACGCGTTTGTACAGGAACTCGGGCGGGACGTCGGGCATGGGGGGACCTTGGGCGGGGGATTCGGCTCCTTATAGACGAAGCCGACGCCCGGCTTCAAAGCCTCAGAATGATGGTCTCGACGATAGGCCGCCGATCCCAGATCTGCTGGCTGGCCTTTTTCAGCGCGCGGGAGACGGCCTGTTCGATGACCATTTCGTCCTCAAGGGCCGCGCCTTTCAGCTTGTTGACCGCCTGTTCGGCGCGTTCGGCCAGATCATCCAGGGCGTCGCCCAGCGGCGATTCCGCATCGCCCGGCAGGCCGATGGCCCGCACATCGATATCGCTGACGATCTTGCCGCGCTTGTCCATGGCGAAGCTGACGATCAGCACCCCATTGGTCGAGGCGTGACGTCGCTCGTGCAGGGCCTCACCCTGTTCAGTGACCAGACGGCCGCCGTCGACATAGAGCCGGCCGTTGGGCACCTCATCGATAATCGCCGCCGGCCCGGGAGCCAGACGCACCATGTCGCCGTTGCGCGGCGTCACCGTCTCGGAGATGCCGACGTCCTTGGCCAGATTGGCGTGCTCGGCCAGGTGGCGGCGCATGCCGTGGGTCGGTACGGCGATCTTCGGCCGCGCCCAGGCGTACATCTGCCGCAGTTCCTCACGGCAGGGGTGGCCGGAGACGTGGATGCCGGGGTGATCCCGCTCGGTGTAGAGCCGCACCCCGCGGTCGGCGAGTTTGTCCTGCAGCCGACCGATCGACAACTCATTGCCGGGGATGACCCGCGACGAGAAGATGCAGTGATCGCCCTTGCTGAGCTTGATGTAGGGGTGGGTGCCCTCGGCCACGCGCGACAGGGCTGCCCTCGCCTCGCCCTGGCTGCCGGTGCACAGATACAGGATCTGGTCAGCCGGCCAGACGCGGGCCTCCTCGTCGGTCAGGAATGGCTTGATGTCGCTCAGCATGCCGACGTGCTTGGCCGCCGATGTGATCCGGTGCATCGACCGGCCCGCCAGCGACACGCGGCGGCCCGCGGCCTCGGCGGCGCGAATCACGCTGTCCATCCGGGCGACGTTCGAGGCGAAACAACCTACCGCAATCCGGCCCTTCAGCCCGCCGATCAGCTCGATCAGTGCGTTGCGGACCCCGCCTTCCGACCCCGCCGAGCCTTCGACGAAGACATTGGTGGAATCGCAGACCATGGCCAGCACGCCCTCGTCGCCGAGGCGGGTGATGGCACCCGCGTCGGTGACTTCGCCGATGATGGGGTCGTCATCGATCTTCCAGTCGCCGGTGTGTAGCACTGTGCCCAGCGGCGTCTTGATTGCCAGGCCGTTCGGCTCGGCGATCGAATGGGTCATGGTGACCATCGTCACCTGGAACGGGCCCAGGTCGATGGTACCGCCCAGCGGCACCTCGATCAGCTTGACCTGATCCAGAATACCCGCCTCTCGCAACTTCTCGCGGATCAGGAAGGCGGTGAACGGCGTGGCGTACAGCGGCGCCTTCATGCGCGACCACAGCCAGCCCAGGGCACCGATATGATCCTCGTGGGCGTGGGTCAGGACGATACCGCGAATGGTCTCGCCTTCGAGGAAGGCGGGGTCGGGCACGATCACATCGACGCCCGGCGTCGACAGGTCACCAAATGTCACGCCCACATCGACCACGAGCCATTCGCGGTTCGCCTCGGGGCCATAGCCGTACAGATTGAGATTCATCCCGATCTCGCCCGAGCCGCCCAGCGGCAGGAAGACGAGTTCGTCGTTGGTTTTCTTTTTCATAGGTCCTTTAGATGGTGTTCCGCCGCCAGATTTCGAGGAGGCCGCGGATAGTCAGGTCCGGATCGAACCGGTCGATTGATGTTGTTGCGCCTTCAAACAGGCTGGCCACGCCGCCCGTTCCAATCACGGTCATGGGCTTGCCCCACTCCGCCTTAATGCGCGCGACCATGCCTTCGATCAGGGCGACATAGCCCCAGAAGACGCCGGACTGCATGTTGGAGACGGTGTCCTTGCCGATCACCCGGTCAGGACGCTGGATGGCGATGCGCGGCAGCATGGCCGCCGCCTCGTGCAAGGCCTGAAGGCTCAGATTGATGCCGGGCGCGATCGCGCCGCCCTCGAAGGCCCCGTCTGCGGCGATGACGTCGAAGGTCGTGGCCGTGCCGCTGTCGATGACGATCAGGTCACCCGGATAGACCAGATGCGCCCCGATCGCGTTGACCAGCCGATCGGCACCCGCTTCGCTCGGCTTGGTGATCCGCGCCGTCATCCCCAGTTCGACATTGTCGCCGATCACCAGCGGCTCGACCGAGAGATAGCGGCGCGACAGGTTGCGCAGATTGAAGATCGACTGCGGCACCACGCTGGAGATGATGCAGCCGTCGAGCTGGCCGATCGCCAGCCCGTGCATGGCCAGCAACTGGCTCAGCCAGACGGCGTATTCGTCGGCGGTGCGGCTGCTTTCCGTGGCCGTGCGCCACTGGGCGATCCAGTCGCTGCCGTCATGGACCGCGAACAGCGTGTTCGTATTGCCCTGCTCGATCGCCAGCAGCATCACGCGGCCTCCCCGAAGAAGACGTCCCCGGCGGAGATCAGCCGCAGGCTCCCGTCCGCCAGCCTCAATTTCAATGCGCCGTCGGACGCCACGCCCTCGGCCACGCCCTCGACCGTCTCGCGGCCCAGCCGCGCAACGGCAGGTCCATCCAGCCCGGCCGTCCGCGCCCGCCATGCGTCAAGGATCGGCTCGAACCCCAGCGTCTCCCATCGGTCCATCCAGACCGCGAAGGCAGCGGCCAGCGTCGCAGCCGCGGCCTCTACCGTCGGCGGCGCCGTCACATCGCCGCGCAGATGATGGGCCAGCGCCGTCGCGGGCCGCTCCGTGCCCTCCGGCGCATGGGCCAGGTTCACGCCGATCCCGACCGCCAGCCACAGGCCGCCGCTCTCATGCGCCCCTGACTCGACGAGCACGCCCGACGTCTTCTGGCCCGCCAGCATCACGTCATTCGGCCATTTGATCGTCACCAGCGACGGAGGCGCATAGGCATCCAGCAGGTCCGCGATCGCCAGCGCGGCCACGAAGGTCACCTGCGCCGCTTCGGCGGGCGATTTTCGGGTCAATTGCAGCAGGGTGGAAAACAGGTTGCCGTCCTGGCTTTCCCAAGACCGCCCACGGCGTCCGCGCCCTTCCGTCTGCCGTCGGGCGACGATCCACAACGTTCGCCCCTACCCGGCTCCGAAACCGGTCGCCGCGATGCCGGCGAAATGGTCGATCCAGCCGATGGCCACGATCACCAGCGGGAAGCTGAACGCCGCCGAGGCCCAGGCGATGGTCTTCGCCTCCACCGGCGACGCATCCGTCGGCACCACACCCTCGGGCGTCGGATCGAACCACATCAGTTTGATGATGCGCAGATAGTAGAAGCCGGCCACGACCGAGGCGACCAGACCGGCCGCGCCGACCATCCAGTAGCCGGCGTCAGCGGCTGCGCCGAAGACATAGAATTTGGCCCAGAAGCCCGCCAGCGGGGGCATGCCCAGAACCGACAGCGACAGCACGGTCAGCGCAATGGCCGTGACCGGCTTGTCCTTACGCAGGCCCGCCAGATCGGCGATCTTGCGGATCGGCTTCCCGCCGCGCGACAGCGACAGCAGGATGGCGAAGAAGCCGAACTGGTCGATGACGTACAGGGTCATGAACACCAGCATGGCCTGCACGCCCGCCGTGGTCCCGGCGGCGATGCCCAGCAGGGCGTAGCCGATATTGGCGATCGACGAATAGGCCAGCAGCCGCTGCAGATCCTTCTGCACCAGACCACCGAAGGCGCCGACGGCGAACGAGATCAGCGAGATCAGAATCAGCACCTGCGCCCACTGGTCGTGCGAGCCGGCGAAGGCCCCTTCCAGCGTGCGGGCGATCAGCACCATGGCCGCGACCTTGGGCGCGGTGGCGAACAGGGCCACGACCGGCGTCGGTGCGCCCTCATAGACGTCCGGCGTCCACATGTGGAACGGCGCGGCGGAGACCTTGAAGGCCAGGCCGCAGATCAGGAAGACCAGGCCGAAGATCAGGCCCGTCGATTGATTGGCGACGGCATAGGCGGCGATCTCATCGAACCGCATCGAGCCGGTGAAGCCGTAGATCAGGCTGGCACCGTACAGCAGGAGGCCGGACGACAGGGCTCCCAGCACGAAATACTTCAGCCCCGCCTCGGACGCCTTCAGGTCGTCGCGGTGGTAGGCGGCCAGCACATAGAGGGCCAGCGAATGCAGCTCGATGCCGACGTACAGGCTGATCAGCTCGCCGGACGACGCCATCATCCCCATGCCGGCCGAGGCCAGCACGATCAGGACCGGATATTCGAACTTCGCGATTTTCGCCCGGTGCATCCAGCCGTCGCCCAGCACGATGGCCACGGCGCTGGACAGGAAGATCAGGGCCTTGCCGTAGACGGCCAGCGGGTCGGCGACATAGGCACCGTTGAAAGCCTGCCCCAGCGGGCCGGTCACGGCCACGGCCGTCGCGGCGACCAGCAGCCCGACCGACAGGGCCGAGATGAAGCGCACGCTCTTCTCGCCCATGAAGGCGCCGAGCATCAGCAGCACCAGTCCGCCGACCGCGAGGGTCGCTTCCGGGGCCGAGAGGTGAAGGGCGGAGATAAGATCAGGCATCATCGTCTCACCCGCCGATCGCGGCGCGATAGGCAGTCGTCAGGGCCTCGACCGAGGCGGCGGTGTAATCCAGCACCAGACCGGGCTGAACGCCCAGCCACAGGGTGCCGATGATCAGCGGGGCGAAGATCAGCAGTTCGCGCTTGTCGACATCAGTGATCGCCTTCATCGCCGGATTGGTGATCTCGCCGAACATGACGTTTCGGTACAGCGTCAGCGCATAGACTGCCGAGAAGATCACGCCCGAGGCGGCGAACAGTGCGGTCCATGTCGAGACCTCATAGATGCCGACCATGGTCAGGATCTCGCCGATGAAGCCCGAGGTGCCGGGCAGGCCGACGTTGGCCATGGTGAACAGCATGAAGATCGCCGCGAACCACGGCATCCGCGCCGTCAGGCCGCCGTACAGGGCAGAGGAAGAGCGCGCCCGAGATCAGGCCGTGGCTCAGCATCTGGAAGACCGCGCCCTGCACGCCCTGATCGTTGCCGGCGAAGATGCCCATGGTCACGAAGCCCATGTGGGCGACGGACGAATAGGCGATCAGCTTCTTCATGTCTGTCTGACGGAAGGCAACCAGCGAGGTGTAGACGATGGCGATCACCGACAGGGTGAAGACCAGCGGCGCGAACGTCTGCGACGCCTGCGGGAACATGGGCAGGTTGAACAGCAGGAAGCCGTAGCCGCCCAGCTTCAGCAGGATGCCGGCCAGGATGACTGACCCCGCCGTCGGTGCCTGCACGTGGGCGTCGGGCAACCAGGTGTGCACCGGCCACATCGGCATCTTGACCGCGAACGAGGCGAAGAAAGCCAGCCAGAGCAGAGGCTGCGCCTCGGCGGAGAAGGCGTATTCCTTGAGCGCCGGAATGCTGGTGGTGCCGGTCTCGGCGGCCATCCACAGCATGGCCAGCAGCATCAGCACGGACCCCAGCAGGGTGTAGAGGAAGAATTTGTACGAAGCGTAGATCCGGTTCGCCCCGCCCCACACGCCGATGATGATGAACATCGGGACCAGGGTGCCTTCGAAGAAGATGTAGAACAGGAACAGGTCCAGCGAGGTGAACACCCCGATGACCAGCGTCTCCAGCACCAGGAAGGCGATCATGTAATCGACCACCCGGTCCTTGATCGTGTTCCAGCTGGCGAGGATGCAGATCGGCATCAGGAAGGCCGTCAGCAGGACGAACAGGATCGAAATCCCGTCCACGCCCATGTGGTACTCGGCGCCCACGAACCAGACGAAGCGCTCGACGAACTGATAGGCGGCGCTGGACGGATCGAAGGTCGCGACCAGCACGGCCGAGACGCCCAGGGTGACGAGCGTGGTCGCCAGGGCGATCCAGCGCGCCGCGCCGTCCGCCCCGGACTTGTTGAGCAGCCGGGCCAGCAGGATCAGGCCCGCGCCAACCAGCGGCAGGAAGGTGACGACGCTGAGGATGTAGGGGATCTGGGGCAAGATCAGGCTCCCCACGTATAGATGGCGAAGGCGAGGAAGCCGGCCAGGCCGAGCAACATCACGAAGGCGTAGAAATAGACGTAGCCGGACTGGAACCGGGCCAGACCGCCCGCGAACTTCCGCGACAGCCAGGCCATGCCATTGGGCCCGCCCCCGTCGATGATCTTCACGTCGCCGACCTTCCAGAACAGGTCACCGACCGCCCGCGCGCCCTTCACGAACACGACGTCATACAGCTCGTCGAAATACCATTTGTTGTAGAGGAAGCCGTGCACGACGCCGCCCCGATCGGCCATGCGGCGCGCCATGCCTTCCTTCATCACATAGAGCCAGAAAGCCGCGAACGTCCCGATCAGCGTCAGGATCAGCGGCGACCACTTCACCCAGGTCGGGACCGAGTGGCTCTCGTGCAGGACGTGATTGGTCTCGGCCACGAAGATCGCGCCGCGCCAGAAGCCGTGCTCGTGATCCCCGATGAACCAGGGGGCGAAGACGAAGCCCGCGGCAATGGCACCGACCGACAGCAGCAGCAGCGGAACCAGCATCACCAGCGGGCTCTCATGCGGTTTCAGCGGGCCGTGATGCGCATGGTCGTCGTGAGCATGATCGTCAGCGGCGTGGTCGTCATGGGCGTGATCATCGTGATGCGCGTCCTTCCACACCGGCTTGTTGTGGAAGGTCATGAACACCAGACGCCATGAGTAGTAGGCGGTCAGGCCGGCGGCGAGAATGCCGACGAAGAAGGCGAACAGGCCCATGGCCGAATGGCCACTGGTGAACGAGGCGAAGGCGCTCTCGATAATCGAGTCCTTGGAATAGAATCCCGCCAGACCGCCGACGCCGGGAATGCCCAGGCCGGTGATGGCGATGGTGCCGATGGTCATCACCGCATAGGTGACCGGCAGCAGCTTCCACAGCCCGCCCATCTTCCGCATGTCCTGCTCGTGGTGCATCCCGTGGATCACCGAGCCGGCGCCGAGGAACAGCAGGGCCTTGAAGAAGGCGTGGGTGAACAGGTGGAACATGGCCGCCTGGTAAGCACCGACGCCCGCCGCGAAGAACATGTAGCCGAGCTGCGAACAGGTCGAATAGGCGATGACCCGCTTGATATCGTTCTGGGCCAGACCAACCGTTGCCGCGAACAGGGCGGTCACCGCGCCCGTCAGGGCGATGATGGCCGAGGCGACCGGGGCGTACTCATAGATCGGCGACAGCAGGCAGACCATGTAGACGCCGGCGGTGACCATGGTCGCCGCGTGGATCAGGGCCGACACAGGCGTCGGGCCCTCCATGGCGTCGGGCAGCCAGGTGTGCAGGAAGAACTGGGCTGACTTGCCCATGGCGCCGACGAACAGCAGGGCCCCGGCGAGATCCAGCGCCGACCAGTTGTGGCCGAGGAAGACCCAGCCCGTGCCGGCCTTGGCGGCGATCATCGGGAACAGTTCGGCGAACTGGATCGTGCCGAACATCCAGAACACCGTCAGGATGCCCAGGGCGAAGCCGAAGTCGCCGACGCGGTTGACCACGAAGGCCTTGATGGCGGCGGCGCTGGCTGTGGACTTCTTGTACCAGAAACCGATCAGCAGATAGGACGCCAGCCCCACCCCTTCCCAGCCGAAGAACAGCTGCATGAAGTCCGCGGCGGTGACCAGCGCCAGCATGGCGAAGGTGAACAGCGACAGGTAGGCGAAGAACCGCGGCTTGTCGGGATCCTCGGCCATATACCCCCACGAGTAGAGGTGAACGAGGGAGGACACGCTGGTGACCACGACCAGCATGACGGCCGACAGGGCATCGATGCGGATCGACCAGACCGACTGGAAATCGCCGACGTTGATGAAGGGGAACAGCTCGACCGTGAAGGCCTCAAGCCCGCCCCAGGTCCATTGGCTGAACACGATCCAGGCCACGGCGCACGAGAAGAACAGCAGGCCCGTGGTGATCGATTTGGACACCAGGTCGCCGAGCCGCCGGCCGCTCAGGCCGACGATGGCCGCGCCGAGCAGCGGGGCGAAGACGCCGAGGGTGACGAGAAGCACGAGATCCACGGTCAGCCCTTCATCACGGAGGCATCATCAACCGCGATGTCGCCGCGGTTGCGGAAGAAGGTCACCAGAATGGCCAGGCCGACGGCGGCCTCGGCCGCAGCGACGGTCAGGACGAACATGGCCATGATCTGCCCCTGCACGTCGTTGAGATAGGCCGAGAAGGCGACGAAATTGATGTTCACGGCCAGCAGGATCAGCTCGATCGACATCAGGATGATGATGACGTTCTTGCGGTTCACGAAGATGCCGAAGACACCGATGGTGAACAGGATCGCGCCCACCGCCAGATAGTGCTGCAGGGTGATTTCCATCAGACCAGATCCTCGGGGGTCACGCCGGCACCGGTGGTCACGGACTTGACCTCCATGGCCGTCTTCGCGTCACGGCCGACCTGGCGGGCGACGTTCTGGCGCTTGATGTTTGGCTTGTGGCGCAGGGTCAGGACGATGGCCCCGATCATGGCGATCAGCAGCACGATCCCCGCCGCCTGGAAGATGTAGACATAGTCCGTATACAGAACACGCCCGATGGCCTCGACGTTGGTCATGTCCGGCGTGGCCGCGACCGGGCCGGCCGTATCGGCGGCTGCGCCGCCGCTGACCACGGCCAGCGAAATCATGATCATCTCGGCCAGCAATATGCCCGCAACGATCGCCGCCAGTGGCAGATAGCGGGCATAGCCCTCGCGCAACCGCACGAAGTCGACATCCAGCATCATCACCACGAACAGGAACAGCACCGCGACAGCGCCGACGTAGACGACCACCAGCAGCATCGCCAGGAACTCCGCCCCGAGCAGGACGAACAGTCCCGCCGACGAGAAGAAGGCCAGGATCAGCCACAGCACGCTGTGCACGGGGTTCTTCGCCGTGACGACCATGAGGCCGCCCAGCACGGCCACCGTGGCCAGCAGATAGAAGGCAATGCCTTGCAACATCGGAGGCCTCGGCCCCTTTCGGTTAGTGGAGGACGACCCCTTCCGGAATCGCCGTCCTGTTCAGCGTCTGCGCCTTAACGGTAAGGCGCGTCGAGTTCCAGATTCTTCGCGATCAGTCGTTCCCAGCGGTCGCCGTTGGCGAGCAGCCGGTCCTTGTCGTAGAGCAGCTCTTCCCGCGTCTCGACCGTGAACTCCGAGTTCGGGCCCTCGACGATGGCGTCCACCGGGCAGGCCTCGGCGCACAGTCCGCAGTAGATGCATTTGACCATGTCGATGTCGTACCGGGTCGTGCGACGGCTGCCGTCGGCGCGCGGTTCGGCCTCGATGGTGATCGCCTGGGCGGGGCAGATGGCCTCGCACAGCTTGCAGGCGATGCAGCGTTCCTCGCCATTGGCATAGCGGCGCAGGGCGTGCTCGCCCCGGAACCGCGGCGACTGCGGATTGCGCTCGAACGGATAGTTTACCGTGGCCTTGGGGCGGGCCATGTATTTCAGCGACAGGCCGATCGCGCCGACGGCGTCGATCAGAAGCGCACCCTTCGCGGCCTGGACGATACGGTTGAACATTACTGGCTGGCTCCGGACACGCCGCGGCAAAGCTCTTCCTTGCGCGGATCGTCATCCCTTGTGATGCGGCACAGGCGTTCCCGCTCGGCCTGCTGACGCATGATCGCTTGCTGGCGGCGTTCCCACTGATGGGCCGACACCGGCTCGGGTTCGTAGGTCGGAATGGTGCAGGCAGCCGTCGTCAGCGCCAGGGCGAGGATCATGATCCGGTTCACAGCAGGCCCGCCTTCGTTGCCACGAGCCAGCCCGATACAACGACAACGCAGACCAGCGACGTCGGCAGGAAGATCTTCCAGCCCAGTCGCATCAACTGGTCATAGCGGTAGCGGGGCACAAAGGCCTTCACCAGCGCGATCATGCAGAACCAGAACACGGTCTTGCCGAGGAAGGTGACCAGATAGACAGCCTGCTCCAGCCAACCCGGCAGGCTGTCCAGCCAATACTGCGGCACGCCCGGATTCCACCCGCCGAAGAACAGCAGGGTGATCATGGCGCACATGAAGACGATGTTGGCGTATTCGCCGATCATGAACAGCAGGTACGGGGTCGAGCTGTATTCCACCTGATAGCCGGCCACGAGTTCGGACTCGGCTTCGGGCAGGTCGAACGGCGGGCGGTTGGTTTCGGCCAGGGCCGAGACGAAGAAGATGATCGCCATCGGCCACATCACCACGATCAGCGGCCAGGTCCCGGCTCCGCCCCCGAAGGCATACCAGTTCCAGAACATGCCCTGCTGCTGCGTCACGATCGAGGTCAGGTTCATCGACCCGGCCAGCAGGATGACGTTGATGATCACCAGACCGATGGACACCTCATAGGACACCATCTGCGCGGCGGACCGCAGCGATCCGAGGAACGGATACTTCGAGTTCGAAGCCCAGCCGCCCATGACCCAGCCCGGCGCGAACGGAATGGCCGCCCAGGCGATGAAGGCCAGGATGAAGGTCAGCAGCGGTGCCAGCAGGAACACCACCTTGTCGGCACCCGCCGGGACGATGATTTCCTTCAGAACGAATTTGAAGAAGTCGGCGAACGACTGAAGCAGGCCGAACGGCCCGACGACGTTGGGGCCTTTGCGCATCTGCACGCCGGCCCAGATCTTGCGGTCGGCCAGCAGCAGGAAGGCCAGTGAGATCAGGATCCCGACGGTGACGAGCAGGATGCCGCCGGCAGTGATCAGCAGCCATCCGACAGGGCTGGGCCAGAATGACGGGGGAATCAGACCCCACAGCCAGACGGCCAGGAATCCCAGTCCGGCCGCCACGGCCAGGCCCACGACGGTCAGGAAAATCGTCGCCAGCGGGTTGGAACGGTGGGTCACGACGTCGGTCATCGCCTTACTCCGCCGCCATCGCGACCGGGGCGATCCGCAGGGCGGACAGCTCGGCCATAGTCACGCTGGCGCGCGTGATCGGGTTGTTCAGATAGGGGTCGCGCACAGCCGAAACGAAGCTGATGTCGCCCAGATCGCCCTTCTTGCCGAGGCTCCCGACATCAAACGACGCGGGGGCCGGCAGGTAGTCAATTCGACCAAAGGTCGGATGATCCGCCATCAGTTTCGAGCGCAGGGCGTCCAGCGTGTCGTACGGCAGGGTGTGGCCGACCATGGCCGACAGCGCCCGCAGGATGGCCCAGTCTTCCTTGGCCTGCCCCTTGGGGAAGACGACCCGTTCGGCCATCTGCACCCGGCCTTCGGTGTTCACATACAGGCCGGACTTCTCGGTATAGGCCGCGCCCGGCAGGATCACGTCCGCGCCGTGCGCGCCCCGGTCGCCGTGGCTGCCCAGATAGACGCGGAAGGCCTTGGACTTCGACAGATCGATCTCGTCGGCGCCGAGCAGGAACAGCAGGTCCAGCGCGCCCTTGGCCGCCATCTCAGCCGCCGACTTGCCGCCCTCACCCGGGACGAAGCCCATGTCGAGACCGGCGACACGCGACGCCGCGCTGTGCAGCACGTTGAAGCCGTTCCAGCCATCGGCGACCACGCCGACCTTCTTCGCCAATGCGCCCAGGGCGTTCAACACGGCCGCGCCGTCCCCGCCCGACACGGCACCCGCGCCGACGATGATCGCCGGCCGCTCGGCCTTGCTCAGCAAATCCAGTGCCGCCTTCGGCAGCTTGGAGAGGGTTTTCGAGCCAGCGCCCAGCCAGCTGTAGTCATAGGTCAGGTTCGCCTGTTCGCCGATCAGACCGATCTCGGTCTTGCCGGCCAGCCAGGCCTTGCGCAGGCGGGCGTTCAGCAGCGGTGCCTCGGTGCGCGGATTGGCACCCACAATCAGCACGGCGTCGGCGTTCTCGACGCCCGCCAGACCCGAGTTGAACAGCCAGCCTTCTCGCGGGCCATACCCGAGCGCTGAACCGTCCTGACGGCAGTCGGTATTGGCCGATCCCAGCGCACGGAACAGGTCCAGCGCCGCCTTCATCGACTCCGCGTCCTGCAGGTCGCCGGCGATCACACCGATCCGGTCCGCGGCCGCGGCGTTCAGCTTCGCAGCCACGATGCCCAGCGCCTCGTCCCACGAAGCGGCCCGCAGCTTGCCGTTCTCGCGCACATAGGGCTTGTCCAGCCGCTGGCGTTGCAGGCCGTCGACGGCGTAGCGGCTGATGTCGGACAGCCACTCCTCGTTGATGCCCTCGTTGACGCGCGGCAGGATGCGCATCACCTCGGCGCCCTTGGCGTCGGCGCGGATGTTCGAGCCCAGGGCGTCCATGACGTCGATGGTCTCGGTCTTCTTCAGCTCCCACGGGCGGTAGTGGTACTGCCACGGCCGGTGGGTCAGGGCGCCGACGGGGCACAGGTCGTTGACGTTGCCCGACAGCTCGCTGTCGACCGCCTTCTCCAGATAGGTGGTGATCTCGGCGTCCTCGCCGCGCGAGATCATGCCGATGTCCGGCACGCCCGCCACTTCCGTCACGAACCGCACGCAGCGGGTGCACTGGATGCACCGCGTCATGAAGGTCTTGATGGTCGGACCCATGTTCTTTTCTTCGACCGCGCGCTTGTTCTCCGCATAGCGGGAGCCGTCGCGGCCATAGCCCATGGCCTGGTCCTGCAGGTCGCACTCGCCGCCCTGGTCGCAGATCGGGCAGTCCAGCGGGTGGTTGATGAGCAGGAACTCCATCACCCCTTCGCGGGCCTTCCTGACCATCGGCGTGTCGGTGAAGATCTCCTGACCCTCGGCAGCCGGCAGGGCGCACGAAGCTTGCGGCTTCGGCGGTCCGGGCTTCACCTCGAACAGCCGCTCATGATAGCAGAAGCGCGGGATCTCCTGTCCGGCGCGTTCGGCGACCTGGAGCACGGTCATCCCGGGCTCGAACTCGACCTCTACGCCGTTGACTTTCGCGATGGGCATTCGCCGCGACCTCTGCGTTTCTCTAAGCGAACCGGATCAGAACCAGGACTTGTTCCCCGCGACATAGTCGCGGTGGAAGTCGCCGTCGGTCTTGAGCAGGTAGATGATGAATTCGATGAAGGCGATCAGGTAGACCAGCCCCGGAACAAACCCGAAGGTGATCCAGCCGACGGTACCGCCCAGCAGCATGAGCACCCCGGCCGTCGTCTTGCCGAGATAGAATTTGTGAATGCCGATCCCGCCCAGAACCAGGGCCAGGATGGCGGCGACGATCCGGTTCTTGTCGCCCGAAAGGTTCAGCGGCGCAGCGCTGGTGATGTAGATGTTGGTCGCCACCCCGTCGGCGATCTCGAAATCGACCTGCTGGCCTGCAAAGGCTTCGCGCGCGCCGCCCATAAGGGACCCGCGCGTGAAGGTGTAGCGCACCCCGTCGTCGCCGCTGATCAGGCCGGAGCCGGTGTAGTCGTCGTAACTGAGAACCTTGCCGCGCATCAGCCCTGCCCCTGCACGCCTGCGACCGCAACGCTTTCGGGCAGGGTCTGGTTGATCGTCACTGTCTCGCCGTCGAGCACGAACCGCGTCACCGGATCACCGGCCTGGTCCATCCAGCGATCATCAATGGGGCTGGTACGATCCGCCGGCCTCCAGATGATGAGATCGCCGTCGACCCGGCATTGGGCCCGCCGGCGTCCGCCGTCGACCGGCGCCCGCCATGAGACATGGACGATCGGGCCGTTCAGCGCGTCGATGGTGATCGAGTTTTCGTCCTGTCCGTGAATGGCCGCCAGGCCGGCTCGGCACACCCGGCGTAGATCGGCGTCGGTCAGGGCGACAGGTGCCGCCGGAGCAGGGACGGCGGCAGCTACCGGAGCGGCAGCGGCCTCCAACTTCGGCGCAGCCTTCTCTGCCTCGGCGCCACAGGCGGCGAGGGCGAGAGCAGTCACGACGATGATGGCGGCTGTGCGCATCCCTACTCCGCCGCGATCGCATGGCCGGCGAAATTCGCGCGGCGGCTGCGGTAGGAGGCGATGCGCTCCTCGATCTCGTGACGGAAATGCCGGATCAGCCCCTGCACCGGCCACGCAGCGGCGTCGCCGAGGGCGCAGATGGTGTGGCCCTCGATCTGGGTCGAGACCTCCAGCAGCA
>VFBG01000044.1 GCA_006515835.1 bacterium | reverse complement strand
TCTCGATCTCCGGCAGGTCCGACAGACGCGGCACGACATAATAGGCCTGACCGCCGCGGTATTTCTCGCGCAGCAGGGCCTCGCGCACCAGCACCGGATCCCACGGCGTGACATAGGTCCGAACCGCCAGACGGTCGACCGGCGGGGTGGCGATGATCGACATCTCGCGGATGCCGGACAGCGCCATCTGCAGCGTCCGCGGGATCGGCGTCGCCGTCAGGGTCAGCAGGTGAACATCGGCCCGCAGGGACTTCAGCTTCTCCTTGTGCTTGACGCCGAAATGCTGCTCTTCGTCAACGATAACAAGGCCCAGGTCCTTGAACCCGACCTGCTCGCTCAAGACCGCATGGGTGCCGACCACGATCTCGAACGCGCCGTCCTTCAGCCCCGCGCGCGTCTCGGCCGCGTCCTTGGCCGTCACCATCCGCGACAGGTGCCGCACCGTGACCGGCCAGCCGGCGAACCGCTCGCTGAAGGTCTTGAAATGCTGCCGCGCCAGCAGGGTGGTCGGGCAGACGATGGCCACCTGCTGGCCGCTCATGGCCACCACGAAGGCCGCCCTCAGCGCCACCTCGGTCTTGCCGAAGCCGACGTCGCCGCAGATCAGGCGATCCATCGGCGTGCCCTTGCCGAGGTCTTCCAGCACGTCGCTGATGGCGTTCAGCTGGTCGTCTGTCTCCTCGTAGGGGAAGCGAGCGCAGAACTCGTCGAACAGGCCGTGCGGCGGGGTGATCGGGTCGGACGATCGTAGCGACCGCTTGGCCGCCAGGGCGATCAGCCCCTCGGCCATGTCGCGCAGGCGGGCCTTGGCCTTGGCCTTGCGCGCCTGCCAGCCAGCACCGCCCAGCCGGTCCAGCTGGGCCCCGTCGGTCTCCGAGCCATATCGGGTCAGCAGGTCGATGTTCTCGACCGGCAGATACAGTTTGCTGTCACCGGCGTAGAGCAGCTCCAGGCAGTCGTGGGGCGCCTGCTGGATCTCCAGCGTCTTCAGCCCCTCATAGCGGCCGATGCCGTGGTCGAGGTGGACCACCAGATCGCCCGTGGTCAGGGCGGAAGCCTCGGCGAGGAAGTTCGACGCCCGCCGCTTCTTCTTCGGCCGCGCCAGCCGGTCGCCCAGCATGTCGGTCTCGGAGACGACGGCGATCGTGTCGGTCTCGAAGCCGTGCTCGACCGGCAGGACACCACGCAAATAGATGTCCTTCGGCGCCGCCTGAACGTCGGCCCAGTTGCGCACGGCGACGACGTGCTCAAGCCCGTGGTCTGCCAGCATGGCCGCCAGACGCTCGGACGAGCCTTCAGTCCATGACGCGAACAGAACCCGCTTGCCGGCCGCCTTCAGCGCCTCGGCATGCCGCGCCACGGCCTCGAACAGATTGACGCTGTCCTGCGCCCGTTCGGCCGAGAAGCTGCGGCCCAGCCGCCCGCCGGCATCCTCGCCCGGTCCGTGGAAGGGCGACAGCCGCCGCACCCAGCGGCCGGCCAGGGCGCTGTGCCAGTCGCCCTCGCCCAGATACAGCCGCTCGGGCGGCAAGGCCCGATACGCGGCGCCGCCCTTGCCCATCGCCGCATCACGACGGGCCTCATAGGCGTCGCGGGTCAGGGTCCAGCGCTCGCCCCGCGCCGCCTCGACCTGGTTGTCCAGGAAGACCCGCGCGTCGTCGGGCAGATAGTCGAACAGGGTCTCGAGCCGGTCGTAGAGCAGCGGCAGCCAGTGCTCCATGCCCTGCCGCCGCGCGCCCTCGCTTATGGCGGCATAGAGCGGATCATCTCCGGCCGCGCCGAACAGGCCGAGGTAGCCGGTGCGGAAGCGCGAGATGCTTTCGGGGTCGAGCAGGGCCTCCGACACGGGCGCCAGATGCACTTCGCGCAACTGTCCGGTGGACCGCTGGGTGGCCGGATCGAAGCTGCGGATCGACTCCAGCTCCGAGCCGAACATGTCCAGCCGCACCGGCTCCTCGAAGCCCGGCGGATAGACGTCGATCACCCCGCCACGAACGGCGAACTCGCCTTTTTCGGATACCGTCGAGGCCCGCATATAACCGTTGGCCGCAAAATACCGCTCCAGCGCCGCGGTCTCGAGATCAAGCCCGACCGTGGTCTGGAACCCGGCGCCGTTGGTGACTTCCCTCGGCGGCGTCCGCTGCATGGCGGCCCCGACCGTGGTAACGACCAGCACCGGTGCGCCGTCGTCGGGTGCCCGCTGCGCCAGACGCGTCAGCGCGGCCATCCGTTCGGCCGAAACCGACGAGGTCGGGCTCAGCCGGTCGTAGGGCAAACAATCCCAGGCCGGGAACTCCACGATCTCGATATCGTCGGCGAAGAAGCCGAACGCCTGCACGAACTCGCCCATCCGGGCGTAGTCGCGCGCCACAAACAGTCCGACGCCGCCGTCGGTCTTCAGCCTTTCGGCCACGACCAGCGCGTCGAGCCCCTCGGGCGCGCCGCCCAGGTCCTGATCGCTGCGTTTGGGAAGGGTGCCGTCCATCAGCCGGCCCCCTCGGCCACAGCGGCGGCGACATGGTCGCGCATGAAGGTCCGCAGCTTGATCATCACGGGCGTGTCATGCGCTGGCGGCGTCGGCTCCGTACCTGTGATCCAGGCGTAGATGCGGTGATCGTCGTCCTCGGCCAGCAGGGCTTCGAGCGAATCCAGTTCACTCTCGTCCAGCGAGGGCCCGACCTGGTCCACGAAGGGTCCCAGCACGAGGTCGGCCTCGCGGAATCCGCGTCGCCATGCCCGGAAGGTGATCCGGCCCAGTCGTTGCTTCAGGCGTGCGTCAATATCGGCCACAAGGTTCCTTGCCCGGTCGGTCAGGTTCAATCGAGCTGCGGAGATAGCGTTCCAGACGCGCTTTCGCCAGCTATGCTGTCGTCGCATGCGGCCGCAGATTCTCTTTCCCCTGTTCGCGGAGGTTTCCAGCCTGAAGGGCGTGGGGCCGAAGATCCTGCCGCTCGTCCAGAAACTGGCCGGGCCGCTGGTTCGCGATCTGGCCTTCCTTTCCCCCTCCGGTCTGATCGTGCGCCAGCCGATGACCGCGGTGAATGCGATCGAGGGGCAGGTCGGCATCTTCGAGGTCGTCATCGACCGCCTGTTCATCCCCGGCAAACCCGGTGCGCCGATCAAGGTCCGGGCCTCCGACGACACCGGCTTCGTCCACATGATCTGGTTCGGCGGCTCGGCCCAGCACATCGACCGCCTGCTGCCCAAGGGCCAGAAGCGGCTGGTCTCCGGCAAGGTCGAACGCTTCAACGCCGAGGTCCAGATCGTCCACCCGGACATCTACACCCCGGAACAGGCGGGCGAGATCACCGCCATCGAACCGGTCTATCCGGCGACCGCCGGGCTCTCCTCGCGCGTGGTCCGCAAACTGGTGCAGGCCGCCCTCGCCCACGCGCCAGAACTGCCGGAGTGGCAGGACCCGGCCTGGCTCGCAAAGACCCGCTGGCCGGGCTGGCGCGCGGCGCTCGAAACCCTCCAGGCGCCGACCTGCGAACCGGAACTGGAGCTCGACGCCCCGGCCCGACAGCGGCTCGCCTATGACGAACTGCTGGCCCACCAGCTGGCCCTCGCCCGCCGCCGCCGCGCCCGTCAGATCACGCCGGGCCCGCGCATCGCGCCGGGTGAGGCCTCCGAACAGCTGCTGGCCGCCCTCGGATTCGACCTGACCGGGGCCCAGGCGCAGGCCGTCGCCGAGATCCGCCGCGACCTCGCTTCGGGCGAACAGATGGGCCGGCTGCTTCAGGGCGACGTCGGCTCGGGCAAGACGGCGGTCGCGGCCCTCGCCCTGGCGGATGCCGCCGCCTCCGGCTTCCAGGCCGCCCTGATGGCCCCCACCGAAATCCTTGCCCGCCAGCACTGGCAGCGACTGGCCCCGATGCTGGAGGCTGCCGGCGTGCCCACCATCCTGCTGACCGGCCGCGACACCCCGGCCGAACGCCGCAGCCGTCTCGCGGCGCTGGCGACGGGCGAGGCGAAGGTCGCCATCGGCACCCACGCCCTGTTCCAGGACGCCGTCCGTTTCGACCGGCTGGCCCTCGCCGTCATCGACGAACAGCACCGGTTCGGCGTCAATGAGCGCCAGCGGCTGCAGGCCAAGGGCGACCCCCGCACGGGCGGCGTCCATCTGCTGACCATGTCCGCCACGCCGATCCCCCGAACGCTGGAGCTGACCCAGTACGGCGAGCTGGAGGTGTCGCGCCTGACCAAAAAGCCGCCGGGCCGGACCCCGATCACCACCGCCGTCCTTCCGCTGACCCGCATCGGCGAAGTCGCCAAACGCCTCAAGGCGGCGATCGACAGCGGCGCCCAGGCCTACTGGATCTGCCCGCTGGTGGCCGAGAGCGAGGCCATGGACCTCGCCGCCGCCGAGGCCCGCGCCGCCGACCTGCGCCGCATCCTCAAGATCGAGGTCGGACTCGCCCACGGCCAGATGCCGGGTGCCGAGCGCGAGGCCGTGATGGCCGAGTTCGCCGACGGTCGCATTCCGCTGCTGGTCGCCACCACCGTGGTCGAGGTCGGGGTCGATGTGCCCAATGCCACCATCATGGTCATCGAGCACGCCGACCGCTTCGGCCTCGCCCAGTTGCACCAGCTGCGCGGCCGGGTTGGGCGTGGGGCGAAAGCCAGCGCCTGCATCCTGCTTTACGGCGGCGGCGACGACGGGCTCGGTGAGACGGCCCGGCTGCGGCTCGAAACCCTGCGCCGCACCGAGGACGGCTTCGAGATCGCCGAGGAAGACTTCCGCCTGCGCGGCGGCGGTGATCCTTTAGGCCTCAAACAGAGCGGCTTCCCCGCCTACCGCTTCGCCGACCCGATCCGGCACCGCTCGCTGTTGCTGACGGCGGCCGACGACGCCCGTCTGGTGCTGGGCCGCGACCCGGACCTGACTTCGCCGCGCGGCGAGGCGATCAAGGTGCTCGAGGCCCTGTTCGACTGGCGCAACGACCGGCCGGGGATCGACTAGGGCGAAGCAAGGCCGGACGCCTGTGATCCCCGACGCAGCGCAACTGAAATCGCTCTCTTGTCATCCCCGACGTAGCGCAGCGGAAATCGCTCTCTTGTCATCCCCGACGAAGCGAAGCGGAGATCGGGGACGGTTGATGCACCCCTTCTCTCAGGCCTCCCGGACAGCCCCCTTGGGCTGAGCCGGGAGCAAGGCCGCCACCGCACAGCAAGAAGGAGCTTGTCCCTTGGGCAGCGATGCCACGCCGCCCGTCTCCCGGCTCAGTCCAAGCGGGCGGCGACCTCCTGGTAAAGCGCGGGTCCCCCGCAGTGTGGGGCTTCCAGATCCGTATCTGACGGTCCGGCGTCGGGCGCCCCATGGTAGGCGGCCAGGAGGCCGTCGAGCGCCGCGAGAAGCGCCTCATCGCCGGGTGCTTTCCCATTCCAGACAACGTCAAGGAAATGGGCCGCCGCCGCTATGCTTGGCGAACTGAACATGTGGAACTGCGCCATGGCGACTAAGCGGCCAAACGGCTTTGCCACACCGCGAGCCGCGCCTGAACATCCGCTTCAATATCGCCATAGAACAGATTGTAAGGACGCGACTTCCTGCGGTCCGCCCAGTTGCCCGTCTCGCGGAACGACTCCGTGCGCGGTTCCGTGTGGCGCAGCAGGCCGCCACGGCATTGGGTGGCAATCTCGCGGGCCATGAGGGCCGGCCGGACGCCCCATTCGAGCCCGGTTGCATTGGTCGCGCCCTGATGCAGTCGGGCCTCGACCGGGGCCGTATCGGTCGAGCCGGTCACCGGGTTGACGCACAGGGCCGCCCGCCCCCCGAGGTCAACCAGCCGCCCTCGCCCGTCCCAGACCAGCGCGCGGCGCAGCCGGCGGCGCCCGGCACCATCATTGTCCTCGCTGACCGGTGACCAGGCGACGATACAGCCGGCCTGATCACGGCTCACGCAGGCCGGAACCTTTGGCGACAAACCGTCGGCCGCCACGATCACATCCAACAGATAGACCGCCACCAGCCGGGAGCGCAGGACGGGGTCATCCGCCACACGCTCCCGCACCAGACGCTCGATCAGATCGCCGCCCTGTTCGACCCCGGCCAGCACAATCGGCCCATCCGGATGGCGTGCAATCCACGCACTGAAGGCTGCGTCGATGTCGTGCCAGGCGAAGGCCCGCGCCTCGCGCGCGTCGTCGCGCAGCGTCAGCCGGGTGTAGAGGCTGCTCTGGCGATAGCGGGGCGCGCTGATCCCGCCTGCGCGAGCGAACGGCCCGGCGTAGTTGGGCAGGACGACGCGCTTCAGCCAGGCGTCCGCCGCCGTGTCGGTAATCGGCCCGTTCCACTCGCGGCCGCCATCATAGGTCGTGGAATGCAGGAAAAAGATCGCCGCCGGCCCTGACCCTGGGCCCCGCGCGTCGCGCAACGCCCATGCGTTCGGGTCGCCGTAGTTGGGCGCCGGCGGCGGCGTATAGGTCTGGAACGGAACCTGCGGATCCAGACTGGCTCTCAGGATGTCGCCGCGCCATATCGCCACCGCCGTGGCCAGCAGGAGGACGATGGTCAGACCGGTCCAGCCGGCCCATTGGCGCAGGCTTATCCGGCCGACTGTCATCGATATGGATCCGGCGTCGCGAGGAAGGACTGGACATAGCGACGAACGCCTTCCTCCAGCGGCGTCGACTGCCCCTGGAAGCCCGCCGCACGTACCCGATCCATCCGGGCTTCGGTGAAATACTGGTACTTGTCGCGGATACTTTCGGGGGTATCAACGTATTCGACCCGGGGCGTCTTGCCCGCCGCGGCGAAGGTCGCATTGGCCAGATCGAGGAAGGACCGCGCCTGCCCCGAACCGGCGTTGAACACCCCGGAGACGCCGGGCGTGTCGAGCAGCCACTCTATGATATCGACCACGTCGTCGACGAAGACGAAGTCCCGCATCTGGCCGCCGTCGGCATAGGCCGGGTTGTGTGACCGGAACAGGGTGACCGGCTCATCGGCCCGAACCTTCGGCCAGATCTGGGCAACGACCGACTTCATGCCGCCCTTGTGGCCCTCGTTCGGGCCGTAGACGTTGAAGAATTTCAGCCCCGCCCACTGCCCTGGCGACTGGCCTCGGTCGGACTGGCGCGCCGCATACTGATCGAACAGCATTTTCGAATAGCCATAGGCATTTAGCGGCCTGAGTGAAGCCAGAGCCTCAAGACTGTCGTCATCCTCGAACCCCGCCTCGCCGTCGCCATAGGTGGCCGCGGACGAGGCGTAGATCATTCGCGCGTCGCGCAGGGCGCACCAGTCCCAGATGTCGCGCGACAGGCTGAAATTGGTCCGCAGGATCAGGTCGGCGTCCGGCTCGGTGGTCGAGGAGATGGCCCCCATATGCACCACGGCCTCGACCGACTCCGCGTGCCGCTCCAGCTGTTCGAACAGTTCCTCCGGCTGCCAGAAGTCGGCGATCGGGTGTTTTGAGATGTTCTTCCACTTGCCCAGGGCGGCGTCTTCCAGCCGGTCGCAGACGACCACGTCCCGCCGGTCCTCGGCGCACAGCCGCGCGACGATGTTGGAGCCGATGAAGCCCGCGCCGCCCGTGACCACGATCATGCGCCGGCTCATGTTTCGTCCTTCATCTTCTCGATCGTCTTCGTCGTCGAATAGCCGTCCTCGAAGGTGGCCAGCTTCACCTCACCGCCCCAGCTCTCGACCAGATCACCGCCGACCACGCCCTCGCGGGTGTAGTCCGCGCCCTTGATCAGCACATCGGGCCGCAGCCGCTCGATCAGGGTGATCGGCGTGGGATCGTCGAAGGCGGTCACCCGGTCCACCGACTGCAGCCCACCGATGACCACAGCCCGGCTGTCCAGGTCGTTGATCGGCCGCCCCTCGCCCTTCAGCCGCCGCACCGAGTCGTCCGTGTTCAGCGCCACCACCAGCCGGTCGCACCAGCCGCGCGCCTGCGCCAGATAGGCGACGTGGCCACGGTGCAGGATGTCAAAACAGCCGTTGGTGAAACCGACCTTCAGGCCCTGCCGCTTCCAGCCCTCGACCACATGCGCCAGTTCCTCCAGCGGCATGACCTTGGCGTGAGCCCCCGCGGCATGCTGGCTCATCTCGGCGTCGATCAGTTCGGCGGGTGTGACCACCGCCGTCCCGGCCTTCCCGACCACCACGCCCGAAGCGAGGATGGCGAACTCCACTGCCGTCTCCAGCGAAGAACCCGCCCCCAGCGCAAGACCCAGCGCCGCCAGACCGGTGTCGCCGGCACCGGAGACGTCGAACACCTCGCGCGCCCGGCCGGGGAAATGCTGCGCCGAACCGCCACGGCGCATGAGCGTCATGCCCTTGCCGGCGCGGGTGACCACCACAGCCTTCGCCGTCGTGGCGTCCAGCAGCGCCTTCAGCGCCGCCTCGACCTCGGCGTCGGTCTCGACCGGCAGGCCCGTGGCCCCGGCCAGTTCGCTGGCGTTGGGCTTGATCAGGTCAACGGCGCCATAGCGGGCAAAGTCCCGCCCCTTGGGGTCGACCACCACCGGCGCGCCGGACCGTTCAGCCGCCGCCAGCGCCTGGGTGATCACCAGATCGCTGACGACACCTTTGGCGTAATCTGAGAGAAGATAGACAGAAGCACCGGTAAAGGCATCACTTTCATCGGCCATCAATGCCGCCGCTTCCTCATCGAGCCGCAGCAGCTGCTGGCCCGCGGCGACGAAGCGGGTCTTGACGATGGTGGCCACCCCGTCGCGCCGTTCGAGGGCGTCCTCGATGCCCGGCTCCGCGGCGATCAGCGCCGCCAGCTCGTCCCCGGCCGCGTCCTTGCCGGCCACGGCGCCGAGGCGCGCGATCCCGCCCAGGGCCGCGACATTGCGCGCCACATTTCCGACCCCACCCGGCATGGCGGTGGTCCGGCGGGTGCGCAGGACCGGGATCGGCGCCTCGGGTGAGATCCGGCTGACCTCGCCATAGACATAGCGGTCCAGCATCAGGTCGCCGACACAGGCGACCTTCAGCCCGCGCACCCGCTCCAGCAGCGCCTGCAGTTGTCCGAGATCGAGCGTCCGTTCAGCCATGACCTTGGCCTATCGGATTCAGGAGGCTTTCGCCATCCGCGCCTTGGTCAGGTCGTCATAGGCGATGCCTCGAACTGGTCCAGCGGCACCATGTTCGGCCCGTCCGACGGCGCGTTGTCGGGGTCCTGATGGGTCTCCATGAAGACCGCGTCCACGCCGACAGCCACGGCGGCCCGCGCCAGCACCGGCACGAACTCGCGCTGCCCGCCCGAGGACGTCCCCTGCCCGCCCGGCTGCTGCACCGAGTGGGTCGCGTCGAACACGACCGGGCAGCCGATCTCGCGCAGGATCGGCAGGGCCCGCATGTCGCTGACCAGTGTGTTGTAGCCGAAGCTGGCACCGCGCTCGCAGGCCATGACGTTGGGATTGCCCGCGCCGACAACCTTGGCGATGACGTTCTTCATGTCCCAGGGCGCGAGGAACTGGCCCTTCTTGATGTTGATCGCCTTGCCCGTCGCCGCGGCGGCCAGCAGCAGGTCGGTCTGGCGGCTCAGGAAGGCCGGGATCTGCAGCACATCCACCACCTCGGCGGCGATGCGGCAATGCTCCTCGGTGTGCACGTCGGTCAGCACCGGCAGGCCCGTGACCTCGCGGATTTCGGCGAAGATCGGCAGCGACCCCTCCAGCCCGAAGCCCCGCGCCGCGGTGGCCGATGTCCGGTTCGCCTTGTCGAAACTGGTCTTGTAGATGATGCCAACGTTGAGCCGTTCGCCGATCTCCTTCAGCGCATGAGCCATCTCCAGCGCGTGCTGGCGGCTCTCCAGCTGGCAGGGGCCGGCGATGAAGACGATGCGCTGGCCGCCGCCGATGGAAACGGGGCGCTTCAGCCCGTCCTTGATGTCGATGATGGCGTTTGGCTTGGACAAGGCGGATTTCCCGGATTTGCGACTTGGCGACGCGCGACTCATGCCGCACTCATGCGGCGATCAGGTGGCGTCGGACGGTGTGGTTCGCAAGCTATCACGGAGCCCGCACGCATGACCACCGAGGCCGAGAACCGACCCGTCATCCTGTGGTTTCGTCAGGACCTGCGTCTGGCGGACAATCCGGCCCTCGTCCACGCCGTTGAGACGGGCCGCCCGATCCTGCCGCTCTACATCCTCGACCTGGGCCCCGCGACGCTCCAGACGGGCGCGGCGTCCCTGTGGTGGCTCGACAAGTCCCTGCGCGCGCTTGATGCGTCCCTGCGGGCGCGCGGCTCCCGGCTGATCCTGCGGCGCGGCGACAGTGAGGCCGAGCTCTGCCGACTGATTGACGAGACCGGCGCCGACGCCGTGTTCATGAACCGCCGGTTCGAGCCTGACGCCTTCGCCCGGGACGCCGACATCGCGCATGGCCTCCAGACCGGGGGCGTGGCCTGCAAGGGCTGGAACGGAACCCTGCTGGCCCGCCCCGGATCGGTGCTGAACGGTTCCGGCCAGCCCTACAAGGTCTTCACGCCCTTCCATCGCGCCCTTATGGCCGCCGCGGTCGCTCCGCCGCCCGCCGCCGCGCCGGCCGCTGTCCGGACACCGGCGCAACCGGCCTCAGACGACATCGATGCCTGGGGCCTGCACCCGACCCGCCCTGACTGGTCACGCGGCTTCGACTGGACGCCCGGCGAAGTGGGCGCGGAGGCGGCATTGGCGGCCTTCCTGTCACGCGGCCTCAAATCCTACGGCAAGGGTCGCGATATCCCCGCCGAACCGGCGACCAGCCGCCTGTCGCCCCATCTGCATTTCGGCGAGATCAGCCCTTGGCGCGCCGTCGAGGCCGCCCGGTCTGCCGCCGCCGACGGTCGCGTTCCCGCCGCCGAAGCTGACAAATTCGTCGCCGAGATCGGCTGGCGCGAGTTCTCGGCCCACCTCCTCCACGCCTTCCCGCAGATCACCGACACGGCGTTCCGGCCCGAATATGACGCCATGCCATGGCGCGACGATCCCGCTGGCCTCGAGGCCTGGAAGCGCGGCCGGACCGGCTACCCGATCGTGGACGCGGGCATGCGCGAGCTCTGGACGACCGGATTCATGCACAACCGGGTGCGGATGATCGTCGCCTCCTTCTTGATCAAACACCTGCTGATCAACTGGCGTGAGGGCGAGGCGTGGTTCCGCGACACCCTTGTTGACGCCGATATCGCGTCGAATGTTCAGAATTGGCAGTGGGTCGCTGGATCCGGAGCGGACGCTTCACCGTACTTCCGGATCTTCAACCCGATTACCCAGGGACAGAAATTCGATGCAGATGGCCGATATGTCCGCCGGTGGGTCCCGGAGCTCCGCGGAGTTCCCGACCGCTGGCTGCACGCACCCTGGACCGCGCCACCCGAAGTCCTTCGTGATGCCCGCGTTCGTCTGGGCGCAGAGTACCCCCGCCCGATCGTCGAGCATGACTTCGCCCGCAAGCGCGCGCTGGAAGCACTCGGGACCGTCGTGGCGGGCCGCGCCGCCGAGGGGGATTGACGGGCGGTCCGCCCATACCCACCCTCTCGCGTCATGACGTCGGTCACTGCCGAGCGCATCGAAACCGCCGCCCGCACGCCGCGCGGGTTCACGCTGCTGCTGCGCCTTCTGGCCGCCAACTGGACCTTCGGGCGGCTTACGGTCCTTCTGCCCAATGGCGAAACACACCAACTGGACGGCCCCCAGCCAGGCCCCGCCGCGATCTTCGACATCAAGGACTATCGCTTCGCCCGACGCGTTCTCGCCTCCGGCGATATCGGGTTCGCGGAAGGCTATATGGCCGGCGAATGGGAGAGCCCGCAGCTGGCGGCCCTCCTGGAGTCGTTCGCCCACAACTATGATCACATCCAGCGCCTGGCCGACGGCAATCCGCTGATGCAGGCGATCAACTGGCTGTCGCACAAGCGAAAACGAAACAGCAGGGCCGGGTCGAAGAAGAACATCCACGCCCACTACGACCTCGGCAACGCCTTCTATGCGTCCTGGCTGGACGGGACGATGACCTATTCCTCGGCAAGGTTCACCAGCGCCGGCATGGCGCTCGACGCGGCCCAGCGGGAGAAATACGCCTCCCTCGCCCGGCTGATGGAGCTTCAGTCCGGGCAGTCTGTGCTGGAGATCGGCTGCGGCTGGGGCGGATTCGCCGAGTTCGCGGCCCGGGAAGTCGGCGCGCGGGTCACCGCGGTCACCATCTCGCAGGAGCAGTTCGACTTCGCCCGCCAGCGCATGTTCAACGCTGGCCTGGCCGAAAAGGCCGATATCCAGCTGATCGACTATCGCGACGTCCAGGGCCGGTTCGACCGCGTCGCCTCGATCGAGATGTTCGAGGCCGTCGGGCAGGAATACTGGCCCGCCTATTTCGGCAAGATTCGCGACGTTCTGGAGCCAGGCGGCCGGGCCGGCCTGCAGATCATCACCATCGATGACGCCCTGTTCGACGACTATAATCGCAAGACTGATTTCATTCAGAAATACATCTTCCCCGGCGGGATGCTGCCGTCAGAAGAGCGGCTGAAACCCGTCATCGACCGCGCCGGCCTCGGCTGGAGCGAGATCGAGCGGTTCGGCCAGGACTATGCCGACACGCTCAAGCTCTGGGACGAACGATTCCAGGTCGCCTGGGGCGACATCCGGCGCATGGGCGGGTTCGATGAGCGGTTCCGTCGGCTGTGGCGGTTCTATCTCGCCTATTGCGAGGCGGGGTTCCGGTCGGCGCGGACGGATGTGATTCAGCTGGCCCTCACCCGGCCCTGACCGCACCAAGCGACGTGCGGCAGGCCTCCGCCTCCTCGACCAGCGCCTGCCGCCGCGCCGCATCCCAGCCGTCCAGTGTCCGATAGGGCATGGCGAGGCGGGGGTTGCCGGCAAGCCGGGCCCGGTTCCGCTCGAGGAAGCCCCAGTAGAGCCGGTTGAACGGACAGGCCGCCTCGCCCGTCTTGAGCTTCACGTCGTACCGGCAGCCGGCGCAGTAGTTGCCCATCCGGTTGATGTAGGCCCCGGACGCCGCATAGGGCTTGGTGCCCATGATGCCGCCGTCAGCGAAGGTGGCCATGCCGCGCGTATTCGGCATCTCCACCCATTCGAAGGCGTCGGCATAGACGACCATGTACCAGTCATCGACCGCATCGGGATGGACCCCCAGCAGCATGGCGAGGTTGCCGGTGACCATCAGTCGCTGGATGTGGTGGGCATAGGCGTGGTCGCGGGTCGACCGCACCGCATCGGCCACGCAGGCCATGTCGGTGTCACCGGACCAGAAGAACCAGGGCAGCGCCCGGTCCGCGTCGAAGGCGTTCCGCGCCCCGTACTCCGGCATTTTCGACCAGTAGATGCCGCGAACGAACTCGCGCCAGCCCAGGATCTGGCGGATGAACCCCTCCACGGCGTTCAACGGCGCCCGACCGGAGCGGTACTCCGCCTCCGCGCGACGGCAGACCTCCTGCGGGTCAATCAGGCCCAGATTGAGGGAAGTCGACACCATCCCGTGCCACATCCACGGCTGCCCCGCCGCCATGGCGTCCTGCCAGTCACCGAACGAAGGCAGGACATCAGACAGGAAGGTCTGTCGGCCTGCCAAAGCCGTCCAGTTCGCCGAAATGGTCGCCGAACAGGCGTTCGACATCCGCCATGGCCTCGCGCGTCACAGAATCGGGCGCGATCCGCATCCGCCTGGGCGGCACCACTCCCCTGGCCAGACCCGAGCGGTTATCCTTGTCGAAATTCCACTGGCTGCCCGCCGGATCGGCACCGTCCATCAACAGCCCGGTCTCGCGTCGCATCTCCCGATAGAAGAACTCCATCGTCAGCGTCTTCTTGTCGGCGGCCCAGCGGTTGAATCGGGCCAACGAACAGATGAACCGGTCATCCTCGCGAATTTCCACCCGGACCTTGGTCAATTTGGTGAAGGCCAGAAGCGCTTCAGCCAGACGCCACTCGCCACATTCGGTCATCACCACATCGCCGAACGGGTGCTCGACCAGGGCGCGGCCCAGCTCCCCGGCGATCGAGCCGGTGTTGGCCGGATCGTCGATCCGGACATAGCGGACCGTGACCCCGCGCCCTTCCAGCCGCGCCGCGAATTTGCGTATGGCCGCGAACACCAGGGCGATCTTCTGCTTGTGATGCTTCACATAGGTGGCCTCGTCGCGCACCTCCGCCATCAGCACGACATCGACCGCGGGATCGAGGCCGCGGAGCGCCGACAGTCCATCGGAAAGCTGGTCGCCCAGCACCAGTCTCAGGGTTCCGTCGGCCGGCGTGCTAGACAGACCCATGACCGAAACTGCCCCCTTGATCTCGACCACGGATCTTGCCGCCCGATTGGGCGAACCAGCCCTAAAACTCATCGACGCCAGCTGGCATCTGGATGGCCGCGACGGCCGACCGGATTTCGAGACCGCGCGCCTGCCCGGTGCGGTCTTCTTCGACCTCGAAGCGTCTTCGGATCAAGGGAGCGACTTGCCGCACATGCTGCCGTCGCCCGGCTTCTTCGCAGCGCGGATGGATACCCTCGGCATCAGCGCTGATCAAAGCATCGTCGTATATGACACGGTGGGCATCCGCTCATCGGCGCGTGTGTGGTGGATGCTCCGGGCCATGGGCGCGCGGGACGTGCGTGTCCTCGACGGCGGCCTGCCGAAATGGCGGGCGGAAGGGCGGGTGACCGACAGCGGCCCGGAAGCACCCCCGGCGACAGCGACCTTTACACCGAACGCCCGAACGGACCTGATCGCTGATCTGGACGACGTCCGCGTCGCCCTCCTGGACGGAGAACAGGTGCTGGACGCCCGCGCCGCCGACCGGTTCGCAGGCCGAGCCACCGAGCCACGAGCGGGACTGCGGTCCGGCCATATGCCCGGTGCCCTGAACCTGCCCTTCCCGGCCGTCCTGAACCCCGATGGAACGATGAAGCGTGGCGAGGCGCTGGCGCAGGCTTACCGCACGGCCGGGGTCGATCTGGACCGCCCGGTCATGACCACCTGCGGCTCCGGCGTCACTGCCGCCATCCTCAGCCTCGGTCTCGCTGTGCTGGGTCGGCCGTCACGCCTGTATGACGGCAGCTGGGCCGAGTGGGGTGGACGGGCGGACACTGAAGTGGTGTCCGCCCCCGCCTGACCCTCAGTGGGCCGGCGCGACGTCCGGCAGCTTCAGGTCATCCGGGACGATCGCATCGCTCTCGCCGCGCGACACCACGGTCGCCGCCACCAGATCGCCGGTGACGTTCAGGGTGGTGCGGCACATGTCGAGGAAGCGGTCGACGCCGAGGATCAGGCCGATCCCCTCGGCCGGCACCCCGACCATGGTCAGGATCAGCGCGATGACCGGCAGAGAGCCCGCGGGCACGCCGGCTGTGCCGATTCCGCCGAGGATGCAGACCAGCATCACCACCAGTTGCTGTTGAAGGTTCAGGTCGACGCCGAAGAACTGGGCGAGGAACAGCACGGTGACGCCCTCGAACAGGGCGGTGCCGTTCTGGTTGGCCGTGGCACCGACGGTCAGCACAAAGCGCGAGATGCGGCGCGGCAGCTTCAGCTTCTCTTCCGCCGCCTTGATGGCGATCGGCAGGGTGGCGTTGGACGAGGCGGTCGAGAAGGCCACGACGAAGGGCTCGCGTACGCCATTGGCGAATTTGAGCGGGTTCATGCCGCCGAAGATCAGCACCAGCAGCGGATAGACGATGAACATATGGATCGCCATCGCGCCCACGGCCACGCCAGCATAGGCCCCAAGCCGGATCAGCAGGTCCCAGCCGAACACGGCCGACAGATTGAACATCAGCGCCGCGATCGCGATCGGGGCCAGTTTGATGACCAGGTTGATGAGCTTCATCATCACCTCGAACAGCCCCTGCAACGTCTGCTGCAGCGCGTCCGTGGCGGGCGACTTGGCCATGACCATGCCGATGCCGAAGATCAGGGCGAAGATCATCACCGGCAGAATCTGGTTCTCGGCCGCCGCCGTGAAGACGTTGGACGGGATCATGTCGAGGAAGAACTGGCCGGCCTCGATGGATTTGGGCGCATTGCCGACGATGGCCGATGCCCCTTCGGCACCCTGCGCCAGCAGCTGCTGCGCAAGCACCGGATCGACCCCGTCGCCGGGACGGAAATAGTTGACCATGCCCAGGCCGATGCCGACCGCGATGGCTGAGACGATGACCGTGAACACCAGCGTCTTGAAGCCGACCCGGCCCAACGACTTCAGGTCGCCCATCTCGGCGACTCCGACGGCCAGGGCCGCGAACAGCAGCGGCAGGACCAGCATGAACAGCAGGCGCAGGAAGATCTGGCCGACCGCCTTGATGATGTCCATCACCCAGGGAAGGACCTCAAGGCCCATCAGGTTGACGTAGAGCCCTCCGCCCATGCCGACCGCAAAGCCGAGCAGCATCCAGAGATAGAGCGGGATCCCGCCACGTTTCGTCGTTTCCATCAGTCCCCCTGGCGCCTGTCCCGGCGTCCTATCGAATCGGCAGGGCGTAGATCAGCCCGGCCGGTCTTGCGTTCCATTGTGCGTTAAGCCCACGGGCCAGGTCGAGCGAGGAATCCGTCCCGACGTTCCGCGAGAAGATTTCGCCGTAGTTGCCCTCGGCCTCGATGGCCGCCTTCGCCCAATCCTTGCGCAGCCCCAGCATCGGTCCGACGTCGCCCTCGGCGCCGAGCAGACGACGGACGGCCGGACTGGGCGAATCCTCCGCCAACTGGTCGGCGTTCTCACTGGTCACGCCCAGTTCCTCGGCGAGGATCAGGGCGTTCAGCGTCCAGCGGACGATCGAAGTCCACGCCTCATCGCCCCGCTTGACCGCAGGCCCCAGCGGCTCCTTCGAGATCACGTCCGGCAGGATGGCGTGTTGCTCCGGGTTCGACATCGTGGTCCGCGCCGCCGCCAGGGCGGAAATGTCGGCGCTCAGGGCGTCGCAGTCCTCGCGCGCATAGGCCGCCCGGGCCGCTTCCTCATTGGCGGCGACCACCGGCGTGTACTCCAGCGACCGCGCGCGGAACCAGTCGGCCACATTCAGTTCCGTCGTCGAGGCGCGCTGCACACACACCCGCGCACCGTTCAACTCGGCCGCCGTGGCCAGGTCCAGCGACCGGCGCACCAGAAAACCCTGACCGTCATAGTAGTTGATCCCGGCGAACCGGACCCCTTCCCGCGCCTCCCGCGACAGGGTCCAGGACGTTGAACGCCACAGCACATCGACGCGGCCGCTGCGCAGACCCTCGAACCGCTGGGGACTGGTCAGGGGCACGAACCGGACGGCGTTTGGGTTGCCCAGCACCGCCGCCGCCAGGGCGCGGCAGAAGTCGACGTCAAAGCCGCGCCACTCGCCGCGATTGTCGGTGTAGGCGAACCCGACAAGGCCCTCGTGCACGCCGCAATTCAGGCGTCCCCGCCGCTTGATGGCCGCAAGGGTAGGGCTGGCGAAATTGGGCGCAGCGGTCTGGTTCTGGGCGGCAGGGTCAGCGCCCTCACCAGCGTCGGCCGGAGCTTCGCCGCGGCCACACGCAGCGACAGTCAGGACCAGGGCAAACGCCAGCGCGGACGCCACGCCTCTATCCCTTGTTCGCCCCGTCGACCCTGCCCGCATCCGCGCCTCGCCGAATTTCGTCAGACCTTGCGCCCCGCCTGCTTTAGAGGCCTTTGGAGGCTGAACCGCAACCCTCAGTTCCGGCGCGCATGACCGAAAAATCCGACCGAACCCGCCTGATCGCCTCCGCAACCCGTCGCGGCCAGGGCCGCCGTCCGGTCGCTCCGCCGATCGAGCGGGCCTCGACCCTGCTGAACGACACGCCCGGCGCCATGCGCGACGAAGGCCGGGGTCCGGTCTATGGCATCGAGGACCTTTCCGCGGCGCGCGCGCTACGCGACCTGTTGTGCGACCTCGAGGGCGCGACCGACGCCTGGCTGGTCCCGTCAGGTCTGGCCGCCGTCACCGTGCCCCTGACCGCCCTGCTCCGGTCCGGGGACGAGGTCCTGACCACCGACGCCCTCTACGGACCCAGTCGGCGGTTCCTCAAGCGGCATATGGGCGCGCGCGGCGTGACCACCGCCTTCCATGACGCCGCCGCCTCGGTCGAGGACATCCTCGCCTCGATCACCGACCGAACCCGGCTGCTGCTGATCGAATCGCCCGCCTCACTGACGTTCGAAATGCTCGACGTCCCCGCCCTCGCCGCTGCCTGCCGCGCGCGGGGGGTACTGACTGTCATGGACAATACCTGGGGCGCGGGCCTCGCCTTCCGGCCGCTGGCGCATGGAGTCGACGTCAGCGTCCAGGCTGTGACCAAATATGTCTCGGGCCACTCCGACCTGTTGATGGGCTCCATCGCCGTCGCCGGTTCGTCCCTCGGCCGCCCGATCGCCGAGACCCTTGAAGACCTGGGCTGGCGGGTCTCGCCCGACGACGCCTGGCTGGCCCTGCGCGGCCTGAGAACCCTGCCACTGCGCTATCAGGAACAGGCGCGCTCGGCCCGTGTCGTCGCCGACTGGCTGAACGCTCGCCCAGAGGTCGCCGACATCCTCTATCCTGCCCTGCCCGGCACGCCCGACCACGACCTGTGGACCCGCAACTACACCGGTGCCGCCTCCATCTTCGGCGTGGTGATGAAGGGTGGCGACGAGACCGCCGCCCACGCCCTCATGTCAGCCCTCGAACTGTTCGGACTCGGCTACTCCTGGGGCGGGTTCGAAAGCCTGATCACCCACGAGACAGGACAACTGTCGGGCCGCAGATCACCGCCCGCGCTGGCGGGGCAATTGCTCCGCCTGCACGTAGGCCTCGAAGACCCCCGCGACCTGATCGCCGATCTGGAGAGCCCGCCGGTCGGCAGCCGCGTCACGATCCAGCCGCCCAACAGCGGCGCCGCGACGGCGGCGATCTGCATCCACAGTGGATGCGGGATCATCATGATGTTGGCCACCCCGCCCAGCACGATCAGACCGGCGATGACCCAGCCGGCCCAGCTCTTTCGGGACAGGCGCCGGGCTACCCAGCCGCCGGCGACGACCGCCGCAAGCCAGGCGAACACAACCCAGGCCTTGGCCGCCAGCGAGGCGGAGGCCACCATCTGTTTCAGGTCTTCCGGATCCGCGGGATCGAGGCCCGCGGGCGGCGGCATTGCCGCGTGCCCGGCCATCTCCAGCCCCATCAGGACCACAAACGCCACCACCACGCCGGCGACGATTCCCAGGATAGTTCTCAGCATCGGACGTCCCCTCCAGAACATGTCGGGCAAACCCTAGCGGCTAGCGGGGCCGCCGACAGCTGAAAATTGCCCGGCCGACCGTGGCGCGCCCAGCAGGACTCGAACCTGCAACCGTCCGCTTAGAAGGCGGGTGCTCTATCCGGTTGAGCTATGGGCGCCCGTGGGACGAAACCTGTTTACCGCGGCTCAAGTAGCGCGAAGCGCGGTAGCCGAACAAGGACGCGGCTCAAGCAGCGAGCCGCCGTGCGGCGAGCAGTAGCCGCACCGCGCTTTCAATGCGTCCAGGGCTGTTTGCGGCCGGTAGCGAAATTGTCGGCATAGGCCTTCAGGATGACCGGCGCCTCCTGCGGCTCATGTAGGCGGAACGGGATGCCGTGCCGCTCGGCGTAAGCCACCGCCTCCTCGGCCGAGTCGAAGCTCAGCCGCACCTGGCCGTTCATGTCGCTCGAGCTCGTCCAGCCCATCAGCGGATCGATGGTCCGCGCCGACGCCGGCTCGAACTCCAGCCGCCAGCCTCTCGACGAGGCCTTGCCGGACTGCATGGCGGTCTTGGCGGGGCGATAGATGCGGGCGAGCATGAAGGGTCCTCGTGACGACGGCGGGCGAACCCGCGCGGCCCAGATACCGCGCAGCCGACGCCGGGTCCAGCGCCCGACCGCACCACCTCGGCAGAGCCTTCACTGGACGCGTCTTGTGTTGGCACAATGCCGTCCGGACGAATCAGGTGCAGTCTGAACGACGCACATGTCCCGGAAGCCGCAGATGACCGCACCAGTCCCCGAAACCGAGGCCGCCCATCCCGACTACGGTCGGCTATCGATCGCCCTGCACTGGCTGATGCTGGTCCTGCTGGCCGCTGTCTTCGCCTGCATCGAATTGCGGACGAACTACCCCCGGGGCAGCGACATGCGCGAGGGACTGAAGACCTGGCACTTTATGCTGGGCCTGTCGGTTTTCATCCTCGTCTGGGTCAGGCTGATCGCGCGCCGGCAGATGCCCTGGCTCGCGCCCGAGGGCGGCTGGACCCGATGGCCGGCTGCGGCGGCGCATGTGTTGCTCTATGGCGGCATGATTGCCCTGCCGCTGCTCGGCTGGCTGATCCTGAGCGCCGAAGGCGACACCATCCCCTTCTTTGGCCTGTCCCTGCCGCCTCTCATCGGGCAGGACAAGGACCTCGCCGGGCAGTTGGAAGATCTGCACAAGACGATCGGTGAAGCGGGATACTGGCTGATCGGCCTGCATGCCCTCGCGGCCGTCTTCCACCACTATGTGCTCAAGGACGGGACGCTGCGGCGGATGCTGCCCGGCTGGCGCTGACAGGAACACCCAGCATGAGCCGTCTCGAACGTCACCCTGAGCGCCATCTGGTCGCTCGCATCGGCTGGCTGCGCGCCGCAGTGCTTGGAGCCAATGACGGCCTCGTCTCCACGGCCAGCCTGATCGTCGGCGTGGCCGCCGCTGAAGCCACCCGCAGTGGCATACTGATCGCCGGCGTCGCCGGACTGGTTGCTGGCGCGATGTCTATGGCGGCCGGCGAATACGTCTCGGTCAGTTCCCAGTCGGACACGGAGAAGGCAGACCTCGCCCGTGAGACCGCCGAACTCGCCGCCGATCCCGAAGCCGAGGTCACTGAGCTGGCGGCCATCTACGCCGCCCGTGGCGTTGAGCCGGCCCTGTCACGGCAGGTTGCGGAACAGTTGATGGCAAGGGACGCCCTCGGTGCCCACGCACGCGATGAACTGGGCATTTCGGAATTCACTACGGCCAGGCCGATCCAGGCCGCCCTCACGTCAGCCGCGACCTTCGCCGTGGGGGCCGCGCCGCCGCTGCTCGTGGCCCTGCTGGCACCGCTGGAAAGTCTGGTGATCTCGGTCAGCGCCGTCGCCCTGGCCGGCCTGATGGGGCTCGGCGCGCTCGGCGCCTCGGCGGGCGGTGCCAATGTGCCGCGCTCGGTGCTCAGGGTGGCCTTCTGGGGCGTCGTCGCCCTCGCCGCCACCGCCGGCATCGGTCGCCTGTTCGGAACGGTCGTTTAGGCGAATTGGTCGGAGTGAGAGGATTCGAACCTCCGACCCTCTGGTCCCAAACCAGATGCGCTACCAGGCTGCGCTACACTCCGGCGGCGGGATTTGGCACACTCGACGCCGCGCCGCAACGCGCTGAGTGACTATTCGGCGAAGAAGGGGTGGCTGACCTTGTCGCCGGGCCGAGCTCCGATCTCGTCGGCGCGGCCGGCGCGCAGCTCCAGCACGCCGCTGGCGGGTCCGTTTGAAGGAATAACGGCATCGGACTGGGGCGTGGCGTTTTTTGCGATCGAGACGATCCGACCGCGCGGGTCGATGTAGATGATGTCCAGCGGGCTGGGGGTATTGCGCATCCAGAACCCGCGCTCAGCCACGTCGGGGAACTGGAACAGCATCCCGCGGTCGTCAGCCAGGGGCTCGCGTTCCATCAGACCGCGCTGGCGTTCGGCGTCGTCGTCCGCGATCTCGACCATGAATCGGTGCTCGCCGCTCGCGGTTGTGACGGTCAGCGGCTCAAGCGGATCGCCCTTGGCGTCGCGCGGTGCCCCCGCGCCGGCGCAGGCCGACAGCAGCACCACGCCGGACAACGCGCCCAGAAGTCCACGACGATTCCACATCACCGATCCACCCTCACTGGGGCGGATGGTTCATCCGCCCGGTCTGATTTCCGCGACCACCAGCCCCTTGGGGCCCTCGGCGAACCGCACCGCAACTGATTCGCCGGGCAGCAGGTCATCCAACCCGCATCGGCGCAACGTCTCGACATGGACGAAGATATCCCCCGGCTCGCCGTCGCGCACCACGAAACCGTAGCCCTTGGTGCGATTGAACCATTTGACGACCGCAGTCTCCATCGGCTCGCCCGACGACAGGCCGTCGAACTCGCCCGCCGCCCTGGCCGTCTGCTTGAGGCCCTCATAGCCGGTCCGGCGTGGAGCGGCGACCAGTTCGGGATCCCCTTCCCCAAGGTCATGGACCTCGGTGACCTGCCAGCCCTTGGGCCTTCTGGCGCATTCACAACTGATCGGCGCACCCTCGGCAGCCGCGTCACGGCCCGCGTCACGCAGGCTGGAGACATGCAGAAGCACGTCCTTCATGTCGGTCAGGCTCGGGTCGTCCGGCACGATGAAGCCGTATCCCTTACCGGGATCGAACCACTTCACCCGACCCGCGATTCGGACCGTCGCGACTGTCTCAACGCCCTCGTAGTCCGACACAGCCTTCCCCCTGCCCGCAATCGGAGCGGACGGAGTTTATTTAACACGGTTCTGTGAACGCCGGAAAAGCGAAAAACGCCGATTTTCGCAGCAAAGCCGAAATGATTTCAGCCGCGCGACATCTCCGCCCCATTCGAACCGCCGTAAATTCTGGGGAACAGGACCGCCCTATTTGCAGAGTTCCAGTGACAAAACCTGGCTCTGACGTTGACTCGCGGCAGGTACGCGGACGCATTCCGGCCCAAAGTCTGGCCCGCCGCGGGCCATCGGCGATGTCGAGGGAGAGGCTCCGCGCTGGCAGTCCCTATTCCAGCGGAACCCTTATTTATCAATGGTTACAGCGCATTTTTTCCCGGGTGCCAAATATTTGGCACGTTAACAGGGCGAGGTTGGCACCCCCTCTGGCACCCCAGACGCTCTTCAAGCCCACCATAGGGTGAGCGGATTGCCCCCCTGATCAAACGCCGTGGCACCCTTGGCACCCCGCCGAGCAGGGTGAAACGACAATCGTAGCGCGCCTTAAGGGATTGTTCTTTGCAGCACCCGGATAGACCCGTGATGGTCCTTCGGAGTTGTCGATGGACCCTTGTTGAACTGGGGTAGGGCATCGCTTTTTCAGATGACGGGGCGAGGCTGCCTGCGGAGACAATCGGCGACTTAGAGTGTCTTTTGAGGGCCTCGGTCGCCCTCGCAGCCGAGAGCCACGACAAGATGACCGTTCGGCAGGCGCTGTTCTTCTACGCGGTGGCCTACCATTCGCTCATGGGACAGTCGGTCAACATTGCCCGACTGCGGGAGATTTACTCGCCGCTGGGCCGGTCTATCGAGAAGTCGATCAGCCAGTTTCTTGAGCCCGACGAAGCCCACCCAGACGCCCTTGGGTGGGTCGTTCAAACGACAGACCCCCACGACCGGCGCGTCAAATACCTCTCCCTGACCACCGAGGGCAGGGATGTCGCTACCGCCATCATTGAAGCGATGAGGGGTCGGTAAACTCGCTTGGCGGCCCCAATCGAAGGGGAAATGAGCGGCCCGCTTAACTGGCCGACCAAGTCCCCGATTTCCTGCCAATGGTGGTGACCACCAAAACAACTGACACCCCCCATTGGGAAGGCACCCCCGAGGGGTGGGAGTCGAACCCCTCTTTTCAGGTTGAAAACCTGACGTCCTAACCGATAGACGAAGGGACCGCTGCGCGGAGAGCGGGCGATATAGCCGCCGATTCCGGGGCTTGCAACCCCTTCCCGGACCATTTGCGACCCCGGGGGCCAGACGTTACGCCATCCGCGGATCAGCCACGTCCTCGATCTCGAATTGGACCCCGCGGCGACCGTTCCAGTCATCGGCCTTCAGCCGCCCGACCACGCTCAGTCCGCCCTGTCCAGACAGCAGCGTCTGGCCACCGGGCAGATCAGCGCAGCGCCAGGCAATGGCCTTGACTGAGGCACCGTCGGCCCCGACCAGCCGACAACGCACGTGGCCTCCGTTCATGGCCACGGCGTCGCGCGCCTGAACATGCTCCAGGGCGAAAAGAGGCTCGGGATTGGCCGGGCCGAACGGTGCCAGCTGCTCGAACTGCTCGAACAGGGCCCGCGACGCCGCGCCTGCGTCAATCAGGGCATCGATCTCGACATGATCCAGCGCGTCGGCGGCCGCCTGCTCGCCGATCAGCCGGTTATTGAGGAAGTCGCGCAGGCGGTCGATATCGTCGGCCCGGACCGTCAGTCCCGCCGCCATGGCGTGGCCGCCGCCGGCGATCAGCACGCCGCTCTCCCAAGCCGCCTGCACGGCCCTGCCCAGATTCATGCCCGGCTGCGACCGGCCCGAGCCCTTGCCGAGGCCGTTCACCGCATCGAC
>VFBG01000043.1 GCA_006515835.1 bacterium | reverse complement strand
CCGCTGTCGGTGGTGAAAACCACGGCAAGATGACGCCGGCCAGCATGTTCATGGACGCTGACCCGGTCGTTAAGACCGTGATGATCGGCCTGGTCCTGGCCTCGATCTTCACCTGGGTTCTGCTCCTCATCAAAATCTTCGAGTTCGGCTCGCTGAACCGTCGCACCGACCAGTTCCTGGAATCGTTCCGCCAGGCACGCACCATCGCCGACATGCGCCGCGTGGCCACGTCGGACGAGTTCGACGGTAACCCGCTGGCCGACATGGCCGCCGCGGCGACCGACGAAATCGAACTGTCGCGTCAGGCGGGCCTCTCGGTCACCGGCGATCATGCCGACTCGGCCCTGGCCCGCGCCCAGCACGCCGTCGCCGCCGTTCAGGCCGGCCTGGCCAAGCGCCTCTCGGGTGGCCAGCAGTTCATGGCTTCGGTCGGTTCGACTGGTCCGTTCATCGGTCTGTTCGGCACCGTTTACGGCATCATGAACTCCTTCATCGGCATCGCGAACACCAACACGACCAACCTGGCCGTCGTCGCCCCCGGTATCGCCGAGGCGCTGCTGGCCACCGGCATCGGTCTGTTCGCCGCTATCCCTGCGGTTATCTTCTACAACTACTTCAACACCCGCATCTCGGCGTACGGCACCCGCTCGGACGGCTTCAGCGCCGAGCTGACCAACGCCATCTCGCGTAACCTCGACAAGGGAGCGTAAGCTCGATGGCCGCCAAACTTTCCGGCGGCGGCGGCGGCAAGTACACCGTTGAGCAGAACAGCGAGATCAATGTCACGCCCTTCGTGGACATCATGCTGGTTCTGCTCATCATCTTCATGGTGGCGGCCCCTCTTGCCGCACCATCCGTTGAGGTGAAACTGCCGCGTGCCGTTGCTCCGCTCGCACCGAACCCGCCGACACCGATCTACATCTCGATCCAGAGCAATGGTCAGGCCTTCCTTGGCGACTTTCCCGTTGAATTGGACCAGATCGGATCGGAGCTGACGGCTCAGATTGGCCGGCGTAATCCCGCCGACGAACGTATCTTCATTCGTGCTGACCGCACGACCCGATACGGCGACTTCATGCAGGTCATGAACTCGCTGCAGGACAACGGCTTCTACAGCGTTGCCCTGGTCGGTGAAGATACGGATGTTCAGTAGGAAACGGTGAGATCATGACAGACATCGAATATCACCGTTCCAGATACGACGCGCCGAAGCCCAAGGGCTTCCTGGGGGTTCCCCCCGGCGTGCTGCTGATCAGTATCATTGTTGTCAGCATCCTGTTCTCGATCCTCGCCTTCAAGCTGCGTGAAGTGAACTATTCGGACGACTCGGTGGACGTGGAGCTGATCGAGCCCATCCCGCCGCCGCCGCCGCCGCCGCCGCCGCCTCCGCCCGACACGCCCCCGCCGCCCAAGCTGCAGGTGCGTCCCCCGGTCGTTGTTCCGAACGCGCCGCCGCCGCCGGTGACGCTGCCGATCGAGCCGGTGAAGAAGGAAGACCGCGTCGAGTATCGTGGTCCTCCGGTCATCGTCCCCGGTCCGCCGCCGCCGCCGGCACCTCCGGCTCCGCCGCGGCCGTCGGTCGTGACGAACCCGAGCTGGGGTCGTCAGGTGGTTCCGGAGTATCCCGAACGTGCCGCCGCTCGCGGTATCGAGGGTATCTCGACGGTCCGTGTCAGCTGCGGTCTGCAGCCGAACGGCAGCCTCGCGGATTGCCGCGTGGTTTCGGAAGATCCTCCTGGCATGGGCTTCGGCTCCGCCGCTCTCGCCGCCGCTCGCCGCTCGCGGGTGACGCCGGGTACGGTCGACGGCGCCGCCGTCGGGGCCCGGGTGGAATGGAACGTCCGCTTCCGTCCGCCGCCGCCGGAGTGATCCGTCGGACAAGCTAAAACGTCAGCGCCCCGGAGGTCCTCCTCCGGGGCGTTTTCGTCTGTGCACGGAAGGCAACAGGCGGCAGGCAGCAGGCAGGGCGTAAGTGTCGGCATACGGAGCGCTTGGCGAGGGCCACGATCGCCGCTCGTCGCTCAGTGAATCCCGTTGCCTGTTGCCTGTTGCCTGATGCCCTCGCTTCCCGCTTGATCAAGGAACCGGACCCCGCTAGACACGCCGCTCGCGAGAGCGCGCCGCCTTAGCTCAGTTGGTTAGAGCGCCGGTTTGTGGAACCGGAGGTCCTCAGTTCAAGCCTGAGAGGCGGTACCATCTCCCCACCCTAGGAGGCGTTTCCCGGCATGACCGACACGCCGCCCGCCTGGGACCCCCAACAGTACAGCCGGTTCGAGGCCGAGCGCGACCGGGCCGCCCTGGACCTGCTGCTGCGCCTGCCCGGCGACCTGAACCCGCGCGAAATCTGGGACCTGGGCTGCGGCGCCGGCCAGCATGCGGCCATGCTGAAGCGGCGGCATCCCGGCGCAGTGGTGCACGGCCTCGACTCCAGCGCCGACATGATGGCGCGTGCGCGGGCGCTGGACGCCGATGTGGACTGGCACCTCGGCGATATCGCGGGCTGGCGTCCCGAGGTCCCGGCCGACCTGATTCTGGCCAATGCGTCCCTGCACTGGTTGCCCGACCACCAGACCCTGCTGCGCCATCTGGCGGAGTCCCTGACACCGCGCGGCGTGCTGGCGATCCAGATGCCGATGGCGCACGAGACCCGGCATCATGCGCTGATGCGTGCGGTTGCAGCCGAAGGACCCTGGGCCGCCGCGCTCGCAGGGGTGGAGGGCATCGCTCCGCTCCTGTCGCCGGATGCCTACTATGACGTTCTGACCTGCGCCTGCGATGAGATCGACATCTGGGCGAGCACCTATCTGCACGCCCTGACCGGATCGGATGCGGTGCTGGAATGGATGAAGGGGACGGCACTTCGGCCCTTCCTGGCCGCGATTGCAGACCCGGCTATGAGCGTGGCTTTTCTTTCCGCCCTCGGCGCGCAGCTTTCTGAAGCGTTTCCACAACGTCCGGACGGCGTGACCCTGCTGTCGTTCCCGAGGCTGTTTCTGGTGGCGCGACGTCGCTGACGGCGCGGCGCCGTCTCAGGCCGGTGACCGGCCCGTCGAGCTTCGCCAGCGCTTCCGCGGCGGCGAGATAGCCGGCGGCGACGCCGGCCTCGAACCCCTTCCAGTCACGGATGTCGAGCCCGTCCGGCGTCGGCTGGATCAGCACATCGGTCGCGGCGCGGGAGCTCTCGATGTCTGCGTCCGTGGTCAGGGTTGCGGAGCGCATCAGGATCGAGACGATCGGCGGCCCGCGCCGCCAGGCCCCGGTGACGATCAGCCGCCAGATCGATGGCGGGTGCTCGATCAGCGCGGCGTCCACACCCCGGGTCTGGGACATGTCGACGCCGATGATCGGGCCGCTGTGCATCTGGCGCATGACCTCGGTCGGCAGGTTCTTCAGCACTGCCCCGTCGACCAGCACCTGGCCGTCGATGACAATCGGCGGCAGCAGGCCGGGAATGGCGATCGAAGCCCGCATGGCGCGTCGCATCAGGCCCCGCCTGTGCACCTCGATCTTGCCGCTGGTCAGATTGGTCGAAACCGCAAAGAACGGCCGTGACAGGTCGGCCAGATCCATATCGCCATAGGCGTCGTGCAGCAGGCGCTCGACCTTCTTCGCCCGCACCATGGCCAGCATCGGGAAGGTGATGTCGGACAGAGGGTCGCTTTCCACAAAGGCCTTGTGAATGCGGGTCTCCAGCTCTTCCTGCGACCAGCCCATGGCCGGGCCGGCCGCGATGACCGCCCCCATGGACGAGCCGCCGACGAAGTCTACAGGCACCTTGGCTTCGTGAAGGGCCCTGAGCGCGCCGATGTGGGAGTAGGCCCGCGCCCCCCCGCCGGACATGACCACCCCGACGGCCGAACCGGTGATGACCCGTGCCATCCGGTCGGCGTCGGCCTTGTCACCCTCGACGGCCTGGAACCAGCGCCCGGGCTGTATCGCATCCAGCCATACGGCGGTGTTGGCGGGCCGGGCCATACGCGGGTCGCGGAGCAGGATCAGGTCCGTGCGCCGCTGGGCGTCCAGCACCCCAGCATGCGGCATGGGGCGGTTGGGCGGGGCCAGCAGGACGTGGCCCACCACAAAGACCCGGTCGACCTGCCTTGCGCACAGGGCAGCCCAGGCGGGCTCGTCCATCTCGGCGACGTAGAGGACGAAGTCGTGGGCATCCTCGACCCGGCTGAACCAATCGGCGGCCGAGGTCAGGGCGGAATGGTCGATGACCTGACAGGTAAAGCCGTCGGCCTCTATGGCCGCGGCGATGCGTTCAACGAAGGCGCGGATCGGGCGGGGGCGGGCGGAAATGAAGCCAAACACACTGGGCTCGCCGCCGCCTGAGCGCCGGTCGCGGGCGCGCTGGATCATCAGCCGGGACAGTTCGACCATCAGGTCCGGCTCGGTGCGCGCCGCCTCGAAGAAGGCGTCGCGGGGCAGGGCCAGCACCTCGCAATCGCGCAGGGCGACCACGTCGGCGGTGTGTTCGGTCCCGGCCAGCATGGCCATTTCGCCCGCCGGTTCCCCGGGGCGGATGACGCCGACAAACTGGGGCGGCCGGTTCTCGCCGTGATCGCGGCGGAAGACGCCCAGACGGCCGCTGCGCAACAGATACAGGGTGTCGGCGGCGTCGCCCTCGGCGAACAGAGTCTCGCCGCCCGTCAGGGCGAACCAGCTGGCGCGCGTAGTCTTGCCGCCCTCGAAGATGCGGTGCAGGGCGTCTTCCAGCCGGTCGGAACGGGGAGCGGGCATAAGGGGAGGCTAGCCGGAGTCGCGGGGGTGTGGCGAGCGCTCAGGCATCAGGCATCAGGCATCAGGCAACAGGCAGCAGGAGGCAGTGGAGGCGGGATGGGAGCTGCACTCAACTCCTCTGTTGCCTGATGCCTGTTGCCTGATGCCTCACCAGGCCCCCATCTCCCTCAACCGCTTGGCCAGGTCCTCCGGCACCTCACCGGCGTCCAGGGCCGACAGGTCGGGCGGGGCGTCCTTCGGTTCCAGATAGCGCCAGCCCTGGAAGGGGCGGCGGGCCTGGGGGGCGGTGCGGACCACGTCGGGCGACAGTTTGATTTGGCACATCGAGGCCTTGCCCTCGCCCCGGGTCGCGATGTCGAGGATGGGCATCCGGCAGGTCACCGAGCCCTTCATCACCCAGTAAATCGAGCCGCCGTCCTCAAGCTCGGCCGCCCGCTTGGGCGTCATCCGGGTATGGACCGTCAGCCATTCACCCTTGGCGGCGCGGCGCTCCAGGGTCTCCACCTTGGCGACGCCGACGCACAGCTTGATCATGTGAAGGGACATGGGCCGGGATTAGCACCAACCGTCCAGCGAGCGGGAGACTTCCGGGCACCGAAGGCGTAGTTTGTCGGCATGTACGGACTGATCGGCAAGATGACGGCCACGCCGGGCCAACGCGGCGCCCTGACGGCGATCCTGTTGGAGAACCTCGGGACCATGCCGGGCTGCCTCAGCTATATCGTATCTCACGACCCGGCGGACGATGATGCCGTTTGGGTCACCGAGGTCTGGACAGACGAAGCCGCGCACCGCGCCTCCCTGCAGGTTCCCGAGGTGAAGGCGGCGATCCGGCAGGCCATGCAGTTGATGGCGACCTTCGCTGACGCCACTGTGACCACGCCGGTGGGCGGGATCGGCTTCCGCTGAATCGGCCTCAGGCCTCGCCGGCCGTGACGGTGGCCAGCACTGTGTCCGCCGCCACCTGATCGCCCACCGAGACGCCGATCTCGCTGACCACGCCGTCGAACGGTGCGACGAGGGCGTGTTCCATCTTCATGGCTTCAAGCACGACGACGGGCTGGCCCTTGGTGACCGTGTCGCCGACCTTCGCGGGCGTGGCGACGATCTTGCCGGGCATGGGGGCGCGGAGGGCGCCGTCAGAAGCTCCACCGCCGGCTGCGCCCCGCAGGCGGGTCGTGAACTCGAACGCATCGCCTTCCTCGAAGACGACAACACGGCTGTCGCCAGTGTCGGCCCCCGAGACCTGTTCGCCATCGATGAAGACATAGGCGGGGATGCCAACGGCCTGAAACGCCTCGCCGTCCAGATGGACGTCAAAAGCGGAGTGGCGTGGCGCACCTTCGCGATAGATGCCGGACAGCTCCGCCTGCAGGCGCTGTCCGTCGCGATAGAGTACCACAGGCGTGGTCGGCTCGCTGTTCATGCGGAAGGCGAACAGTCCGTCCGTCCACGGTGAGGGGGCGGCGTCTCGCAACGCCTCATCAGCCCGCAGTCCGATTGTCGCGAGGGCAGCCGCCGTCGTCTTTGCTGAAGGCTCCGCGGCCGCCAGGGACGCCTCCTCGGCCCCGATGAAACCCGTATCCACATCGCCTTCGACAAAGCGCGGATGCTCCAGACAGCGGACCAGGAAGCCGGCGTTGGTCCGGACCGGCCAGACCTCGACCTCGGCGCAGGCGTCGGCCAGGGCTTCGGCGGCCTCTTCGCGCGTGTCGCGGTGCACGATCAGTTTGGCGATCATCGGGTCGTAGAACTGGCTGACTGCGCCGCCGCGCTGGACGCCGGTGTCGACGCGGACACGCTCGGGCATCACGAAATGCTCGAGCTTGCCGATGCTCGGCAGGAAGCCGTTGGCAGGGTCCTCGGCGTAGAGGCGGGCCTCCATGGCCCATCCGTTGAGCGGAATGTCGGCCTGCTTCAGCGGGATCGGCTCGCCGGCGGCGACGCGGAACTGCCATTCGACCAGATCGACGCCGGTGACGGCCTCGGTGACCGGGTGTTCGACCTGCAGCCGGGTGTTCATTTCCATGAACCAGATGCGGTCTGCCTTGAGCCCGTCGGAGGCGTCGGCGATGAACTCGATGGTGCCGGCACCTTCGTAGTTCACGGCTCGGGCAGCGCGGACGGCGGCTTCGGTGATGGCCTTGCGGGTGGCGGCGTCCATGCCGGGGGCGGGAGCCTCCTCGATGACCTTCTGGTGGCGGCGCTGCAGGGAGCAGTCGCGCTCATACAGGTGGACGACCTCGCCATGGCTGTCGCCGAACACCTGCACCTCGATGTGCCGCGGGCGGGTGATGTATTTCTCGATCAGGACGCGGGGATCGCCGAACGAGGCCTGCCCCTCGCGCTGGGCCGAGGCGAGGCCGGCGGCGAAGTCTTCGGCGCGTTCGACCTTCCTCATCCCCTTGCCGCCGCCGCCGGCGACGGCCTTGATCAGGACCGGGTAGCCGATGGCGTCGGCCTCGGTCTGCAGGCGTTCCAGCGACTGGTCCTCGCCCAGATAACCGGGGGTGACCGGCACGCCGGCCGCAATCATCAGGGACTTGGCGGCGTCCTTCAGTCCCATGGCGCGAATGGCGGCGGGTGGCGGGCCGATCCAGACGAGGCCGGCGGCCATGACCGCTTCGGCGAAATCGGCGTTCTCGGACAGGAAGCCGTAGCCGGGGTGGATGGCTTCGGCACCGGTGGCCTTCGCGGCGGCGAGCACCTTCGCCGCGTCCAGATAGCTTTCGCGCGCCGGGGCCGGGCCGATCAGGACGGCCTCATCGGCCTCCCGGACATGCAGGGCCTTCGCATCGGCTTCGGAATAGACCGCGATGGTCCGGATGCCCATGCGGCGGGCGGTACGGAAGACGCGACAGGCGATCTCGCCGCGATTGGCGACCAGGACGGAGGTGAACATGGGTCCGGTTGTAGAGGTGGCTAGTGGCTAGTGGTTAGTGGCTGGCTGGCACCTGCGCCTCTGCGCTGACCGCGCCGCCCTTCCGCAGGCAGGGAAGCGGCAATCCCTAATCACTAATCACGAGCCACTAATCACTCCTCCTACTCCGCCCAGCGCGGCTTGCGCTTCTCGAGGAAGGCGCCGACACCCTCCTGGCCCTCGGGCGAGACGCGGGCGCGGGCAATGCGCTTGGCGGTTTCTTCCATCAACGAATGGTCGATGCGGTGGCCGGCGACATGGTGGACCAGCCGCTTGGCGTCGCCGACGGCACCCGGCGCACAGGCCTTCATGCTGGCGGAGAAGCTCGCGATGAAGCCGTCGATCTGGTCCGCGCTGTCCAGCACATGGCCGATCAGGCCGAAGGATTTCGCCGCGTCCGCGTCGAACAGGTCCGCAGTCATGAACAGGGCCCGGGCCGTGCGGGGGCCGACGGCCTCGACGACATAGGGGGCGATCGTCCCGGGAATGAGCCCGAGCTTGACCTCGGAGAAGGCGAATTTGGCACCCTTGACCGCCACGGCCATGTCGCAGGCGGCGACGATGCCGGCCCCGCCGCCCATGGCCGCCCCCTCGACGATGGCGCAGGTCAGGGCCGGGACGTCGTGCAGGGCCTTGAGCATCTTCGCCAGGGCCATGGCGTCGTCGCGGTTGTCGCTCTCGGACCAGCGGACGGCGTCGGCCATCCAGCCCAGGTCGGCCCCCGCGCTGAAGGTCCCGCCGGCGCCGCGGATGAAGACAACGCGCACATGGTCGGCCCCCTGGAGCGTCTCGAAGGCCTCGTACAGGGCGGCGATGGTCGCGGCGTCAAAGGCGTTGCGCTTGTCCGGCCGGTTGATGGTGACGAAGACCACGCCGTCAGCGGTGGAGTCGATCCGCACCAGATCGCCGTCGGCGTCGGGCGCGGCATCGGCCAGCAGCGGGTGGGCGATGGCGTTGATCTCGGCGGCCTCGCCGGGGGTGATGTCGAGGGCGTTCAGGTCGGCTGCGGTCGGCTGGCTCATGGCGGGTCCTCTTGAGGCTGTGCGTCTGTAACGCATCGCCCGGCAAATCGCATCGCGCTGGCGCAAAGACCGGCGTTATCTTGACAGGCCGGTGCCGGTCGTCTTCATGACCGAATCGTTAACGAGACATCCCCGGGACAAGGTCGCCCATGTCGAAACCTGCTGCACCCGCCATCAGGAAGCCGGCCCGACTGACCCAGGCCAAGGCCAGGCTCGCCGCGGAAATCCGGGAACAGCTCGAGGCCCAGGGTGGCGCGGCGCATCGCGAGGTGATCATCGGCCGCATCCTTCAGCGCAAGGGCGTCCACGGTCCCGCCGCCGAGCGCACCCGTCGTGCCCTTCTGTCAGCATTCGAACTGCATATGGATCCGACCCCGGACAGCGAGGCACCGCGCCTGTTCGACCTGCCGTTCGGTCCGGATTCCTACCGCTGGGCGCTGGACGAACCGGTGCGGGCCGCCATACCGTACTGAATGCCGACCAGCCCGAATGATCGCGTCCGCCGGATGAGCGTGGCCAGCGTCCACGTCCACTATGTCGCCAAGGCGGAACGGAAAGGCCGGACTCGAGCCGAGGTGGATCAGGTGATCCGCTGGCTGACGGGCTATTCACAGGATCAGCTTGAGGCCCTGCTGGCGGCGAAGACCGACTTCGAGACCTTCTTCGCCGAAGCCCCGGCCATGAACCCGGACCGCTTCCTGATCACCGGCATGATCTGCGGCCACCGGGTCGAGCAGATCGAGGACCCCTTCATGCGTGAGATCCGCCACCTCGACAAACTGGTCGACGAGGTTGGGAAGGGGAAGGCGATGGAGAAGATCCTCCGCCAGCCCTGACTACATCCTGAACACGCCGAACGTCGTCTCCGGGATCGGGGCGTTCAGGCTGGCCGAAATCGCTAGTCCCAGCACATCCCGCGTCTGCACCGGATCGATGACGCCGTCGTCCCAGAGGCGGGCGGTGGCGTGGTACGGATTGCCCTCGTCCTCGTATTTCTGACGGATCGGCGCCTTGAAGGCCTCGGCCTGATCCGGGGTCCAGCTGTCGGCGTCGCGGTGGACGGTGGCCAGCACTGCCGCCGCCTGTTCGCCGCCCATGACGCTGATCCGGCTGTTCGGCCAGGTGAACAGGAAACGCGGGGCGAAGGCGCGGCCGCACATGCCGTAGTTGCCGGCCCCGAAGCTGCCGCCGATCAGAACCGTGAATTTCGGCACCTCGGCAGAAGAGACGGCGGTGACCAGCTTGGCGCCGTTCTTGGCGATGCCCTCGGCCTCGTATTTACCGCCGACCATGAAGCCCGAAATGTTCTGCAGGAAGACCAGCGGGATCTTCCGTTTGCAGGCCAGTTCGATGAAATGAGCGCCCTTCAGCGCGCTCTCCGAGAACAGCACGCCGTTGTTGGCCAGGATGGCGACCGGATAGCCCCAGATGCGGGCAAAGCCGCAGACCAGGGTCGTGCCGAACAGGGCCTTGAACTCATCGAATTCCGAGCCGTCGACCATGCGGGCGATGACCTCGCGTACGTCATAGGGGGCGCGGACGTCGTCGGGGATCAGGCCATACAGCTCCTCCGCGTCGAAGGCGGGGGGGCGGGGCTCGCGCACGTCCAGCTCGACCGATTTCACCGTGTTCAGGCTGTCGACGATGGTGCGGACGATCTCCAGCGCGTGCTCGTCGTTCTCGGCGACATAGTCGACGACGCCCCGCCCAGTTCCTCGGCCGAGATGACCTCGCCCGTGGCGGCCTTCACCAGCGGCGGGCCGGCGAGGAAGATGGTGCCCTGGTTGCGGACGATGACGCTCTCGTCCGACATGGCCGGGACATAGGCGCCGCCGGCGGTGCAACTGCCCATGACGCAGGCGATCTGGGGGATGGCCTTGGCCGACATCCGGGCCTGATTGGAGAAGATGCGGCCGAAATGGTCGCGGTCGGGGAAGACCTCGGCCTGGTGCGGCAGGTTGGCCCCGCCGGAATCGACCAGATAGACGCAGGGCAGCCGGTTCTGCTCGGCGATTGCCTGCGCCCGCAGGTGCTTCTTCACCGTCATCGGGAAATAGGCACCGCCCTTCACGGTCGGGTCGTTGGCGACAATCATCACCTCGCGTCCCGAGACCCGGCCGATGCCGCAGATCATGCCGGCGCCGGGGGCTCCGTCCGGATCCTTCGCATCGCCATACATGCCGTTGGCGGCCAGCTGGCCAATCTCGAGGAAGGGCGAACCGGGATCCAGCAGCCGCTCGACCCGATCGCGGGGCAGGAGCTTGCCGCGCGAGACGTGCCGGTCGCGGCTGGCGTCCGAGCCGCCGCGCGCGGCCTTTGCGACCTTCTCATGCAGTTCGTCGCGGAGCGCCCGGTTGTGGGCGTCGAGCGCCTTGAAGGCGGGGCTGTGCGGGTCGATGGCGGACGTCAGCTTGGGCATGGGGCTGGTTTAGGGCGGTTCTGAAGGAGGCTCCATCCCTTTCGTCATCCCGGGGCGCGAAGCGACCCCGGGACCCAGC